>JAZNOU010000001.1:0-85373 GCA_045589295.1 Clostridia bacterium
TCTTTTTTCATAGATAAATCCTCCAATGTGTTTTTATTTTCGACTGGCAGGTCGCATTTATTATAACACATTGGAGGATTTTTGTTCATCGGTTAACCTTTTTAGAACCACGCGACTATCGCGTGGTTTTCGTTATACAAAAAGGAGCAAGGTATATTTCAACCTTGCTCCTATAGGATATATGCTATTTAGTTCAACAAATTGGAATTTATTTCTTGGTTAGTTTTTTGCACCAAGTCCATTTTCCACATTTAGTACACTTCAACAATCTTCTGGTTGGCGTTTGCATCAACAAGGCAATCTCTTTATAGTTAGGAACATACATATGTTGACAGTTCTTACATTCATAATACCCTGTCTCTACCTTAAATTTAAGAGCAATAATGCAAGGAATTATAAATAGTATAACAGACACTATTATCAAAAAGTCTTGAAATCCACATTCAGGGATAAGGAGTGATATTAAAGTCATCAGACAAATAAGTGCTACCAGGCTGGTTGCGACAATCACATATGCGGAATGCAGCAGTCGTTTATGATATCTTTCCTCATTTTTTGCCATCTGAAAAATCAGTTCATTTAATTGTTCATCCTTTTGTTCCATATCAATTATCTCCCCGCATAATAATTCATTTACATTTATTCCAAGAATATAACAAAGGTCGAGCATAATATCGGAATCGGGCATTGCTTTGCCTGTCTCCCATTTTGATATTGCTCTGTCGGTTATATTCAATTTTTCTGCCAACTGTGCTTGTGTAAGATTTTTCTTTTTTCTGCACTCGGCAATAAACTTTCCTATTTTGATTTGGTCCATAGTCTACCTCCTTTCACTTTAATTGTAGCACCTTTTAAGAAAAATAACACAAACTAATGGTTGAAAGGGGAGAAATCAACCATTAGTAGAGTGAAAATTGAACGTCAAATTCTTATTTGTCTAACTGTTTTATTATCTATATAGACTGATAAATTAGAAAAAAGTTTCAATCTATGACTATATTATATCATACTTTTGCTCATTTGTCACGTTACAGAGATAAAATCAACAAAATTGTTAACTTAACATACCTTTTAAGGCAAAGGATATAGGCTTGTCCTTAAACTTGTTAAGTGGTATCTTTTTAGCCTGATTGGATAACAGAGTAATTATATCATAGGCTTGTTCAAGATAGGATTTGTGCTTGTTCTTCTCAACCCAATAGAATAGTGCAAGGTAGTAGTCAAGAAATTTGGAAGATACACCATGATACAGATACATAAAATCACTTATATTGTGGTGATAACCATTGATATGACCAAGACTATATCCACCACTTGTATGCTTTCCGCTTGGAATTTGCTTTAATGGTATCTTGTGCTTGTTTGCTACCGTCTTATATGCTCTGTGGCTGTCTGTAATCAAAACAGTATCTTCCGTAAAGTGTGGTAAAAGTGTTTTTTCAATATGACTTGCCCATATTCTGCCAACACAAACAGTTTGCAAGAAATGGTTATTATTTCTATCAACACAAGACAAACTACATACTTGCTGATTGCTGATACCTCTCTTTTTCTTCTGCTGTTCATTCAATGTCTTCAAGACCTGAATAATTTTCTCTGTATCCATACCATTTAGGGCATTGGAGAACTTTTCTTGTGATTTTAAATCATCGTCATTGACGTAGTTAAGCAACTCATTTCTATCCTGTTCTTCATTTTTAATGAGAGATTGTAGGAAAGCATTGTCAAATCCTTGTTTCTCAATATATTCGAGTTTTTGTTTGTAATTTCTATGAGTATATGGCATTCTGCCAAGTGTATTCAAGAAAAACATTGGGGCTTTTATGTCCTTGAAAGACAAAGGATAGTAATACTCGTCACTCTCTGCTAAACTCTTGAAATCGTCTTGATTGCACACAAACTGATGAAGAACAGAACATATCCTATGTCTGTTGTGTAATACTGTCTGCTTGTTGATACCAAGTTCTTTTGCTATGGTACGGCAACTCTCCCCTTGTAAAGTTAACTTGATAAACTCAATCCACTTTACAATAGATAATTTGGAGCGAAAAGCAACAGTACCAAAGGTATCCCCAAAAGTTCTTGCACAGTCTTTACATTTGTATCTCTGTCTGCCATTTTTTGTGCCATTCTTAATAATCTTGATTGAACCACAAATAGGACAAACAACAGTATCTAAATCCTTATTTGCAGAATAACTCCTACGTTCTCTGCAACATTGAAGAAAGACCTTTTCTTCCTTTGTTAGTTTGGATTGTTCACTTCTCTTTGTTTGCAAAATGGATAGCAACTCCAAAATTTGCTCGTCAGTAAGATTTGCAAAAGAGATTTGCTTTTGAATATCATTGAAATTAGAATTAAAACCAGTCATAAAATAGTTCCTCCACAAAATGTACTTGTAAAGGAACGTAATTTTTTATGTTAGTAACAATTCTATTTATGCATAATTATATTTAAAATTGTATATTTTTTGTTCATCAACACTCATATAGGACAGAGACTAAAATTATATACTTGTAAAAAGTTGTTCAAATTCTTCGCCGTCAATTTTTTCTTTTTCAATTAAGGCTTGAGCAATTATATGAAGTTTATCAATATTTTCTTTCAAAAGTCTTATACACTCATTATAACCATTATCAATAATGTTTCTGATTTCATTATCGATTTTTGCGGCAATTTCTTCTGAGTACACCTTGGTGTGTCCCATATCTCTGCCAATAAACACTTCTTCCTGTTCAGAATCGTAAAATACTGTACCAAGTGCTTCGCTCATACCATATTTTGTAACCATGGACCTTGCGATAGAAGTAGCACGTTGAATATCATTTGATGCACCTGTACTTATATCATCAAGCACAAGCTTTTCAGCAACACGTCCTGCTAAAAGAACAACTATATTGTTCTGCATTTCCTTTTTGGAGTTATACATTTTATCTTCTGTAGGAAGATGCATTGTATACCCGCCTGCTCTTCCGCGAGGTATGATAGAAACCTGATGAACAGGGTCTTGGTCGGGCATAAGTCTTGTTACAATCGCGTGACCTGCTTCGTGGTAAGCAGTAAGTTTTTTCTCCTTGTCACTAATTTTTCTTGACTTTTTCTCCTGACCTACAACAACCTTAATCATAGCTTCATTAAGGTCTGACATAGAAATAGCATTTCTTTCGTGTTTAACTGCTAAAAGTGCAGCTTCATTCATGAGATTTTCAAGTTCTGCACCTGTAAAACCTGCAGTTGTTTTAGCCACAACTTCAAGCTGAACATCTTCACCCAAAGGCTTGTTTTTTGCATGAACCTTTAATATTTCTTCTCTTCCCTTAACGTCAGGGTAACCAACTACAACCTGTCTGTCAAATCTGCCCGGTCTTAAAAGTGCTGGGTCTAAAATATCCGGTCTGTTTGTTGCAGCCAAAATGATAATACCCTCGTAAACGCCAAATCCGTCCATTTCAACAAGGAGCTGATTAAGTGTCTGTTCTCTTTCATCGTGACCACCACCAAGGCCTGCGCCTCTTCTTCTGCCAACGGCATCAATTTCATCAATAAACACAATGCAAGGTGAGTTTTTCTTTGCCTGTTCAAACAAATCTCTTACACGTGATGCACCAACTCCGACAAACATTTCAACAAAGTCAGAACCGCTTATTGAGAAAAACGGGACACCCGCTTCACCAGCAACGGCTTTTGCTAAAAGTGTTTTACCTGTTCCCGGAGGACCCACCAACAACACACCTTTAGGAATTCTTGCTCCCATTGCCTGAAATTTTGCCGGATCTTTCAAGAAAGCAACAACTTCCTGAAGTTCTTCTTTCTCTTCGTCTTCACCTGCAACGTCGTCAAATCCTACTTTTTTACTTCCCTCATTTGCCATTTTAGCACGAACTTTTCCAAAAGACATAGCACCACGTCCGCCACTACCGCCTTTGCCATTCATAATAAATATCCATGCAAGCATAAATAACGCAAGAATAATTATTCCTGGAAGAAGTGATGTCCACCAAGGTGTTTCTGCAGGTGCAGGTGTTTCGTAATCAAGTGTTCCTGCATCTACTTGTTTTTTTATAGAATCGCCTACGTCTTTATATAAAATTTCGATAGAGGGAATGCTTGATTCAAACTTCGTATTATCAATTCTAGTTGCTACAGCAAAATTTTCTGTTATCTGCAAGTTTTTCAAGCTTCCTGCCTGAATTTCTTTAACAAGTTCTGAATATATTTTAACCTCTGTTGCAGGCTCCGAATAAAAGTATGACACTAACAACAGGATTACAACAAAAAGCGCAATATAAAATGCCATACTTTTCAAATTTTTCTTCAAAATAAAATTGCCTCCCAAATCATAATTTTTCACATAATATCATAAATACATTTCGTTTTCAATAAAAACGGCATAAATTTCATAAAGATTTCACTTTATTCGTAAACTTCTCTCTTTAAAACACCCACGAAAGGAATATTTCTGTATTTTTCATTATAGTCAAGGCCATATCCTACAACAAACTCATCTGGAATTGTAAAGCCTTTATATGTAACTTCAACAGGTGCGGTTCTTCTTTCCGGTTTATCTAAAAGTGTTACTATCTTTACACTTTTAGGGTTTCTGGTAGACAAAAGCTTTGTTAAGTGTGAAAGAGTATTTCCACTATCTAAAATATCTTCAATAATAAGCACATTTTTACCTTCGATTGGCTGATTTAAATCTTTAACAATTCTCACAACACCGCTTGATTTTGAATCACATCCATAGCTTGAAAGACACATAAAATCAATTTCTACAGGTATTTTTATTTGTCTCAAAAGGTCGGCGGCAAACACAACACTACCTTTTAGAATTGTCACAATCAAAAGCTGTTCGCCTTGATAATCATTTGTAATTTTTTCACCAATTTCTTTTACCTTTTCAGCAATTTCCTGTTCGGTAATAAGAACTCTTTCAACATCATTTAACATACTTTTTCTCCTTTGACTACTAACACTTTTTCTGTTTTTTCCGTAATTTTATATAGTTCACTTCTTCTAACGCCATAAAGCCACAAAATGTCTTTGCACTCTATTATGGGAAGATTTTTTCTTATATTCAAAGGCACTTTATCCTTTATAAGAATATCTTTTACCTTAACTTCACTATTTTTCCCAAACGGAATCATTTTATCACCATTTTTACGGGATCTGATAACAATTTTTTCGGTTAAAACTGAAAAATCAAAGAGCTGAGTATTTTCAGAAAACTCAATTTGACTTTTTGAAACAACTTCTGAAGTAAATTTAATTCCCGCCTCTTTGACATATACTTCCCCGTTTAATGGCAATATATAACTGTAATCGGCTTCAGTAACTCTTTTTTCAAATATGATATAATCATACTCCGATCTGCACTTTACGCCAAAACACAAATCGATTATTGTTCCGTTTTTTCTTCCAAAATTTTGTATTATATAATCTATATGCTTTTTTTCAAAATCTTTGCCTGTTCCAGCAACAAAAGTATAAGCTTTTAGCAAAACTCTCGCCTTAACAGAATTTTCGAGTAAAGCAAACTTTTCTTTTTCAATATAAGCACATTCCTGGTTAAAACTCAAAAATTTTTCTGCCAATTTATCAAGATACACATCATCTTGTGTTAAAACAAAACTTGTTTTTGCTATATTTTCAAGCGCTTTAGGGTTAATTTCCAAAAGCTTAGGTATAACACTGCCTCTTATTTTATTTCTTGAGTAGTCCTCTGAAAAATTCGTTTTGTCTGTTACAAAATCCTGAGAATTTAACCTTGCAAATTCTTCAATTTCACCTCTTGAAACATCAATCAACGGTCTTATTATTTTGCCTCTTGTTTTGGGGATTCCACAAAGTCCTTTAATCCCTGAGCCACGAACAAGATTAAGCAAAACAGTTTCTGCATTGTCATCAAGATTATGTGCAACGGCTATTTTTGTAAATGCGTATTTGCAACACAGACTTTCAAAAAAGTCATATCTTGTATCACGCCCTGCAAGTTCAAGGCTTACGCCCCTTTGTTGTGCAACAGATGGAATGTCAATTTTTCTAACGAAAATTTTAACACCGATTTTTTCTGCAAAAGTTTCACAAAAACTCTGATCCAAATCAGCTTCTTCCCTAATGCAATGATTTACGTGGGCGACAGCAAATTCAAAACCAAGTTGTTTTAAAGCAAGGCAAAGACACACCGAATCACAACCGCCCGATAATGCTACAAGAATTTTGTCTTCGGCATTTAGCATATCGTTATCAGATATTGTCTTTTTAACCTTGTCTAACATAATCTATTCCCTTGTATTATCAACACTGACAAATGTGGTGTTCTGAGGACGCCACATAAGTTTTACTCTTCCTGTTGAACCACTTCTGTGTTTTGCTATAATAAGCTCTGCCATAGAGTTTTGACCTTCTTGTTGTTCTTCTTCCTGTTCAGGTTTATATAAGAACATAACAACGTCGGCGTCTTGCTCGATTGCTCCTGATTCTCTAAGGTCTGAAAGTACCGGAGTCTTATCCGTTCTTGTTTCAATTGAACGTGAGAGCTGACTTAATGTAAGCACCGGAACCTCAAGTTCTTTTGCCATAACCTTAAGTGATCTTGACATTTCCGAAACTTCCTGTTGTCTGCTTTCAGAACGACCTTTCCCCTGCATAAGCTGTAAGTAATCGACAATTACAAGTCCAAGGCCGTGTTCAAGTTTTAATCTTCTGCATTTTGAACGGATTTCTGTTACACTTATCATAGATGTATCATCAATAAAGAGCGGAGCTTCTGACATTGGGACTGCCGCCTGCATTAATCTTTCCCAATCGCTTGCGTCAAGTCGTCCGGTTTTTAATTTTTCACTATCAACCATTGCCTGTGATGAAATAATTCTGTTTGTAAGTTCTTCTTCAGACATTTCAAGACTGAAAACCGCAACAGGAATTTTATTTTTAACTGCAACGTGTTTTGCGATATTAAGTGCAAAACTTGTTTTACCAATACCAGGTCTTGCCGCCAGAATATTCAATGTACCCTTTTGCAAGCCTGACAAAATGTAATCAAGATGAGAAAAGCCGGTTTCTAACCCTGTAATTCTGAGGTTCATACCCTGTAATTCCTCAAGTCTTGCAAAGTTTCTTTGAATTACATCGCCCATTTTGCTAAAAGATTTAGACATTCTCCCCTGCAAAACATCAAAAATAAGTTTTTCCGCAGTTTCAGCAATAGCTGCAGGGCTGTCAGATGCCTCATAGCTTAATCTGGAAATATGTCCCGAAGCTTCTATGAGGTTTCTTAAAAGCGCCTTTTCTTTTATTATATCAACATAGTATTTAATATTTGCCGTCGTCTGTATACTTATAGCCAGATTTGCTATAAATTCACTTGACCCAACCGTTTCCAAAACTTGTTTTTGTGACAAAATATCACACACGGTTACAACATCAATAGGCTTATTCTGTTCAAAAAGTGTGAGCATTGCAGAAAAAACTTCCTTGTTTTCTGCACGGTAAAAATCATCAGCTGTCAAGTTTTCAAGAGCTACCGCAACACTTTCTTCATCATTGAGCATTGCGCCTAATACTGACTGTTCCGCCTCTAAACTATACGGCGGAATTTTAGCGCCTAAATATTCTTCCATAAAAATGCTCCTTTACGCTTCGGTAATTACAACTTTAAGCTTGCCTGTTACATCAGGATAAAGCTTAACCGAAACTTCAAAAGTTCCTGTTTGTTTAATATCTTCCATTTCAAAACGTCTTTTGTCAATTTTAATATGATGCTGACTTACAAGTGCTTCTGCAATATCTTTATTTGTAACAGAACCAAAAAGCTTACCGTTAGCACCTGCTTTTGCCTTTAAGCTTACGCTGATACCACTAAGTTTTGACTGCATTTCTTTTGCTTCAGCTAACTCTGTCTGTTTTTTGTATGCAAAAGCCTCGTCTTTACCTTTCATATCGTTTATTGCAGCATTTGTTGCCTCAACAGCAAGCCCTTTGGGAAGAAGAAAATTTCGTGCATAACCATCACTTACATTGATAGTTTGTCCCTTTTTCCCCTGTCCTTTAACATCCTGCATTAATATAACTTTCATTGTAATATCCCCTTTTTATTAGTTTTGCTCAGCCAAATATTCCTCAATTACAGCCATTAGTCTTACTTTAGCTTCATTGAAACTGCAAGGCTCAAGCTGAGCGCCTGCCATTGTAAGATGTCCGCCACCGCCGATTTTTTCTAAAATAAGCTGAACATTTATCTCACCTGTTGACCTTCCGCTTATAATGGTTTCGTCTTCAAGTTCCATAATTACAAAAGTAGCTTCTATTCCACTAATCGACAAAAGTCTGTCTGCCGCCTGAGGAACAATTGCTCTGTAGTCCACAGTTTCAGACTTTTGACACTCAGCAATTGCAATGTTACCTTTAATAACTTCCGCACCTGCAACAACTTTTGCTATTTTTACAAAGTTTTCAAAATCATTTCTGAAAAACTTTCTTATTGTTTCAATATCCACGCCACATCTTTTAAGATACGCCGCCGCCTCAAATGTTCTTACACCCGTTTTCATAGCAAAGTCTTTTGTATCAAGCATAATACCTGCAAAAAGTGCCTCTGCTTCCTGTGAAGAAAGCTCTAAACCACTTCCTGCATACTGTAAAAGTTCTGTAACAAGTTCACATGTAGACGATGCGTACGGTTCATGATAAACAAGACTAGGGTTTGCGATAAATTCTGCTCCCCTCCTGTGATGATCAATTAAAACAACATTGTTTTTTAATTCTAAAATTTCAGGATAATCAGTATATACGGGTCTATGAGTATCAACAACAACTATAAGTGTTTCCGGTGTAATAAATTCATTCGCCTGAGCTTCACTTATAACAAGATCAAACTCCTTTGCACTTTTTATTCTTTCAAGCATAAGATTTATAGATTGTGAAGAATAATCATAAATAAAGTTTGACTTTACACCAAGACTGTTTGCAAAAGCACAAATGCCCACACAAGCACCAATTGAGTCCATATCAGGATACTCGTGTCCCATAACCACAACATTTTTGGCTTCAAGAACAAGTTCTTTTAAAGCAAGTGCCGTAACCCTTGCCTTAACCTTAGTAGTTTTTTCATGTTCTTTGGTTTTTCCGCCATAATAAGATGTGTTTTCTCCATCTTTTATTATAATCTGGTCACCGCCTCTGCCAAGTGCAAGAGTAAGTGCAGAATTTGCATACTCATCAGCGGTCTGTACTGATTCAAAATCAACACCCACACCTATACTTAAAGTAGGTGCAAACTTGTTTCCGCATTTTATTTCCTTAACTTCATCAATTACCGCAAATTTTTCCTGCTTAATCTGCGGTAAAAATTCATTTTTAAATATAATAAGATATTTGTCTCTCTCGTATTTTTTTATCATTGCACCAAACTTGCCAAACCATGAAAACACTTTTTTATCAAGTTCTGCTAACAATAAACTTCTGTACGTATCAGGTGTGTTCATCAAAACATCATCATAGTTATCAACGCAAGCAACTGCAACAATGGTATGTTGGTTTTCGTATTTTGTCAAAAGTTCTTTTTTATCTGTAATGTCAAACATATACATTACCACAAACGAAGTTTCGTAATCTTTTTTCTCGGCTCTTATGCCATTTCCGGTTACATAAAAACATTTGCCGTTAATTTCAATTTCAAACCCAAACGTTTCTCCCTCAAGTAATGATACAATTCCCTCTTTTGAAAAAATTTCTTCTATGTGCGCGTCAAAGAGTTCTTTATCCCCCAAAGCATCGCCGAATTTTTCGTTATACCACAAAATTCTGCCGTCTTTTTTTATAATTACAACAGGCATTGGTGCTAAAATCATACTTTCTCTTGTTGCAGTATCTGCATGGAAAGTAATTGTATCTATATAGTTTTTAAAATGTCCGTGATTTTGTCTTACAATAGTAATGCAAAGCATAGTTAAAATCACTGTGCAAGCAAACTGGGTTATTCCCCACGCAACATTAAAGAACAATGTAATGATTGCAAGTATATACATAATCGTTATGCACAAAACCAGGCTTATAAAGTTATCAGAACTTCTGTTTTTCAAACAATTCACCTCTTAACCATTTAAGAATCTTCTTCTGTAAATCTGAAGTTTCTTCTCGCATCAACCAAAGCCGCAACAGTAAACAAAAGCGGCAAAATTGGAAATACAAATGATATTCCTACAAGCATAAATATTAAAACTCTGAAGCCAAATCTTATCTTTTTTACATCTTTTAAATACCAGTCAAACAATGAAAGTCCACAAAGAAATAAGACTACATTCAAAATCATATAAATATTGCTGAAAACAACCGCAATTATACTGTCACCTGCAAACATAGAAATAATTGCAGACAAAAGAAATACAAACACTGTGGTTCCGTCTGCCTTAAACCTAGAAAACTTCAAGTTAACAACAATAGTACCAATTGTTTTATTAACAATCACCTTTACTAAAAAACTTAAAATTATTGTTTCAAACAACCCTATTATAATAATCATTGCAGGCAGGAGCATTCGCACCAGAGTCTCGTACTGCTGAAAAATAATTTCAACATTTTCAGGTTTTAAACCAGTTCCAACATTGTTTATAGCTTCAACAATAACAGGCTTTAATGTTTTAAACATTTCATCCACAAACGAAAATGCCTGTTTGCCTGCAAACAAGTCACTGAGTGCAACTGAACCATAATTAGCAACCAGTAAGCATACAAGAACTGAAATTAACGCGTGTGCACCGCCTTTTTTTGTTAAAAGACTATAGCACAGCACAAAACCTGCGGCAACAAATCCCAGTGCGTATACAATAGAGTAGACTATTGCTCCACTTACTGCACAACTTATTGCCACTGCAACTAATGTTCCAGTATAAAGAGTTATTTTTGAATTTTTAAAAAGTGAAAAAGCACCAAAAAGCATAAGCAAAATTGGGCATAACACATTAACTATTGGTAATATGAATGCCACAAACGAAAATATGCAAAATAGCATCAAACTTACAAGCGGTGCAAAAAATATCCTTTTGTTCATACACATTCCTCAAATATAAAACACAAACTGCACTTTATCAACAAAAGTGCTATATTACAGTATAACATAATAATTTCCAAATTACAAGTTTAATTATAAAAACCTTTATAGGCTTTATACGCCATATAAACATCAAACTTTGAAACTATTTCATATGGTGCGTGCATACAAAGAACAGGAACTCCGCAGTCAATAACAGAAATTCCACGAACTGCGAGGAATTGTGCTACTGTTCCGCCGCCACCGCCGTCAACTCTGCCAAGCTCGGCAATCTGCCACGCACAATCATTTGCTTTAAACATAGCCGTAACCTCAGCAACAAATTCGGCACTTGCTTCACTTGTTCCTGATTTTCCTCTCGCTCCTGAGTATTTCATAAGAGCAACACCACCGTTTAAATAAGCGGAATTGTTCTTTTCATAAGCTTCTGCAAAATTAGGGTCATAAGCCGCAGAAACATCAGATGAAAGGCACTTACTGTTTTCAAGTGCATTTCTTAAGCAGATGTCATTATAATCAGGAATGCTTTTTGCACACATTCTGGCAATCATATTTTCTAAAAATGTTGACTGCATACCTGTTGAATCACTGCTTCCTGTTTCTTCTTTATCCACAAGATGACAAATAACAGTAGTTTCAGGAATATTAACCGTCAAAAGCGCCATAAACGCAGTATAAGCACAAACTCTATCATCATGACCATAAGCTCCGATTAAACTTCTGTCAAGACCTACGTCTTTTGCTTTGTATGCAGGAACAATTTCAATATCTGCACGAGCAAAATCCTGCTCTTTAATTCCGTACATATCATTTAAAATTTTCATAACACCAAGTTTAACCTTGCTTGTTGTCTTTTCATTTCCAAACGGAATTGAGCCTAAAATAACATTAAGCTTTTCACCCTCAATAAGCTTGGCTGCTGTTTTTTCCATCTGTGTCTGACCTAAATGAGGCAAAATATCAGAAATACAAAAAACAGGATCCGACTCTTTTTCACCGATAACAATGTCAACCTTTTCGCCGTCTTCTTTATATACAACACCATGAATTGCAAGCGGTATTGTGAGCCACTGATATTTTTTAATTCCACCATAGTAGTGGGTTTTAAAGTATGCAATCTCTGTATCTTCAAAAAGTGGAGATGGTTTTGTATCAAGACGAGGTGAATCAATATGTGCAGCTATAATATTCGTTCCCTCAGTTATAGCCTTTTTACCCATTACACCTAAAAATACAGACTTATCTGTGTTTTTTACATAAAATTTATCACCTGGTTTTAAACTTTCAAAATCCGAAAAATCCTTAAAACCATTGTTTTTTGCCACACTTTCTACCCAAAGCGTACATTCACGTTCTGTTTTGCACGCGTTTAGAAACTCCTTATATCCTTCGCAGAAAGCACAAATTTCTTTTTTTGTTTCATCGGTTATTTTTTCATATCCGTTCTGATTTTCAGACAATAATTCTTTTTCTAAAATTTCAAAATTTTCTGACATAACTTTATTCCTTTCAATAATAAAATTAATCTTCCTGATTTTCTTCAACTGCCTGTTCAATTTCAGATTCTTTTATTTCAGCAATATCTTCCTCTGATTCAGAATTTGTTTCAACCTCAATTAAGCCTTTGGGTAGATATATTTTTGCCTGGATATTTCCAAAATCTGCATCCGGCACAGTTTTAATTTCTTTTTTACTATATAAAATACCAAGAACGTTTTCCGTTACAAAAACAGGCATTAAATGTAAAGCTACAAGTTCTGTGATTTTTGAACCGAACACGTCTTTAATGCTTTTTGATTTTTTAAGCGCTCTTATTAACTCAATTTGGAGAGAAAACTCTGCATTTTGTTCGCTCAGCAATGTTTCTGCATCCTTTATATCAACCAAAGCAAGCAGTAAGCAAACATCTCCAAGCAAAGTACCACATGAAGCCGCAAACTCACCCTGGTCCTGTAAAAATCTTTCTTTATATAACTTTTTAAGCTTTAATGTCTTTACTTTATAATGCTTGTACGCAAGCAAATCCTTACAGCAAAGAGCCACATAAGCCAAAGCATCCGCACTGTAGATATAAAGTGCGTTTAAAAGTTGCTCTGATTTCAAGTTTTTCTTTGCAAGCACAGGAACAAGCAACCCATCACTTTCATAAGCTGAAAGCCACTTAAACGCAGATATTGCTACTTTAAACAAATCTGAAGTTGTTTTTAAATCTCCTGTTAAAACATAATAATCTTTAATTGATAAAGCAAAAAAGCAAACATCATAAAAATCAAGACACTTTTGCTGCCTTAAGTTTATAAACTTGCCGCTTTCAACCTGCATTGATGCAATGTCCAAAAGCATATTTTTAAAATGAAGTGTATCACCTGTCAAATATGCTGCACTAAGTGCATATTCTCTTTTCTTATACAAATCTACGGCATTAATCTTATTTGAAAAAGAACTCTTGATTTTAACTGCAGCATCTTTAAAGGCATCGTTGATTACTTCGTTCTGGCAAGTAAATTGAGAAACGTTCTCAAAATTATATTCTCTTTCAAACGCCCAAATACCATTTACACTATTGGTACGTACAGGATTTCTGAACACTAAAATTGCATATTTGAATTCATTTGTTTCTATGTTGGTTTCTAAAATATTATTTTCTGCCCTTAAAACAAATCTTGCAGCACCACTAACTTCAGGTACACCTTCAAAAATATCTTTTACAAAAATAACATCAAGTATATCATCGCCATAGCCATTAACATCTATTTTGATATAACCGTTACACTCTCTGCCAAAATCCACAACAATATAGCTATACTGTCCTTTATCAATAGGCTGAAGCTCACATTGTGCTCCTGCAACATAAAGCTTGTTAAGTTCAATTTTTGGAATTTCGTGATGTATGCTTTCTTTCAAAGAAACTCCTTTTACATCTTTCCCTGTACCTGCCGCAATTATAGCTTTTGCAGAATACATGTGCTCACTTACAGCCTTATACTCACTTTTAACAATGTCAAAATACATTGTATCACAAAGAGGTTTACCTTGAGCATTATCCCAATCGTAGTCTTCATAGTCAATCAAAGTCCACTCTTCATCAAACAAATTATTATCAAAAACTTCAATGATTTTTTTATTTTCATCAAACACAGGCGCATCTTTTAAATAAGCATTGCAAACCATACTTTTTACAGTTTCATCTGAAACTATAAATTCCTGTCTTGCACCTGAATAATCAAGGTTAATACTAAATATTATTCCCTTTTGTCTCAATTCGATATCTAAAACATGGTAAGGATAAAAACAAGCAAAAATTGCAATAACATTTTTCCCTTGTTTTAAATAAGGAAGTACATTTATATCTGTCAATTCAGGATTTTTGTTTATTCCACAATCGCCTCTTAATACAGACTCACCATTTATAAAAATTCTATATTTCGACTGTGCAAAAATGCTTAAAACCGCAGTTTTAGGCATTTTATCGCACACAAATGCTTTTCTGAAAAGGCAATATTCGTTAAAGCCCTCCCCTTTGCCAGACCAAATAAGCATTGGCAAATTCTGGCCATCTTTTTTAATTTCCGATTCAAACTTTATATTTTTCATTATTTGCCTCCCGTATATTCATCCACAACCGACCTAATCTTTTGTGTTTTCCCTATAAACATATATACTTTTTCGTATAATCTTACTTTTTTTATGTATTTTCTTGTCTCTTCAAAAGGAATATTATCAGGCACTGAAACCTTTTCATCAATTTTTCCGTCATCAATCCACTTTTTAACATGGGAAATTCCTGCATTATAAGCAATTATTGCCAAATCCTGACTTTTTAACTCATCCTTTAAATAAGAAAGATACCATACACCTATTTTTATATTTGTTCTAGGATCTTTTAAGTCTTGTTCCTCAAACGGCTCTCCCATCTTATCTGCACACCACTTCGCTGTATCAGCTTTCAGCTGCATAAGTCCTATGGCGCCTTTATTGGATAGCGCATTTTCATCAAAGCCACTCTCAGCCTTAATTATACCATAAATAAGATTTTTTTCAACACCGCTTTTTTGTGCGTATTCTTCAACAACATCTGAATACTTAACAGGGAAAAGAAATAAAACCACCATATATAAAAGATATATTAAAAAGACTGCAACAACAAGTCTTATCAGTTTTTTAAGTCCTTTAAACAATCCAAAATCTCCTCTATCTTTAATGAAATATCATTTTTCCCATCATTTATAATTTCAAAATCACAGTTTTTTCTATAAAAGTCATCTTCTTTTTGCGCATTTATTCTTGCCAAAGCATACTCCTTGCTTATGCCATCGCGAAGCATTATTCTCTGTACTCTTATATCCTTAGGACAAGATACAAACACTGTTTTATCGCAAATTTTATCAAGCCCGCTTTCAATCAACAGCGGTGCATCAATTACAACAAAAGTACTGCTTTTTGATAAAAATTCTATTTCTTTTGTTATATACTTATGCGTAATTTTATTAAGATTTTCAAGTGCCGTTTTATCATTAAAAACTTTTTCGCCCAGTTTTTTTCGGTTTAAGGTTTTGTCTTCGTTTAAATATTTGTAGCCAAAAATTTCAGCAACTTCATTTAAACAAGGACTCTCTTTATCCATAACCTTATGTGCTACTTCATCTGAGTCTATCACAAGAAATCCAAAATTTTCAAAATGCGAAGAAACAACCGTTTTCCCAGTACCGCTTCCGCCTGTAATTCCTATTATCATTTCGTATCATACCAACTCTCTGCAGATTTCATATCTACTACCAAAGGAACGCTTAGCTTTGCTGCGTTTTCCATTTCCTCTTTCAATATTTTCTTAACACTTTCAACTTCATGCTTTTTTGCATCAATTATAAGTTCGTCGTGCACCTGCAAAATAAGTTTTGATTTAAGGTTTTCTTCCTTCAATCTTTTATAAACCCTTACCATTGCGATTTTAATAATATCTGCAGCATAACCCTGAATAGGTGCGTTCATTGCAACTCTTTCGCCAAACGAACGAAGATTAAAGTTTGAAGATTTAATTTCAGGAATATATCTTCGTCTTCCTAAAAGTGTCTTTACATATCCGTTTTGTTTTGCAAATTCAACCGCTCCATCAAGGTATTGTTTAATTTGAGGGTAAGTTTCAAAATACCCTTGGATATATTCTTTTGCGGTTCTCATTGAAACTTTAATATCCTGTGCTAAGCTGAACTCCCCAATTCCGTAAACAATACCAAAGTTAACAGCTTTTGCTTTAGAACGCATTGAGCTTGTTACCATATCAACAGGCACTTTGAACACTTCAGATGCGGTAATCGTGTGTATATCCTGATTATTTTTAAATGCATCAATCATAGTTTTGTCATCAGACATATGTGCTAAAACCCTAAGTTCAATCTGGGAATAATCGGCATCAACCAAAACTGAGTCCTTACTTGCAACAAACATTTTTCGTATCTGTCTGCCAAGTTCAAGTCTTATTGGAATATTCTGCAGGTTTGGTTCTGTACTGCTTATTCTCCCTGTTGTTGTAATCGTCTGGTTAAAACTTGAATTAATTTTCCCTGTTTTAGGATTTATTACATTATAAAGTCCGTCAGCATAAGTTGATTTTAGTTTTGTATAAGTTCTGTACTCCATAATCATATCAATTATTTTGTGCTCTGATCTTAATTTTTCTAAAACTTCAACATTTGTAGCATAACCGGTCTTAGTCTTTTTAACAACGGGAAGTCCAAGCTTTTCAAAAAGTATTACCCCCAGTTGTTTTGGTGAATTAATATTAAAATTCTCGCCTGCGGATTGATAAATTGATTTTTCGAGCTCAATAATTCTGTCAGACAAAATTTTTGAAAACTCTGAAAGTTTCTCTTTGTCTACTGTAAAGCCTTCAATTTCCATTGACGCCAAAACATTTACCAACGGAAATTCTATCTCATACAAAAGATTTTCCTGATCGTTGTTTTTAATTTTGCTATCAATCTTTTGGCAAAGAAGTGGCAAAACTGCACATGAGAGCTTGTCATCTTCCAAACTCATACCAAGATATTCAAGGCACAAATCACCAAGCTCATAACTATTTTTAGATGGTTCTAAAATGTATGCACCAATGCTTGTGTCGAAAAGTTCGCCCTCAAACCCTATATCGTAATTATTGTTCAAAAACACAATATCATTTTTCATGCCATGCGAAACTTTTTTAATGTTTTTATTTTCAAACACCTTTTTTATTTCATCCAAGAACATCATTACCTCAAATTCGGTAACAAATTCCGCATAATATACTTTATTATCTGCATAAAAACTAAAACTTCTTAGTATGTCATCATACTCCGCAAAATAATATAAGCAATCCGAAACCTTTTGCGCAATAGTTTCAGGCGACTTTATTTCTTCTTTTTCGCATTTAAATTGCTCCGCTTTCTTGTTCTCAATTCCAAGTCGGTCTGCTAAAGTCTTAAGTTCAAGTTCTGCGCACAAGTCTGACAAAGCATCATTATCAAACTCTTTTTGCGTCATATCTTCAAACACAAGCTCGATTGGAACCTGTGTGTCAATTTTTGCAAGGTCATAACTTAAATAAGCAAGCTCTTTTCCATTTGTAATTTTTTCTTTTTGAGCACCTTTAAGGTCTTCTAAATTATCATAGAGATTATCAAGCGACTTGTACTTTGCAATCAAAGAAAATGCGCTCTTTTCACCTATCCCCGTCACTCCGGGAATATTATCAGAAGTATCCCCCATAAGAGCTTTTACATGCACAAACTCTCCCGGTGTTACTCCGTATTTTTCAAAAACTGCTTTATCATCAAAATCGGTAGTTTCTGTTTTTCCCATTTTTGTTACTATAAGCTTAATGTGGGTAGTTTCTGAAGCAAGTTGCAGGTCATCCTTATCCCCGCTTACAATTATGCACTCTATTTTGTTATCACCGCACTTTTTAGAAACCGTTCCTATAATATCATCTGCTTCAAAGCCTTCTTTTTCAAGAATTTTAATATTCATACCATTTAAAATTTCTTTTAAATAAGGCATCTGGTCTGCAAGCTCCTGAGGCATACCTTTGCGTTGTGCTTTATATCCGTCATACATTTTATGTCTGAAAGTTTTTGCCCTGACATCAAAAGCAACACAAACATAATCAGGCTTTTCTTCTTCTAAGAACTTTAAAAATATGTTCATAAACCCATGAATTCCATTAGTATAAAAGCCCTTTGAATTTGTGAGAGCCTTAATTGCATAAAATGCACGGTTTACTATGCTGTTTCCATCAAAAATCAGCAGTTTTTTCATATTTATTCTCCTTACATAAGCTTTAACATTTTTAAAAGCATTGGTATACACTGTTCAAAGTTTACACCATAGAACACTCCCAGTTCCTTGGTTTTTTCAATACACATTGGGATAAATTTTGCGGCTAACGCACCTGCTTCTTTTAATGTTAACCCGTTTAAAAGCCCCGCTAACAGTGTGCTTGCAAAAACATCGCCGGTTCCGTGATACATACCCTCGCACTCAGGCTCTGTAACATATTCAGTATTTCCGTTATTATAAATTGCAATACCTGTCTGCCCTTTTTTTAATACAGCACCTGTTAAAACAATATCTCCATATGTAATGGAAGTCAGTTTTTTTATAAGCAATTCTATGTAATCTTTTGTAAACGGAGGTTTTAAATACTCAGTATCAGTCATAAATGCCGCCTCAGTGACATTTGGAACTATAATATCAGCCTTTTTGCAAAGTGATGCCATTTCTCTTGCAAAATTCATATCAAACCCAGCATAAAGCTTTCCATTATCTCCCATGACAGGATCAACCATTACTATAGTTTTTTCTTTTTTGAACATATCAATAATTGTCTTCATATACTCAATCTGGTCAAAAGAGCCAAGGTAACCCGAATATATTGAATCAAACTGTATATCAAGACTTTTAAAATGATTTGCTACAGGCAAAATATTATGCGTCAGATCCTCAAAGGTATATCCCTCAAATCCGCCCGTATGAGTAGATAAAACTGCTGTTGGCACAGGACAAACCTCCATGCCTGCAGCTGAAAGAATTGGAAGTGCTGCAGTGACCGAGCATTTTCCAAAGCAGGAAATATCATGAATTGCCATTACTCTTTTTTGCATAAAATCCTCCAATTAATTTACAAGATCGTTTATCCATTTTCTTGATTTGTATCTTTTAAATCCTACTATTCCTTTAACTGCTTCCTCACTGTTTAATGCAATAATAACAACTAAAACAGGAAGTTTTAGCAAAAGCCCTGTTATAAACACCGATGGCACTCCGATAAGCCATACTGCACACGCATCGAGTATAAGACAATAAAGCGTATCTCCGCCGCTTCTTAAAACGCCAACAATATTTACGTAGTTAAACATTTTAAACGGCATTGCAACCGAGAGAACAACTAAAAACTGCCATGCATAGCCTTTTGCAACATTTGAAATATTATATGGAAGCAAGACAATATTAGAGAGCAATAGCAAAGCGACGCCTATTGCTGTGCCCAAGGCAATTGCAAGCACAATAAACCTTTTTGCGTAAATCCATGTCGCCTCTTTATCACCTTCGCCGATTTTTTTGCCAACCATAACTGCTGCCGCACCACCTACACCAAAACAAAGAGATGTTAAAATCTGTTCTGTATTCTTTGCAATTTGATTTGCCGCAACAACTTCTCTGCCTATTCTGCCAAACACCATATTATAGGTACTCATACCAAGCCCCCACATTGTTTCATTTGCGATAACAGGTGTAACTTTTGCAATATACTTACCAAAAAACTCTTTATCAAATTTAAAGTTTTTTACCTTTAGTGCCACAATACTTTTCTTTGCGTAGATATAAATAACAAATGCCACAATTTCAACAAATCGTGCAATAACGGTTGCAACTGCAGCACCTCTTACACCAAGTGCAGGAAATCCAAGATTCCCAAAAATAAGACAATAATTCATTAAGGTGTTAACAAGTAATGCAAAAGCGGTAATTATTAGCGGCACGTGTGCTTTTTCGGTAGAGCGGAGCGCAACTGCAAAACAAAAGCTTATTCCAAACATAGGATAGCAAAAAGCCGCCACTTTAAGATACTCTGCACCAAGCGAAATGATTTCATGGTCATTTGTAAAAATTGCAAGACAGTTTTTCGGGAAAAATATTGCCAAAGCACTGAAAACCACAGAAACCAACACACACATTACAACTGAATATGCAATTGGTTTTTTTAGGGCATCATAATCACCCTTACCAAAAAATTGTGCAACAAAAACTGATGTTCCGCTTGATATTCCGAAAACAACTAGAGAAAATATGAAAAACACCTGATTGCCAAGTCCAACTGCCGCAACGGGAAGATCACCCAGCGAGCCAATCATAATTGTGTCCAACATATTTAAAAAGGACATCAAAAGATTTTGAAGTGCAATTGGTGTAGCTACTTTTAAAAGCAGTGAAAGAAAATCTTTATCCTTAAACATTCTTATTCCTTTCTGCATAATTACTCAATATATTATTTTATCATTATAAGGTATATTTGTCAATGAAACCTAAATATTTAGAGCAAAAAAAAGACTGCTTCACTAGGATACGTGAAGCAGTCAAAAAAAGATAGGGATGAATATATAAAAAAGATATTAGCGTGATTTAATGTCTTTCATTTACAAATATTATTATACACGCTATTTGTTAACGCTTTATGTCTATTTTGTAAACATTTGCTATTTTTTTAGGTTTTTATATTAAAAAACACATTTTTTTACACCATTTTTTCTGATAACTATGTCAATAATTTACACCTTTCTACAAAAATGCATACTTATTTTTTCAATCGCAATATCATTTATAAGCGCTTTTGCGTGTTCTTTTATATATAAATCCGTAAAATCTGTTTTACTTCCATACTCAGAAAGGACTGAAATAAAGTTAAGATAACTTTCTTTAAGACATTTCTGTGTTTTGACGCAAAGATAGTATTCCTTTGAAAGCAAATATAATGATGATTTAACATTACACATATCCATAACCGCAAGACAAGCACAAATCACATTTTCAAAGTCATTATATACAAAAATTTCTGTTTCCTCTTGAGTTAAAATAGCAATATTTGAAACACACGCACTTATAATAAGGTCGCCGTCTACTATTGGCATAAGTACTATGTTAAGCCCCCTGTCCTTTATGTCAAATCCTGCAATATAACTTATACTAAAAAAAATCTTTTTGATTTTTCTTATACTCTCGGGACTTCCATCTACAATATCTTCAATTTTTACATTTTCTTTTTCCAGGTCCTCTTGTGTTAAATATACATTTAACCTTTTATCGTCTATAATTTTATACCTCATCTTCTGTTCCCCCTATGTTGTATATAAAAATTATACAACACCAAAGCAGAAAAATAAATACAAAATTTATTCATATTAGTGAAGATTTTAGCACAACTACATAAAAAATGGCACAAAAAAGAGGATGCATACTTGCATCCTCTTATAATCTGTAAAGATTATTTATTGTCGTTGATTGCAGCCTGAGCAGCAGCCAAACGAGCGATCGGAACTCTGAATGGTGAGCATGATACATAAGTTAAACCAATCTTATGACAGAACTCAACTGATACAGGGTCACCACCGTGTTCGCCGCAAATACCACAATGCATTTCAGGACGAACTTTCTTACCCATTTCAACAGCCATTTCCATAAGCTTACCAACACCTGTCTGGTCGAGCTTAGCAAACGGATCGTTTTCAAAGATTTTTGCATCATAGTAAGCGTCTAAGAACTTACCAGCATCGTCTCTAGAGAAACCATATGTCATCTGAGTAAGGTCGTTTGTACCAAAGCAGAAGAACTCAGCTTCTTTAGCAATGTCATCAGCTGTAAGACAAGCTCTTGGGATTTCAATCATAGTACCAACTTCATATTTAAGATCCGCTCCAGCGTTTGCGATTTCTTCATCAGCAGTTGCAACAACTACTTCTTTAACATATTTAAGTTCTTTGATATCGCCAACTAAAGGAATCATAATTTCAGGAACCAAGTTCCAGTCAGCGTGAGCTTTTTTAACATTGATAGCAGCTCTGATTACAGCTTTTGTCTGCATCTTAGCAATTTCAGGATATGTTACTGCAAGACGGCAACCACGGTGACCCATCATTGGGTTGAATTCGTGGAGTGAAGAAATAATAGCTTTAATATCTTCAACTGTCTTACCCTGAGCTTTAGCGAGCGCTGCAATATCAGCTTCTTCTGTAGGAACGAATTCATGAAGCGGAGGATCCAAGAATCTGATTGTAACAGGATTTCCTTCCAATGCTTCATAAAGTTTTTCAAAGTCTCCCTGCTGATAAGGAAGAATTTTTTCAAGCGCTGCTTCTCTTTCTTCAACTGTATCTGAACAAATCATTTCTCTGAATGCAGCAATTCTATCAGCTTCAAAGAACATATGTTCTGTACGGCAAAGACCAATACCTTCTGCACCAAGTTCACGAGCTTTTTTAGCATCTGCAGGAGTATCAGCGTTTGTTCTAACCTGAAGTGTTCTGAATTCATCAGCCCACTGCATAATTCTGCCAAATTCGCCAGCGATTTCAGCATCAACTGTAGGAATAATTCCATCGTAGATATTACCTGTTGAACCATCGATTGAGATGCAATCTCCTTCAACAAAAGTTTTACCTGCTAATGTGAATTTCTTATTTTCTTCATCCATATTAATGTCGCCGCAACCTGATACACAGCATGTACCCATACCACGAGCAACAACGGCAGCGTGTGAAGTCATACCGCCACGAACTGTTAAGATACCCTGTGAAGCTTTCATACCTGTGATATCTTCAGGTGAAGTTTCAAGACGAACAAGGATAACTTTTTCGCCTCTTGCATTCCAGCTTTCAGCATCTTCAGCTGTGAATACAACTTTACCGCAAGCAGCACCAGGAGATGCACCAAGACCTCTGCCCATAGGAGTTGCAGCTTTTAAAGCTTTAGCATCAAACTGTGGGTGCAAGAGTGTGTCAAGGTTTCTTGGGTCGATCATAGCAACAGCTTTTTTCTTATCAATCATACCTTCGTCAACAAGGTCACAAGCAATTTTAAGAGCAGCTTTTGCTGTTCTCTTGCCGTTTCTTGTCTGGAGCATGTAAAGTTTTTTGTTTTCAATTGTAAATTCCATATCCTGCATATCTCTGTAGTGATCTTCAAGGATTTTGCAAACCTTGTTGAACTCAGCAAATGCTTCTGGGAATTTTTCAGCCATCTGAGCGATTGGCATTGGAGTACGAACGCCGGCAACAACGTCTTCACCCTGTGCGTTTACAAGGAATTCACCCATAAGACCTGGTTCACCTGTAGCAGGATCACGAGTAAATGCAACACCTGTACCGCAATCATCACCCATATTACCAAATGCCATCATCTGTACGTTAACAGCTGTACCCCATGAATAAGGGATATCATTATCTCTTCTGTATACATTTGCTCTTGGGTTGTCCCATGAACGGAAAACGGCTTCAACTGCACCCATAAGCTGTTCTTTAGGATCAGCAGGGAAGTCTTTACCGATTTTGTTTTTATATTCTGCTTTAAACTGAGAAGCAAGTTCTTTAAGGTCGTTAGCATCAAGTTCAATATCCTGTGTAACACCTTTAGCTTCCTTCATTTCGTCGATAAGCTGTTCAAAATATTTCTTACCAACTTCCATAACAACGTCTGAATACATCTGAATAAATCTTCTGTAGCAGTCCCATGCCCAACGAGCATTTCCTGTTTTAGCAGCCATTGTTTCAACAACGTCTTCGTTAAGACCAAGATTTAAAATAGTATCCATCATACCAGGCATAGATGCTCTAGCACCTGAACGAACTGATACCAAAAGCGGATTTTCTTTATCACCAAATTTTTTGCCGCAAATAGCTTCCATTTTTACAATATTTTCCATAATCTCTGCCTGAATTTCAGCATTGATATTACGGCCATCTTCATAGTACTGAGTACAAGCCTCTGTAGATACAGTAAATCCCTGAGGAACAGGAAGACCGATCTTTGTCATCTCAGCAAGGTTTGCGCCTTTACCACCGAGGAGTTCACGCATTGAAGCGTCGCCTTCTGAGAATAAGTAAACGAATTTTTTACTCATTAGTTACCCTCCTAATAATTTATCAGAATTATTATACTCTTTTTTCCTCAATTTGTAAAGAGAAACTTTTATAAAAATTATTTTTACTTCTAAAAATATCCAATTATTGTATAATTCATTGACTTATTTTGAGGTAACCTGTATAATAATTGACGTATTTTTTGAAGAAAAGAGAAAAATCATAATGAAAAAAGGAATATTTTTGTTTATAATTTCAATCATATTGCCATTACTTGCATCATGCTCCCAACAGCACACAGCTGTAACTGCACTGCACATAAACTCAAAAACTGTACGGCTTGAAAGCGATATGACAAAAAATCTAAGCATAACCGCACATCCTGAGGGAATTGACAGTTCACATTACAGCCTTGTAAGCGAAAATGAATTTGTTGCAGTTTGTAAAGGCAATTCCGTTTGTGCAGTAAATGAAGGTGAAACTTATGTTTATGCCGTTTCGACAAATGGCAAAATTGAGAGTAACAAAATTAAAGTTATAGTAAGCAACGAAATATTTGATGTTGCATCAAAAATAATTGCTCTTTCTGTTGAGGAAGAAATCGAAGAACTTAAAATGACAGAAATCACTCCAGAAAAAGCAACACAGATAACAGAAACAAGAATATATGAAATTCCCGAAAAATTTACTCCACCCCTTGTCACCGAGGACAACTCCTCCGACACGGTTTACATAACTCAATCGGGAACTAAATTTCATAAAAAAACTTGTTCGTATGCCAAAAACGCCTCCCCTGTTTCACGAAGTGAGGCGTATGACGATGGAAAAACACCTTGTAAAAAGTGCTGTCCGTAAATTGAATATTATCACATTTTGAGATAAAAGTCAATATCTCATTTTGAGAAAACATATAATAACACCTAGGTGGTGTAATTATATGAGATTAAAAGATTTAAGAGAAGATTCAGATATTACGCAAAAAGATTTGGCTGAGTATCTTCATATAAAACAAAACACTTATTCGCAATATGAAAATGGTCAAAGGCAACTTCCCATTGACGTTTTAATTGCACTTGCAAAATATTATAAAGTTTCAACAGATTATATTTTAGGTGTTACCGACAAAAAATAAAAGAGATGTTTCTACATCTCTTTTTTATATTCTTCAAACTGTTTTATAAGTTCTTTTCCTGTAAGGGCTAACAGTTCATAATATTTTTTAGTCAGTTCTTTATTTCCTCTTCCTATTTTAAAGCTCTCGGTTAACACTTCAAATGTAAGGTCGCCCTGATAATCAACATCTGCAAGTGCTTTCATAACTGCATTCCAGTCCATTTTGCCAAAATACGGAATTGTGTGCATATCTTCCTTTAAATCGTTATCGTGAATATGAAGTGCGGTAAGCCTTTTTCCTCCAAGCTCATAAATTGCCTCATTTGCGTGCTGACCGACAAGACTGGAATGCCCTACATCAAGACAAACTGTAAAATATCTTTCATCAAGTGCATCAAAATAATCTGCAAGTTCTCTGCCGAAGCTACATACATTTGCAACTATTCTTTCAAACTGTTGAGAATGTTTCCACATATTTTCAACAGCAATTTTTATGTTATGTTCCCTGCAAACAGGAACAAAAGAATTAAAAAACTCAAGATTAAATTCTTTTTGATTTATATCAGGTCTTGATGTTGTATCAACAGGGTGAACTACTATCTGTTTTGCACCAAGCATTCCTGCCATTTTTATTGAACGCGCAATAAGGGGTTTTATTCTCTTATTATATTCTTCGGCAGTTTCGTGGGTATCTCTAAAGCGCATACTCGGATATGGTGCATGTGCCTGATTAAAATAAAGGTCATTTTTCTTTACTTCTTTTAAAAGCATTTTACAGGTTTTTTCGCAGTTTTCCTCTGTAAACTCTTCTTTTTCAATCACATCACGCATAAAGCCCATATCTACGGCATCAAATCCGCATTTCTTTGCGACTTCAAGCCCCTCTTCATATCCGAATTCTGAAAAAAGTTGTCTGGTTGTTGTTGAAATTATCATAATATATAGTCCTTTTTAGTTATTTCCCGGGAAATATTATTTAAAATAAATCGTAATCTCTCCTGCTTCTTCATTCCACGAAACCATTGCACCAAGCCCCTCTGCCACAAATCTGACAGGAACATAAACTGTTTCATCTTTTTTCACCGGGTGTACGTTTAGCTTTGAAAATTTGTCATTGACAACTGCATTTGTATCCATAACCCAAATAGAAATTTTATCATTTTTTAAAGTTATGTCCGACCTGCCATAGCCATCTGTTTCATCATGAATAATTTTCCCACCCATCTGATTTACAATGAAATCAGATGATATCATCATTGTTTCATTTTCTTCAATTAATTGCGGTACCTGAAGTTGCTCACCATTTAATTCAGCAATATCACTTCCAAGTTTCATAACAAGCTTGTTGGTATATTTTTCAACTCCCCTTTTGTAAAACTTTTCCGCATCTTGTCTTGAAACCGCATAATCGTAAAATGAAACTTCATCAATTAAGCCCAAAAGATTTCCCCAAGCACCTTTGCCTATTTCAAAAGTTTTGTTATTGTTGGCAATGGTAATATAGTCAAAAAGTTCAACAGGAAGTACTTCTGCACTTGAAAGAACACCATCATAATAATAGTACAAGATATTTTTATCAAAAACAACAGTAAGATTATGCCATTCATTTTTAATTGTATCGTGGTTAAAAAGCTCTTTTGATTTAAAAGAATAACTGCCATATTCCGAATTTGAAAGTTTAAAAGTAATATCACTTCTGAAATATGTGTAATTATCCGAAAAATGAATTGAAATAGGACCTTGTGTCACATCACCCGCCGTTGATTCTCTTGACAAGAGCATAGGGTCAGTATGAGTTGTATCCGATACATTAAACCAGATTGAAAAAGTAAATTCATCACGGAGTTTTGTTTTTTCAGAACCGTAAAGTGACAAATGTCCTCCATTTAATCTCACGCCTTTACCTATAATACTTTTATTTTCAAGTTCAAGGTTTCCAAATTCAAGTATACCAACACCCTCAACATTATTTACAAGTCCTTTTTCAAAGTTTGTCTCAAGTATTTTGCTGTCAGGTATTTCAAAACTGCTCTCAAGCTTAAAAGCACCGAAAATAAGACAGAGACATATCAATATAATTACAACTGATATTAATGTTTCTTTAATTCTCATTTTAATTCATCCTTTCAACAAGATAAATTATAACTATTTATGCCTTTTTTGTCAAACTTACGTGTTGATTTTAGTAGAATTTTGTTGTAAAATCTATTATGAGGTGATGATTTTGTTACTAAATATTTCGCCATTTGACCTGACTGATACATTTGAATGCGGTCAGTGCTTCAGGTGGAATCAAAATCAAGACAAAAGCTACACCGGAGTTGCTTTTGGACGAGTTCTTACAATAAAAAAAGAAAAAGACGGTTTTTACTTTTCTGATAATTCTCCCCTTTGGCAGGACTATTTTGACATATCAACCGACTATAATAAGATTATGAGCTTTCTTTGTGTTGATGATATTATAAAAAATGCAATCCAAAGTTCACCGGGCATAAGAATTTTAAAGCAGGATTTTTTTGAAACTGTGATTTCTTTCATTATTTCACAAAACAACAACATTCCAAGAATAAAATCGATAATAGAAGCCCTTTGCAATAATTATGGCAAAGATTTAGGGCACGGCTTTTTTTCTTTTCCTGATGCTAAAACTTTAGCTTGTCTTACACCTGCAGACCTTGCATTTTTAAAGGCAGGCTACCGCGACAGTTATATAATTGATGCCTCGGAGAAAATACTATCAAACTCACTTGATATGGATATAATAAAAAATGCTCCAATTGACGAGGCACGCAAGGAGATTTCAAAAATCAAAGGTGTCGGCCCAAAGGTTGCCGACTGCATACTTTTGTTTGGAGTTTCAAGATATGAGGTTTTCCCAACAGATGTGTGGATGAAAAAAGTTTTATCCTCCCTTTACGGCTTTGAAAACCTTACACCAAACGAAATAAATAAGTTTGCTAAAGAAAAATTTGCACCCTATCAGGGATATGCACAACAATACCTATTCAACTATGCAAGATTAAACAAAATTAATTCACTCGAATAGTTGACTTATAAAAAAAATAAGTGTATAATAAAAAAATAGTTTATTTGAATGAAAGGAAGTATAAAACTATGGAAAGAGTGTACAATTTTTCAGCAGGCCCTTCTATGTTGCCTGAAAAAGTATTAAAAATCGCAGCAGAACAGATGCTCAATTATGAAGGTTCCGGGCAAAGCGTTATGGAAATGAGTCACCGTTCCAAAGTTTATGAAGAAATCATCAACACTGCGGAACAGGATTTAAGAGATTTAATGAAAATACCTGACAACTATAAGGTTTTATTCCTACAGGGCGGTGCTTCAACTCAGTTTGCAATGGTTCCATTAAACCTTATGACAAAAAACAAAAAAGCTGACTACGTTATCACAGGTCAGTGGTCAAAAAAAGCTTTTTCAGAAGCTAACCTTTATGGTACTGCAAGAAAAGTCGCTTCAAGCGAAGACAAGGTATTTAACTACATCCCAAAACTTGACAAGAGTATGTTTGACCCTGAAGCTGACTATGTTCACACAACTGAAAACAACACAATATACGGAACAAAATTCCACAGCATTCCTGACACTGGTAACGTTCCTTTGGTAACTGATATGTCATCATGTATTTTATCAGAACCTGTTGATGTTTCAAAATATGGTCTAATCTATGCTGGTGCTCAGAAAAACGTTGGGCCTGCAGGTGTTACAATTGCTATTATCAGAGAAGATTTAATCGGTGAAGCTATGGACATTACTCCAACAATGCTCAAATATAAGATTCACGCTGAAAACGATTCTCTCTACAACACACCTCCGTGCTACGGCATTTATGTTTGCGGTCTTGTGTTCAAATACTTAAAAGAACTTGGCGGCCTTGAAAAAATGGAACAGATTAACATTGAAAAGGCAAAAATTCTTTATGATTTCTTAGATGAATCAAACTTGTTCAGAGGCA
This sequence comes from Clostridia bacterium, assembly GCA_045589295.1. Lineage (GTDB taxonomy): Bacteria > Bacillota > Clostridia > RGIG6154 > RGIG6154 > RGIG2094. The sequence continues at coordinate 29,240 of JAZNOU010000001.1, forward strand.
CAGTTGTTAAAGAAGACCGTTCACTTATGAACGTTCCTTTTGTAACAGATAACGATGAACTTAATGCTAAATTTATCAAAGAAGCAACCGCAAAGGGGTTTGTTAACCTTAAGGGACACAGAACTGTTGGAGGTATGAGAGCAAGCATTTACAATGCGATGCCCACAGAAGGTGTAGTTGCCCTTGTTGACTTTATGAAACAGTTTGAGGCTGACAATAAATAATTGAGGTGAATTTTAATGTATGATATTTTAACTTTAAATAAGATTGCCAAAATCGGACTTGACGTTTTGGGCGATAATTATGCAGTTTCTGACGATCGCACAAATCCTGACGGTATTTTGGTAAGAAGTGCAGCAATGCACGATATGGAATTTGACGATAACTTGAAAGCTATCGCAAGAGCAGGTGCAGGTACTAACAACATTCCTGTTGACAGATGTGCCGAAGAAGGTATTGTCGTTTTCAACACCCCCGGTGCTAATGCTAACGCGGTTAAAGAACTTGTGATTTGCGGTCTTTTCCTTGCATCACGCGATATCACAGAAGGTGCAAAATGGACTTCTACTCTCAAAAACGAAGGCGAAGGCGCTGCAAAATTAGTTGAAAAAGGAAAAGGTCAGTTTGCAGGTCACGAAATTGCAGGTAAAAAGCTTGGCGTTATCGGACTTGGAGCTATCGGCATTATGGTTGCTAACGCAGCTCATAGTCTTGGAATGGAAGTTTTGGGATATGACCCATACATCTCAGTTGATGCAGCATGGAGCTTATCGCGTTCAGTTGTGCACGTCAACAACATCAACGATATCTTTACACAGTGTGACTATATTACAATCCACGTTCCGCTCAATCCAAGCACAAAATACACAATCAACAAAGATACTCTTGCACTTTGCAAAGACGGTGTAAGAATTCTCAATTTCTCAAGAAATGAGTTGGTTGAAAATACTGCTTTAATGTCAGCTTTAGAAAGCGGAAAAGTTGCAAAATATGTAACTGACTTCCCAAGTGCAGATTTAATTGATGTTAAAAATATCGTTTGCATCCCTCACCTTGGCGCTTCAACTGAAGAAGCTGAAGACAACTGCGCAGTTATGGCTGCAAAGCAACTCAAAGAGTTCCTTGAAAACGGTAACATCGTTAACTCTGTTAACTATCCTAACTGCTCAGCCCCAAGAGAAGGTGCAGTAAGAATTTGTGTTATGCACAAAAACATTCCTACAATGATTAGTCAGATTACAAACGCGGTATCAAAAGTTAACGTTGACAATATGATCAACAAAAGCAAAGGCGACTTTGCTTATACAATTCTTGACTTATCAGAAGAACACCCTGAAGCTGCTAATGCAATCACTGCCATTGACGGAGTAATCCGTGTAAGAGTTATTAAATAAGAGAGTGAAAATTATGGATTTAAAAAAGCATTTAAGAGTTGTTCCCGATTTCCCTAAAAAGGGTATTCAGTTTTTTGATGTGACAACCATTTTTCAAAACCCCGAGGCTTTTAAATATGTTGTAGATAAAATGGCAGAGAGCATTAAAGACATTCCTTGTGATGTTATTGTAAGTTTAGAATCAAGAGGATTCTTATTTGCATCAGCTATAGCTTATAAACTTGGCAAAAGCCACTCTTTGGTAAGAAAACCCGGCAAATTGCCTTATAAGACAGTATCGCAGTCTTACAGCTTAGAATATGGTACAGATACTGTTGAAATGCACGAAGACGCGGTTACCCCGGGACAGAATGTTGTTGTAATTGATGACCTTTTAGCTACCGGCGGAACAGTTGAAGCCGCAATCAAATTGGTTGAAAAACTTGGTGGAAATGTAAGTGCAATTTCATTCTTTATTGAAATTGAAGGTTTAGGTGGCAGAGAAAAGCTGGACGGATACCACATAAACTCAATATTAAAATTAAGAGAAGATTAAAAAAATACGGTGTGAAATTCACACCGTATTTTTTATTCACTATCAATAGGCACAAATGCCAAAGCGTTTAAATCAAGTCCCGAAAATTCTTTTCTTAAATAATAGTGATATGCCGCAGCACCTATCATTGCGGCATTGTCTGTACAATAAATTGGCTCGGGACAGAAAAATTCCATATTTTCTTTTTCTGCTCTTTGCTTAAAGCTTTCTCTTAGTCTGGAATTTGTTGCAACTCCGCCCGCAAGGCATACTTGTTTAACTCCTGCCTGTTTTGCACCCAAAAAGGTGTTGTCGGTCAATATTTCAACTACTGTATCCTGAAAACTCATTGCTACATCTGAAACATCAATTTGCTCGCCTTTTTGTTCTTTGTTGTGACAATAGTTTATAATAGCAGTCTTAATTCCGCTGAATGAAAAATCAAGTGTTTCTTCATGGAATTTAGGCTTCGTTATCTTTATCCTGTTTTTACCGGTCTTTGCCGCCTTGTCAATATTAGGTCCGCCCGGATATCCAAGTCCTAGCACACGTGCAACTTTATCAAATGCCTCTCCTGCAGCATCGTCCCTTGTTTTACCCAAAACTTTATACTTTCTGTAATCCTCCACATAAATAATATGACTATGTCCGCCTGATGCAACAAGCGATACAAACGGTGGTTTTAATCCCGACAAATAATTTGCACAAATGTGTCCTTCAATATGATGTACCGCAATCAATGGTTTTTTAGCACCATAAGCAAAAGCCTTTGCATACGAAAGTCCTACCAAAAGAGACCCAATTAATCCCGGTGCATAAGTAACTGCCACCGCATCAATATCATCAATCGTGCAGCTTGCGGTTTCTAATGCCTCTTTTACAACGCTGTCAATCACCTCTGCGTGAAGACGTGAAGCCACCTCAGGAACAACTCCACCATACTTTTTGTGAAGTTCCGCCTGAGAATTTATTATATTTGATAATACTTTTGTTCCGTCTTCAACTACTGCTGCCGCAGTCTCATCACAAGAACTTTCAATCGCAAGTATTTTAGCCAACTTGTTCTATCTCCTTTGTCATAAGCAATGCATCTTCTTTATTATCGTAGTATTTTGGTCTTAAACCCACTCTTTCAAAGCCATATTTTTCATATAAGGCAATTGCAGAAGAATTGCTTACCCTTACCTCTAAAGTTAATGTATACACATCTGTAACTGAGCATTTATTTACCATTTCATTCATTAAAGCCGATGCGATACCCTTTTGTCTATAATCGGGATGTACTGCAATATTGGTTATTTGACCCTCATCAAAAACCCACCAATATCCTGCATAACCGATTACTTTTTCGTCTAAAAGTGCAACAAAATATACCGCTAAAGGATTTGTAAGCTCGCTCTCAAACGATTTTAGCGACCATGGTGACTCAAAACACAAATTATCTATATTTTTAATGCCGTCAACATGTTCTTTTGTCATAGGCACTATTTTAAAGTCCATTTCAAACCTCCACTACCTTGCCGCCTGCCGCCTTGAACAATCTGTTGCAAAGTGCAAAACCAATTCCGTCTTCTTTTGGTTTTACCGCAAACATTTTATTTACACCAAGGCTGTCAAATTGACGCAGGTAATCAAATAAAAGCTTACTTCCCTGTTCTGATTTATAAATACTACCCAATGAAAATTCAATCTCGTTTCCTATTGGATACTCATCAAACGTTAAAACGCCTGCCTCGGGGAATTTTTTTATATACTCTTTAATACTTTCATACTCGCCCTCTAAAACAACAAGATCGCCTTTAGGGGCATAGTGCTTATATTTCATTCCGGGACTTTTTGGTTTTTCAACACTACTTTTGTCTATAAGATGTCTGTCGTAGCTTACATCAATTCCAAGCTTTTCAATATCCTCGAATGTAACTCTTCCCGGTCTTAAAATAACAGCCTTTTGTCCTGTCACATCAATAACTGTTGACTCTAACCCAACCTCACAACTTCCACCATCTATTATCATATCTATTTTGCCATTCAAATCCTCAAAAACGTGCTGAGCCTTTGTAGGACTTGGTCTTCCCGAAGAATTTGCAGACGGTGCAGCAATTGGCTTATTTGCATAATTTATTAAATTTCTGGCAATCTCGTTTTCAGGAAGTCTTACTGCAACAGTATCAAGTCCACCTGAAACTGTATCTGAAACTATGCTTTGCTTTTTCATAACAAGTGTCATAGGACCCGGCCAGAACTTGTCCATAAGTATTTTCGCAATGGGCGTAATCTCTGCGACAAGGTCTTTTAACTGTTTTATATCAGAAATATGTAAAATAAGCGGATTATCAGATGGTCTTCCCTTAGCCTGATATATTTTCTTTACAGCTTTAACATTTAAACCGTCTGCACCAAGACCATAAACAGTTTCGGTTGGAAACGCAACAAGTCCGCCTATATTTATAATATCGGCGGCTTCTTTTAATATGTCATTATTTTTGGCGTCATATTTTACAAACTTTGTTGTCATTAAATAAAAGACCTCTCAATAATTATCTTTAAGTTCCAATGAATCATCATTTTCTATCCACTGCTCTACATCGTAAACTCTATAAGTTTCTTTATCATCTCTTATGTATACTTTTGCAATCCCTGCATTGATAATCATACGCTTGCACATTGCGCAAGGCATTGCATTTTTAACCAAAGAACCATCATCTTTTTCTTTTCCAACAAGATAAAGCTCAGCCCCCAGCATTTCACTTCTGGAAGCGCTTATAATTGCATTTGCTTCGGCGTGAACAGAACGACAAAGTTCATATCTTGTTCCTCTTGGCACATTAAACTTTTGCCTTATACACTCACCTGTATCAATACAGTTTTGTCTGCCTCTGGGCGCACCAACATAACCAGTTGAAACAATTTCATCATTTTTAACTATAATAGCACCAAAATTACGTCTCAAACATGTTCCGCGTTCCAATACGGTTTCTGCAATATCAAGATAGTAATTAACTTTATCTCTTCTTTCCATACAATCCACCTCAATCATTCCCTATGTATGCTTTTAAAACATAATCGGGAGTAATATCTTTTTTATTTTTATGCAAATAACTTTTTTCTGCAATATATCCAACCGCCACAGCACTGTTAACACAGTAAAGTTCATCAGCAAACATAGCATTTTCACCAAGCTGTGAAATTATATAATCCTTATGTTTATATACGCAGTCACCCGTAAAAACAACTTTTTTATTTAAAACTGCAAGCTGACATATAATATTTTTTATATTCTGGCAATCGGCTTTATATATCTCTTCTGTAACATCGCCCTTTTTATATACTGCATAGTATGCCTGATCACGCCTTGCATCAATCAACGGGCAAACAAGTTCTTTATACATTAAGTAAGGATACGCCATAGCCTGCAATGTTGAAACACCAACTGCAGGTTTTTTTAAAGAATCTGCAAATCCCTTAACCGCTGCAATACCAACACGTAACCCTGTAAATGAACCAGGACCGTGAGCTGCTGCAAAAAGGTCAATATCGCTTACGCTTAGTTCAAGTTGTTCTAAGAGTTTTTGTGCAACTACCATAATTTTCTGCGAGTGTGGTTTTTTTAAATTAAGAGTCATAACCCCAAGCATTTTGCCGTCTTCAACAACTGCAACCGATGCTGCAGCCGTTGCTGTATCAAAAGCAAGCGTCTTCAATTTATTCACACTCCTTTATTTCTATGGTTCGCATTTGACCACTGTATTTAATATTTACAACGTAATATTTTTCTAAAAGTCCCAGTGCAATATCCGGCCATTCAATTACACATATTCCGTCAGAATACACATAGCTGTCAAAATCAATACTCATCAAATCATTTTCAGATGATAATCTGTAAAGGTCAAAATGGTAAAGCGGAATATCGCCGCCATAGTCATGCACAATAGAAAAAGTAGGGCTTACCGGCTCATACTTTGTGTTAAGTGCTTTTGCAATGCCTTTTGTAAATGTGGTTTTTCCTGCACCCAAATCACCTATCAGGCACACAATATCACCGCTCTTTAGTTTTTTACCGAACTCAAATCCACACAAAACTGTGTCTTGTGCGCTTTTGCACAACATTTCCATAATTCGTCCCTTATTAATAAGTATATTTTCATTTGATTATAGCATTTTGAACAAAAAAAGTCAAGTTTCAGCCATTTTTTCGTGAATATTTTAGGCAAAATTTGTATATAATCTGTAACATAAAGTGATTTTTTATTAAAAAAACTTGACAAATTGTTAAAAAAGTGTTACAATCTATCAAGTCCAAAGAAAGACGCTACGGCAAATGGCTCAAAATGGCGATTTTTGTCATTTTAATACAGAGCTTATGCCTAAACGATTTGGAGGTACGTATGTTTTTTAAATCAAAAAAGATGTTGGCCAGAATTATACTTTCACTGGTTTTGGTTTCAACTATCGTTCCCGTTGTTTCCGCATATACAAAGGATCCTGCATCTGAACTTAAAATATGCGTTTTAGACGGCGAAAAACTTTCTGACTTAAACTACAAAGGTAAAGACCCATATTCAGATATTGACAAAAGTTATTTAAACTATAACGGCTATGCTATTTCAGACAACGATTACATCAAGCCAGTGTATGACAGTGAAACAAACACACTTACTTTTGAGGTAGTAAGAGTTGTAATTGAAACAATCTCAGAAGACGAAATTATCAAAAAAGGTTCAATAACAACATATAACAGTTCTTTGGAAAAAGGAACAACAAAACTTTTAAGAGAAGGTAACGACGGTTTAAAAACCTCAACCTATACAGTAAGATATGAAAATGGTGTAGAAACATCAAGAGTTTTAACATCAGAGATTATTTCAAAAAAACCTGTTGATGAAATTATTGAACAGGGCACAAAAGTTGTTACTATCTACAATAAAACCGGTTCGACTGTTACAGGCTCTAAACTTGTAACATCAGGCGGAAAAGAACTTACATTCAGCAACGTTATAACTGCTTCTGCCACAGCTTATGACCTCTCATATGAAAGTTGCGGAAAACGTCCTGGTGACAGAGGTTATGGCATCACTGCATCAGGTATGCGTGCTCAGTACGGAGTTATCGCAGTTGACCCGAGAGTTATTCCGCTTGGCACAAGACTTTATATAGAAGCAGCAGACGGCAGTTGGGTATACGGCGAAGCTATTGCTGGTGATACAGGCGGAGCTATCAAAGGCAATAAAATTGACCTTTTCTTCAACTCGCGCTCAGAATGTTTAAACTTTGGCAGAAGAACTGCAAAAATTTATATTTTGGACTAATACTATGCAAAAATTTATTGTCGGCGAAAACGACGCAAATCAGAGACTTGACAAATATCTGACAAAAATGTTTCCAAACCTTCCGCAGTCAATGATGTATAAGGCTATACGAAAAAAGGACATTAAATTAAACGGAAAGCGTTGCGAGATTTCCTCAAGACTAAGTGTTGGAGATGTTTTACAGCTTTATATCAAAGATGAATTCTTAGAAACAAAACAGAGCAAACCTGAGGTTTGCTCTGTTGTTCCTGTTTTAAATGTTTTATACGAAGACAACAATATACTTTTAATTGATAAAAAGCCGGGAATAAGTGTTCATTCTGACTTAACTCAGGATAAAAACAATGACCTTATAACACAAATCCAGGCATACCTTTACTTAAAAGGCGAATATAATCCTGATGATAAAAGCTCTTTTACTCCGTCGCTTTGCAACAGAATAGACAAAAACACAGGCGGTATTGTAATTGCAGCCAAAAATGCAACTGCACTCCGCACCATAAATCAAAAAATCAAAAATAGAGAGATTTCAAAAAAATACCTTTGCATTGTTCATGGAATTCTTGATAAAAAAAGTGCAACTCTCAACGCTTATCATATTAAAAATAGCAAGCTTAACCGAGCTTTTATATTTGACACCCCTGAAGATGGGGCAAGAAAAATCACCACTAAATACAAAGTATTAAAAGAAAAAGATGGTCTTTCTTTAGTTGAGGTAGATTTGCTTACAGGAAGAACCCATCAGATAAGAGCGCATTTTGCATACATAGGTCACCCACTCGCCGGTGACACCAAGTATGGCACAAACAAACAAAATCAGCACCTTAGCTTTAAGCATCAGGCGCTGTACTCATACAAAATTAAATTTAATTTTACATCTTCTTCCCCGCTTGATTACTTAAAGGGAAAAGAGTTTACCGTAGAAAAGGTTGATTTTGCAGAAAATTTTTAAAGATTTTCAAGTGCACTTTCAACGGTCTGTTTATCAAGGTCAGACAAATATGAAAATTTTTGCAAAAGAGCTTTTTGGAAAAGTTCTTTTGCTTTTTTAATATTCCCCTGTTTTAATTTAACAAGCCCGTAGTTATAATACGCTTCCGGGAAAGATGGAGTTTTTTCTTGATGCATTTTTTCATAAATTTCTTCTGCCTTACCAAAATCCTCTAAAAGATAATAGCTAAATGCAAGATTGTCCAAAATCACCGCATCATCAGATGCAAAATCATAAGCTTCCAAATTAAGTTTAAGTGCTTTTTCGCCATCACCCTGCAAAACATAAAAATACCCTAAATTTCCGTAAACAACAGTATTCTTATAATCTTTTAAAATATTTTCAGTCCTCTTTACTGCCTCGTCAAGCTTTCCCTCTTTCCAAAGTAAAAGCGCATAGTTTTGTTCAACCTGAACTTTAATATCCTTAGAACATTTTTTTAGTTGTTTATCAAACGGAAATATAAGATTATCAAAGACTTCTCTTGCTTTTAAAAAGTCGCCATTTTTCATAAGATAAAAAGCACAAAAAACTTTCATTTCAATTGTTGCTTTTTTCTTTTGTATCAATTTTTCAAAAATTTCAAGTCCTTTTTGTTCGTTACCAATAACAATTTGCCCTTTTGCTTTACGAAACAAATGTTTTTCAAACAATTTTTATTCCCTCTCCCCAATACCTATAATAAACTCACACAAATCACGTGTTGCATAAGGCTTTCCAATGTGCTTTATACCATCGGAAAGATTTTTTATTTTCCATTCATTATTAAAAAGCTGATAAATTGCTTCATCCACTTTATATGTTGATGTTACAAGCTGTGCCATACCATTATTCAACAAAAATTCAACATTTCTGTCTTCCTGACCGGGTATAGGATTTATTAAAATAAGGGGCATTCCTTTTGCCAAACTTTCCGAAACTGTAAGACCACCCGGCTTTGTAATTATACAATCTGATGCATCCATTAAAACATCAACATTATTCACAAAACCGTAGCAATAAATTATCTTTTTTGTATCAAGCGTTTCAATTCTGCGCTTTAATGATTTGTTACTTCCACATACAACAATTATCTGAAAATCAAGCTCTAATTTATCAAGCTCTTTTATGCGTTTTACAACTTTACCAAAGCCCATAGAGCCACTCATCACCAAAACAGTAGGTTTTTCCTCAATACCAAGCATTTTTCTTGCCTGACTTTTAGGAATTTTCTGTGCAAATTTTTCATCAATTGGTATGCCGAAAGGTTTTATCTTTTCAAGCGGAATATTCTTTTTTTGTGCCTGACAATTTAACAACTCGGATGCTGTCACATAATAATCAAGTGTAGTTTTCTGCCAATACGGATGTATAGTATAGTCGGTAATAATTCCTACAGTAACAACATCTGACAAAATTTCTTCACCCAAAGCATTAATCATATGTGCTGCCATAACGTGCGTGGCAATAATAACATCCGGATTATATGCCTTTACAAACTTGGCAAACTTTATTTTCATAACCTTATTTGCCGCCTTTAACATATAAAGCTTGTCATAAGGGTCGCTTATCTCTGCCATTCTGTAAAATTTGCCATAAACATTTGGTGCATATTTTGTTGAAGCAAGGTAGCCTTTTTGAACACTTCCGCCTAAAAGCTTGCTTACATATTTGTAAACATCAATAAGCTTTGCTTCGTGCCCATGGCTTTTTATATATTTTTCTATTGCCGCACCGGTAGACAAGTGTCCACCGCCGGTTGGTATTGTAAGAACCAATACTTTCATTTTTTCTACTTCCTTTTATAAATAAATTGCAAACATTTTCAAATTCACATTTATTTTAATATGACAAAACTATCCACTTGTCCACTGCAAGAGAATTAACAACTTTACTTATATTCCCTGAATTGTACGGATACTCCATCGGGGTCATAAACATAAAAACTGCGAGGCATAAAGTTTAGATGCAAACCCTTTTTGATGGCTGCTCATGTCAAGCTATAACTAAAAACATATAAATAAATTGGAATTTGTTTATTTCTTTTTTCGTATAGGTACAATTACCTTTAACAGCAGTATAATAACAGCTATCAGGAAAAGTTGTATAAGGATAGCATAAATTATAAGACCCCGCGATTCGTAATAACACAACTCGTCCCACCAAACAACGACTTCAAAAATCGCAGTCAGTAAAATACTAAACCAAACATATCTACGATTGATAAAGAAAAATACAAAAGATAGGATAAATGTCGGTAAAACTTTTGGTAATAAAAGATATTGAATGATTATTGTTAGCATAATGACACCACCACAAATTCTTATTTATCTGTTTGACATTTTTACGACATACTTTGCGTCAGGCTCAGGATGACGAATATCAGACGGATTCATACCAAGCAAAACAGCCTTACTGTGCACCGTCTCAAGGTTATCTGTAGCAAAGCATAAAAACATACCTTTGCCCTCAAACACTTGGCCTTCAGGCATAGCAATTAATTCTACTTCGGTATCGTTTTCAGAATCATAAAGATAAGCAACATTTCCACCGCCTGCAGAAAATTGCTTACCAATCTTAAGTTGGACAAGTTCGGTATAAAAATTTAAAGAATTTTCAAAATTTTTTACTCTTAACGATATGTGATGAAATTTAATATTAATTTCCCTTTCTAAAATTCCTCTCTGACATAAGCAGGCTCTGCTCGTTGATTAAGACTGGTCTAAACATTATATTCTTTTATACAATTCATTCAGCCTAATATATTTATTTTTATCAATAGATAAAAGCTGGTCTTTTGTAATTCTGAAACGCCAATTACCATCTGCTTGTCCCGGGATATTCATTCTTGTATCCGAGCCATAGCACAACAAATCTTGAATGGGAAGAATTACAATGCCTGCATTACTCATAAAGACTGCTCTTAAGATGCTGTCAATTCCATTTCCCCAATCTTCCGAGAAATAGTTACAGTATTCCAACATTCTTTTTTTATTGTCCATATCAAGTTCCCATAAATATCCTAAAAGTGTATTATTGTCGTGAGTGCCTGTATATGCAACACAATTATTTATGTAATTATGAGGCATATGAGGGTTATCATAATCACCTAAAAAGCCAAATTGGAACACTCGTATTCCCGGCAAATTGTTATCCTCTAAAAGCTTAACTACCTCCTCAGTAATTTCACCAAGGTCTTCTGCTATAATAAGCTTATCGGAAAAACGGGAATTGATTTTTTCTATAAAATCCGTTCCCGGTCCTTTAATCCACTTACCATTTTTTGCGGTCTTACTGCCATAGGGTACTGCCCAGAATGATTCAAGTCCGCGGAAATGGTCAATCCTTACCCCATCAAAAAGTTCGGTCATATAAGCGATTCTTTCCATCCACCAGCCAAAACCGTTTTCTCTCATTTTTTCCCAATTGTAAAGAGGATTTCCCCAAAGCTGACCATCCTCACAAAAATAATCTGGCGGAACACCCGCAACAAGAGTTGGCTTATCACCGTCAAGCAAAAATTCTTCCTTATTGGACCATACATCAGAGCTGTCAAAAGAAACATATATTGGTATATCACCTATAATTTTAATTCCTTTTTCATTTGCATAGGCCTTTATATCAAGCCACTCATTTATAAACTCATATTGAATAAATTGCCACATAAAAAGAGTTGCAGGGTCATAATCTTCCCTGGTCCACAAGTTCCAGGGCTTGTTTTCATTTGCATCTTTTTTTGCCATAAACAGGCAAAAATTATTTACCAAAGGTCTGGCTTCGATATAGGAAGACACCTTATTTTTATCAACCACTCTGGACGACGCCTTCATAAGAAGAGTAAAGCGCTCCTCCCACAGTCTTTCATACTCAGCACCATAAGGCTGAGCCTGCCTTGCAATGTCAAGCTCATCCTTAGTGACAAGTCCTTTTTTAAAAAGTATTTCCAAATCCACAAAATAGGGATTACCAGAAAAGGCACTGTACGACTGATAAGGTGAATTAAAGCTATCTGCCATATTGAACGGCAATACCTGCCAGTATGAAAACTTACATTCACTTAGAAAATCAACAAACTCCTTTGCGGCCTCTCCAAAACTACCTATGGAATAATCCCCATACAATGAGGATATATGCATTAAAACCCCGCTTTTTCTTTTCATTTTATACTCCTGATTATTTTTATAGGAAAAAGGTTTATAATATTGGTTCTATACCCCAAATATTCTCAGCATACTCAGCAACTGAGCGGTCTGCAGCAAACAGACCTGAATTTGCAATGTTTTTAAGAGACATTTTTGCAAATCCAATTTTGTCAGCATAAGCTTTATCAACCTTATCGTGAGCCTCGCAATATGCCCTAAAGTCTGCAAGACACATATAAGGGTCAGAGTTAATAAGATTGTTATAGATATTATCAAAGTTTTTGCCGTTGATTCCGCTTTTTATAAATTCCAACACATCACGGATATCTTTATCATTATCATAATAATATCTCGGACTATATCCGTTTTTATAAAGTTCCTCAACCTCATTTGCACGCAGGCCGAATATAAAGATATTTTCATCACCTACAGATTCAAATATTTCAACATTCGCACCATCCATTGTACCTAAGGTCACGGCGCCGTTTATCATAAATTTCATATTGCCTGTTCCTGATGCTTCCTTACCAGCCTGAGAAATCTGCTCACTGATATCTGCAGCAGGTATAATAATTTCTGCTAAAGATACCCTGTAATCAGCAATGAACACAACCTTCATATAATCTCTTACATCTGCATCCTTTTCAATCATCTCAGAAATAGCACAAATAAGTCTTATGATTTCCTTTGCCATATAGTAGCCCTTAGAAGCTTTGGCAGCAAAAATATATGTTTTAGGCTGTGGTCTTAAGCCCTCAAACTTAATGCGTCTGTACATATAAATAATATGAAGCACATTAAGGAGCTGGCGCTTGTATTCGTGAAGTCTTTTTACCTGAATATCAAAAATTGAATTACAATCAACTGAAATTCCGTTTGTTTTTAAGATATAATCAGCAAGGCGTTTTTTGTTCTCATATTTAATCTGAAGAAGTTTTTCCAATACTTTTTCATCATTTTCAAACTTATTAAAGTCAGCAATTTTATAAAGGTCTTTCTTATACATATCCCCTATTTTTTCTTCTAAAAGCTGTGTAAGAAGCGGATTTGCCTGACACAACCATCTTCTGTGGGCAATACCGTTTGTTACATTGGTAAGCTTATCAGGGAATATAGAGTGAAATTCCTTAAATGTATCGGCTTTTAAAATCTCTGAATGAAGTTTGGACACGCCGTTTACATTAAAGCAACATGCCATACAAAGATTTGCCATTTTTACCACGCCGTCTGAAATAATAGACATAGCATTTATTTTATTTGAAAATTCAGGATGTTTTTCATAAATCATTCCGCAAAATCTTCTGTTAATTTCTTCGATTATTGTATAAATTCTAGGAAGATGAGATTTTATAAGGTCTACAGGCCATTTTTCGAGAGCTTCACTCATAACAGTATGATTTGTATAAGCAAGAGTATCACATGTGATTTCCCAAGCTTTGTCCCAAAGATAACCATAATCATCCATAAGTATTCTCATAAGCTCTGGAACACATAATGATGGATGAGTATCATTTATATGGATAACCACCTTATCGGCTAAATTATCAAGAGTATTATATTTTTCAAAGTGCATTCTTGTAATCTGTTGCATAGAAGCACTTACAAAGAAATACTGTTGTTTTACTCTTAATGATTTTCCGTTATAATTATCGTCTGCTGGGTATAAAACCTTGGAAATTGAACTTGCAATAGCTTCCTTTTCAGATGCTTTGCCGTGCTCACCCTGAGCAAAAAGGTCCATGTCAAAACCTTCTTTGCTGTTAGCACCCCAAAGTCTTAAAACATTAACCGCTTCAGTATCGTGACCTGAAATAAACAAATCGTAAGGTGTTGCAGTTACAGGAACATAGTTTACATGCTCAGTAGACAAGCCTTTTTCTGTCCAGATTTCATTCACATTACCGAAAAATTTAACCTCAACCGCTTCATCTTTTCTCGGACGGAGCCAATGACCGCCAAGTTCCATCCAGTCATCAGGAAATTCAGTCTGCCATCCGTCAACAATAACCTGCTTGAAAATACCAAAATCATATTTTATTGAAAAACCAGTCGCCATATAACCCAAAGATGTAAGCGAATCCATATAGCAAGAAGCAAGTCTTCCAAGACCGCCATTACCAAGGCCTGCGTCAGGTTCCATTTCATAAAGTTCATCAATATCAAAGTTGTTTTCTTTAAGCATATTTGCTATATCTTTTTCTATACCTAAATTCCAGAGGTTATTTCTTAAAGATGTGCCAACAAGGAATTCCATAGACATATAAAACACTTGCTTTGCTTCTTTTTCATTTGTTTTTTTATTAAAAGCGTATCGTTTTTTTGCAAGGATTTCATTGGTTACACCCAAAACGGCCTGATAAATTTGTCTTTTTCCTGCAGAATTCAAATCACAACCAAAGTTAAGTTCGATATACTGCTCCATCTTTTGTTTAAATTCTTTTGCATTGATATTCATTAATTGTCTCCTTTAATAAGTTCTTTATATAATTTGATATATTCCTCTGATGCGTTATTCCAGCTTACATCCAAGGACATTGCATTTTTTATTATTGTTTTGCGGTTTTCTTTATCATAATAAAGGCTGATAGCTCTTTTAATTGCATCTAAAAAGTCGTAAGAATCGTAACTCTGGAAGGTTACACCCCAGCCTTCTTTGGTTTCAGGGTTATACGGCTTAACTGTATCCTTAAGTCCGCCAACCGTGTGCACAACAGGAATTGTTCCATAGCGCATTGCTATAAGCTGTGAAAGACCGCAAGGTTCGGATTTTGAAGGCATTAAGAAAATATCCGCACCTGCATAGATTTTGGACGCCATTTCAGAAGAGAACATTACAACGCCTCTGACCTTATCGTGACAGTTTGCTTCCCAGTTTCTTACAAAGCCTTCATAATCCTGGGTTCCTGTTCCTAAAATTATAAACTGAGCAGGTAGCTTTGACAGCTCATCTAAAATAGGAGCAAAAAGATCCAGACCCTTCTGGCTTGTAAGCCTTGTTACCATACCTATTAAAGGTACATCCTCAGCATCTGACAATGCCATTTGTTTTCTTAAATCGCTTTTGTTAAAGCGCTTATTCTGAATTCTTTTTATACTATAGTTTGTTTTGATTGCCTTATCGGTTTCAGGATTAAAAACCTCTGTATCAATACCATTTACTATTCCGCGAAGCTTTTCCCTTCTTGCGCATAATATATGATAAATTCCGTATGAGTGTTCGGGATGAAGAATTTCTTCTGCGTACTGTTTGCTTACGGTAGAAACAATATCGGCAGATTCAATACCTGCTTTTAGGACATTAATATCACCATCGTACATCATAAGTGGTTTATGACAAACATCAAGGCCAAAAAGCTCACCCAAAACGTATGGGTTAAATTTCCCTTGAAATTCTATATTATGAATAGAAAGAACAGTTTTAATATTTTTATATTCATCACGGTCACGATAAAGCGTATTAAGATATACAGGAACCATAGCCGTATGCCAGTCATTTGCATTTATAATATCAGGAATAAACCCAATTACAGGAAGAATCTCCAAAACCGCGCGTGAGAAGAAGGCAAATATTTCACCATCATCTATTGAGCCATATACTTTTTCACGATGAAAATACTGTTCGTTATCAATAAAATAATAGGTAACGCCATTTCTTTCGGTCTTGAAAATTCCGCAATAGCTGTTTCTCCAACTGTTGCTGACATTAATATTGGTTACATACTCCAGTTTTTCACGCATTTCAGGTTTGATTGCCGAATAAAGCGGTAAAACAACTCTTGCATCAACACCTTTTTTATTAAGTTCTGCCGGAAGAGAGCCCATAACATCGCCAAGTCCGCCAACTTTGACAAATGGAGCCGCCTCAGAGGCTGCAAATAATATTTTCATAAGTACGTTCCTTTCTTTTGTCCGTCAGTTATTCTTTTCAAATAGCCTTTGTAATTTCGTTACAAAGGCTATTTTATTATACTATTAGTAAGGTAAATGCATAAATATGCCAGAAATTTATACAATTTTACCTTTGTTTATCATAAACGGCATTGTTTGAGTGCCCTTTAATGATTTCCCTGAGGTAATCAATACATCCGTATCGGTTATTACACATTCAACATCTGCGTTATCCTCAATAATTGTGCCTTGCATTATTATTGAATTCTTAACAACCGCTCCGGCTTTAACTATTACATCACGGAAAATGATGCAGTTTTCAACAAGTCCATCAATCTTACAGCCATCAGCTACCAATGAATTTGTAACCTTAGCGTTTTCTCCATACATAGTAGGTACAGAGTCCTTAATTCTTGTAAGAATGGGATTTACGCCATGAAACAGTTCAAGACGAACATCCTTTTTAAGTAAATCCATATTGGTGTTGTAAAATTCTTCACATGTTTTAATCTGAGATGCATAGCCCTTAGCTTCAAAGCCATATATTTTGTACTCTCTAAAGCTATTTGCAATAACATTCTTTTTTAAAGACTGCCAACCATATGTCATACCTTTCTCAATAAGGTTTACCAACAAGTCTGTTTTAAGCAAAATCATGTTAAGAAACATATTTTGAGGTGCTTCTTCTGAGGTTTTGTGATACATTACGTCAACAAGTCTTCCCTCTTCGTTTAAGCTCATCTGAAGTTCGACATCGGTAGTTACCATATTTTTATAAACAAAGGAAATGTCCGCCTCATTATTCTCGTGGAATTCCATAAACTGCTTAAGGTCGATATTTGTTACAATATTGGCATCACTCAATAAGCAATATTCATGACGTGTTGTTTTAATATAATCCATAACACTGTTTAATGCTTCTATTTTATTGGTAACAACACCTGTGCCACTCTGGAAAGGAGTCAAAAATTTAAGACCGCCGTTTTTTCGGTTTAAATCCCAATCTTTCCCCCAACCTACATGCTCAACTAAGGAATTATACTTATTTCTTGTTACAATCCCAACATCATATATACCCGCCCCGACAAGAGCAGAAAGAATGAAATCTATAAGACGATATCTTCCGCCATAAGGAATGGAAGCTAAAGTTCTGTTATTAGCAAGAACATTAGTTTCTGAATTGTTATAATCATAGCTGTCAGCAAATAATATTGAAAAAGCATTCATTATAATCCCCTCCTATTCTCTGCCACTGTCAGGCTCAATCATTTCACCTGGTAACACTACCTGACCCGATTTTACACGAGCACCCTGACCTACAACTGTAATGCCCCATTTACCTTTGTCCCTATAATCCTCGGGAGCTGCACCTACAATTGCACCATCTTCAATAATAGCGTCGTCTGCTATTATTGCATATTTTACAACAGCATTTTTACCTACCTTGGTGTTACGCATAACAACCGAATATTCAATTTGAGCATTTTCTTCAACCGTAACATCGGAAAATAAAATGGAATATTTAAGCTTTCCGTTAACATAACAACCCTCGGTTACCATAGAGTTGTCAATATCGGCAGATTTATCTATATAGTGAGGTGTTGTGATATTATGACGACAATATATTTTCCATAATGGGTCCCATATATTTATTGCAATACTTGGGGTAAGTAAATCCATATTGGCTTCCCACAAATTGTCAATAGTTCCTACATCTTTCCAGTATCCGTCAAATGGATAGGCATACATTTTTTGATTGTCGTTAAGCATTGCAGGTATTACATCCTTACCAAAGTCGTTTGATGTATTTTCTCCTTTTTCTTCGTCTAGGATAAGATATTCTTTTAACTTTGACCATTTAAATATGTATATTCCCATTGATGCTTTGTTGGATTTAGGCTCCTTTGGTTTTTCCTCAAATTCACTTATTGAGAGGTCCTCGTTAGTATTCATAATACCAAAGCTTGATGCTTGTTCAATGGGAACCTCCATAACAGCAATAGTTGCATCTGCATCCTTTTTTTTATGGAAGTCAAGCATCTTTGAATAATCCATTTTATACACGTGATCGCCTGATAAAACAAGCACATATTCGGGGTCGTACTGCTCGATGAAGTTAATATTCTGATATATGGCATTTGCAGTTCCCTTATACCATGATGCTGAATTTCCTGTGTATGGAGGCAGAATATACACACCGCCATTCATTCGGTCCAAATCCCAGGGTTGACCATTTCCTATATAGGAATTTAACTCCAATGGTCTGTACTGAGTTAAAACTCCCACAGTATCAATTCCTGAATTTGAGCAATTGGATAAAGTGAAGTCAACAATCCTGTACTTGCCGCCAAAAGGAACTGCCGGTTTGGCACGTTCTTTTGTTAAAACGTACAGTCTGTTTCCCTGACCGCCTGCTAATAGCATGGCAATCATTTTTTTCTTTTTTGCCATTACAAAAATACCTCCTGTTTATTTATTTTTTTCTACCCGCTTTTTTGTAGAAGTACACCGTAGAAAATGCAGGTATATTAATTTCAATATACTGGTCTCTGCCATGTAGTTTTCCCTTTTGGGAACGCACTTTGCCGTTCGAGACATCCGTTCCACCAAATTCACTGCTGTCGGAAGAAAAAATTTCCTCATATACTCCGTTTAAAGGAACGCCTATTTTATAATTTTCTCTTGTTACACTTGAGAAATTTGAAACACAAAGGATATAGTTTTTACTTTTATCCATTCTTAAAAACGATATAATATTATTGGTATTATCATCAAGAGCCGCCCAATCAAAACCATCCCAGCTATTATCAAGTTCCCATAAACACGTATTCTTCTTATACACTGAATTGAGCACCTTAATAAAGTTTTTAAGGTCATTATGACTTTTATATGATAAGAGGTTCCAGTCAAGCTCCTGTTCCTCATTCCATTCAATAAACTGACCAAATTCGGCACCCATAAACATAAGTTTTTTACCGGGATGAGCAAACATATAACCAAGATATGCTCTTAAATTTGCAAATTTATCCTCGTACTCACCTGGCATTTTGGACAAAAGCGACTTTTTCCCATGGACAACCTCATCATGAGACAACGGAAGTACAAAATTTTCAGAAAATGCATAGGTTAAAGAAAAAGTCAAATTGTTATGAACGCCTTTCCTGAAGAAAGGATCCTGCTGCATATAGGTAAGAGAATCGTTCATCCATCCCATATTCCACTTATAGTTAAAACCAAGACCGCCCTCATCCACCGGATGAGTAACCATAGGCCATGCGGTTGATTCCTCAGCAATCATCATAATGCCCTTATGGGCAGAAAAAACATACTTGTTGAGCTTTTTAATAAATTCAATGGCCTCGATATTTCCGTTTCCGCCATATTCATTTGGACGCCACTTACCGTCTTTTTTGCCATAATCAAGATAAAGCATAGAAGCAACTGCATCTACTCTCAATCCATCAATATGATATTTTGAAAACCAAAAGCTTGCATTTGAAATAAGGAAAGACATAACCTCGTTTTTTCCGTAATCAAAAATTCTCGTTCCCCAGTCGGGATGCTCCCTTTTAAGCTCATCTTCATATTCATAAAGGTAGGTTCCATCAAATTCAAAAAGTCCAAATTCATCTTTCGGAAAATGAGCGGGTACCCAATCCAAAATGACACCTATCCCGTTTTTATGGAGCCTGTTAACAAATTCCATAAACTCTTTTGGAGTACCATACCTTGATGTTGGTGCATAATATCCTGTAACCTGATATCCCCAAGATTTATCATAAGGATATTCTGTAAGGGGCATAAGTTCTATATGAGTATAACCCATTTCTTTAATGTAAGGAATAAGTTCATCCGCCATTTTGATATAGTCAAATGAATTTCCATCATCATATTTTCGCCATGACCCCATATGAAGCTCATAGATACTTACAGGTCTGCCGTAAGGTGCTTCCCTTTTATCCATCCAACTTTTATCCGACCATTTAAAACCATCCAAATCATAAACCTTAGAACAGGTGCCCGGACGTGTCTCAGAATGAAAGGCATAAGGGTCAGCTTTATAAAGCTCCCTGCCATCATTGGTTACTATAAGATATTTGTAGGAGTCAAACTCGCTAACCCCTTTTATAATACATTCAAAAATGCCACCGTCTGTTATTCGAAAGGCCTTATGTGAATATTTTTCCCAATTGTTAAAAGAGCCTGTAACATAAACCTCTTTAGCGTGAGGAGCCCATACTCTGAAAACACATAAATCATCATAAAGGTGCGCCCCCATATAGTCATAGGCTGTATTGTTTGTCCCTTCGTGGAAAAGATATTCAGCAACTTTATTATCTTCGTTGATAACTTTTTTCATCACGTACCTACCTTCCCATAAATTACACACATAATTCTTATTATATTCTAACACATTTTTTTGTATTTGTATATAGAAAACTTAAAATTTAAACTTGACATTTTTAAATAATAATAGTATCCTAAATTGACATCTCAAACGCTAAAGGATGGTGAGCAAATGAAACCGGTAATTTACAACGCAAGATATGAAGAATACAAATCCCCTTTCGGTGCAGTAAGCAGCGAAGCGGAGGTTACTTTTAACATAAAAGTAGCAGAAAATGTTACTCATACCAGTGTTTATTTTATTTACAGAGAAGATACTTCAGATAAATCATATTACATTTTGATGAACAAGACCGACTGTAATTGCGGTTATCAAACTTATTCCTGCAAGACTTCATTTAATTCACCCGGTCTTTATTTTTACCGTTTTGAGATAAAAAATAATGACATAACATATTTTGTAGGCAAAAAAGACAACAATGCTGCCATCGAAGACTGGCTTCCGGAATGGCAGCTTACTGTTTTTGATAAAAATTTCAAAACTCCCGACTGGACTAAGGGGGCTTTAATGTATCAGATTTTTCCCGACCGTTTTAATAAAAGCGAAAGTTTTATTCCTCTTTCAGCCAAAAACGAAAGAAAAATTCATAAAAACTGGGATGAAATTCCCGAGTTTATTTATGATACCCCCGATTACAAAGCTAATGATTATTTTATGGGAAATATAGACGGAATTATTGAAAAGCTCGATTATATCAAGGATTTAGGAGTCAACATTATTTATTTAAACCCCGTTTTTGAGAGTCCCGAATATCATAGATACAGTACCGGAAATTACTTTAATATTGACCCTTATTTTGGAACAAATGATGATTTTAGCAGACTTTGTAAAGAAGCAGCAAAAAAAGGTATAAAGATCATTTTAGATGGAGTTTTCAGCCACACAGGTGCGGACAGCATTTATTTTAATAAGTATAACCATTACGATTCAGTGGGTGCAGCAAATTCAAAAGACTCTCCGTACTATAACTGGTATTCATTTACAAATTATCCAGACAAGTATGAATGTTGGTGGGGTTTTGAAAACTTACCTAATGTTAATGAAAACCACCACGATTACACCGAATATATTACAGGGAAAGACGGAGTTATAAGCTACTGGCATAATATGGGTGCATCAGGTTGGAGACTTGATGTAGCCGACGAGCTTCCCGACGAATTTATAGAAGCTTTATACAAAAGAGCAAAAGAAACAAACAAAGATAGTTTTATTATAGGTGAAGTGTGGGAAGATGCAACCAACAAATTTGCTTATGGCGTAAGAAGAAAATACCTGCTTGGCGGACAAATGGACAGCGTTATGAATTATCCTTTCAGAACGGCAATATTAGACTTTGTAAAAAACAGAAATTCTCGTCTTTTTGAAGACAGAATTTTTGAAATTCTTGAAAATTACCCGCCTCAGGTCACCGCATGCCTTATGAACAGCATTTCCACCCACGATACAGAAAGGGCATTAACATTTTTAGGTGTCCAAAACAATGTACAGCCTGAAGATTACGGAAAATATATTCTATCACAAGAAGAATATCAAAGAGGTAAAAATGGACTGTTGCTTGCAACATTTCTGCAATATACCCTGCC
This sequence comes from Clostridia bacterium, assembly GCA_045589295.1. GTDB lineage: Bacteria > Bacillota > Clostridia > RGIG6154 > RGIG6154 > RGIG2094. Next base: position 51,445 of record JAZNOU010000001.1, read on the forward strand.
CGGTCTTCCGTCAGTTTATTATGGAGATGAAGCGGGTCAAAACGGATTTAAGGATCCATACTGCAGAAAAACATATCCTTATGGTAAGGAAGATTTTGAAATTCTTGATTTTTATAAAAGCTTAGGTAAAATAAGAAATGAATTTAAAGAAGACTTTTGCCTTGGCTTTACCCCTATAGAAAACAGGGACGGATTTTTTAGCTTTAAAAGGGGCAAGCTTATATGCGTTATAAATCTTAGTGAAGAGCCCAGAGATGTTAATGTTCCCGGCACGGTTATTTTTGAACACGGAAATATCTCAAAAGATAATGCTAATTTAATTTCAAATCCGAACTCAGCTATGATAATCACTTCCAAATGAAAAGTTACCCAAAATATTACTTTACTTAAAAGTCTCATAATTCAGTGAATTATGAGACTTTTATACTATTAAATTTATTTTTCAGATTATTTAAAAATCATTTTTTGTAACCAAATACCTTTTGTATCATATCATAGTATTGAAAAGGAGGGAGTTTAATGTCATTATTCAGCGGATTTGACCAGGATACAATCTTGTGGTTTATCATTCTTTTCTTATTGCTTTTCTGGTGCGGAAAGGGATGTGACGACAACTGCTCACGCGGTTGCTAATTAAATTTTGGAGGTAAAATATGTCAGATTTATCATGTTGCAATGGTTACAATAACAACGGAGTAGACTCATGGGTTTGGATTATAATTGCTATAATCATTCTCATCTGGCTTTGCGGAGGCAATAACAACGGAAACATATTTGGAAGCGGCTGTTGCTAATAACATCTTTTTCCACGGGGCATGCTTTTGCCCCGTTTTTTGTTGTTGGTTTTGTATGTTTTTTAACATTTTTTTGTGCAAAATGACGAAAAAAATATAAAAAATATAAAAGGAAACAAATATACCCATATAGAAAAGACAACGTATATTGCACTGTGGGTGCTTTATAAAAAGATAAAGGAGATGATTTTTTTGAAAGCGTACGAAAAACAAGACATTAGAAACGTATGCGTCTTAGGACATGGAGGTGTGGGTAAGACTTCTTTAACAGAGGCTATGCTCTTTTTAGGACAGGGCAGTGACCGTTTAGGTAAAATAGTTGACGGAAATACTTCGTCTGACTACGACGTTGAAGAAGTCAAGAGAAAAATTTCTATTTATACAACAGTTCAGCCACTCGAATGGAAAAACAAAAAAATCAATATTTTAGATACTCCGGGCTTCTTCGATTTTGAAGGAGAAGTTTTACAAGCAGCAAGAGTATCAGATGCTGCAATTATCGTTGCTACTGCAAAAACAGGTGTTCAGGTAGGAACAGAACTTGCGTGGAAAATCGCAAATAAGAGAGATATTCCTAAGATTATATTTGTCAGCAAAATGGAAGAAGAATATGCTGACTATAATAAAGTTTTAGACGGACTTAAAAATTCTTTTGGAAAAACCATAGCACCATTTTATGTTCCTATGTATGATGGAGATAAATTCTGTGGCTATGTTAACGTTATAAAAATGGAAGCAAGAAGATTTGAAGGAGACAAGATTGTTGATATTCCTGTTCCTGAAGAGCTTCTCCCAACAGTTGCTCCTGCAAGAGAAATGATTATTGAAGCTGTTGCAGAAACAAGTGAAGAACTTATGGAAAAATTCTTCAATGGCGAAGAATTTACAAACGAAGAAATTCAAAAAGCTATTAAACAGGGTATGAAAGAAAACACAATTACCCCTGTACTTTGCGGTTCTGCATTTACTGCAGCAAGTATCAGAAAACTTTTAGATGCTATTATTGAATATTTCCCTTCACCTGATGAAGCTGAAGTTGAATATGCGGCAAAAGTTGACACAAGAGATGCCCTTGAAATTACCTGTGATGAAACTGCACCACTTTCTGCTATTGTATTTAAAACAATAGCTGACCCATTTGTTGGTAAACTTTCATTTGTTAAGGTTTGCTCTGGCGTGTTAAAAGCTGACTCAACTGTATTTAACCCTGACAGACAAATTGCTGAAAAAGTTGGTAAGATTTATTATATGCGCGGTAAAAAACAGATTGAAACAGATGCAATTACCGCAGGTGATATCGGTGCAATTCCAAAACTCACTCAGACAAAAACAGGTGATACTTTATGTTCACAGTCATATCAGGTTCTTTTAGATAAAATTGACTTCCCTGTTCCTCAGCTTACTTTGGCAATCCTTCCTAAAGAAAAAGGCGATGAAGAAAAAATCAGTCAGGGTCTTGCAAAAATAAGAGAAGAAGATATGACATTAAGAGTCGTTACAAACAAAGAAACAAAGCAGACCTTAATCAGTGGTATGGGTGATTCTCACTTAGACATTATTGTTAACAAGCTTAAAGACAAATTCAAGGTTTCAGTTACTTTGGAAGAACCTAAAGTTGCATATCGTGAAGCAATCAGAAAACGTGTTGAAGTTGAAGGTAAACACAAAAAGCAATCAGGCGGACACGGTCAGTATGGTCACGTTAAAATTGCATTTGAACCTTGTGAAAGTTCAGAACTTGTATTCGAAGAAAAAATCTTTGGCGGTAGCGTTCCTAAGAACTACTTCCCTGCAGTTGAAAAAGGTCTTTTAGAATCATGTGCACATGGTGTTATCGCAGGTTGCCCTGTTGTAAACTTAAAGGCAACACTTTTAGATGGCTCATACCATCCAGTAGACTCGTCTGAAATGGCATTTAAGATGGCCGCAAATCTTGCATTCAAAACCGGTATTGCTCAGGCAAACCCTGTTTTATTAGAACCTGTGAACAAAATCGAAGTTTATATTCCATCTTCATATATGGGCGATGTTATCGGCGATATCAACAAACGCCGAGGCAGAGTGCTTGGTATGAATCCTCAGGGTGACGGAAGTGAACAGATAATTGCAGAAGTTCCTGCAGCAGAACTTGCAAAATATGCTATTGACCTTCGTTCAATGACTCAGGCAAGAGGCAGATTTACTCAGGAATTTGTTCGCTATGAAGAAGCTCCACCGAATGTTACACAAAAGGTAACAGAAGAATATAAAAAGGCTCATCAGGAATAATACATAATAAAAAAAGCTGAAACTTTTGCTTCAGCTTTTTTTATTGCATCTAAATTCTTAAAACTATATCCCATTTCTTTCCATTTGGTTAAAAGTTCATCCATAATTTCTGCGTTGGTTTTTGAGGTTGAGTGTAATAGAACTATCGCCCCTGGATGAATTCTTGTCAATAGCTTTGAAAAAGCCTCTTCTTTGGTTGGTTGCTTATTTTCGTACCAATCTACATATGCTAAAGACCAAAAAAATGTTTGATATCCCATAGAATTTGCGAGTTTTAAATTTTCTTCACTGAACTTTCCTTGGGGTGGACGGTAAACTTTAAGCATTTCTTTGCCCGTTACTTCCTTATAATCATTTTCCAAAGCTGCAATTTCTTTTGAAAAATCTTCTGCTGAAGATATTTTTGACATATCGGGATGCGTCTTTGTGTGATTGCCTACAATGTGCCCTTCTGAGACCATCCTTTTAACAAGGTCTGGATTTTTCTCAATAAAATTCCCTACTAAAAAGAAGGTTGACTTTACATTATGCTTTTTCAGTGCATCTAAAATCGGTGCGGTATTTCCGTTATCATATCCAGCATCAAATGTTAAGTATATTACCTTTTCATCTGTTGGCACATGGTAATAAGCATTATATTCTTTAAGAAAATCCGCATCTGCATTTCCTTGAGGTGTCTTTCCGTTCTCGTGATAAGAAAGTCCCCAGTCATTTTTTGACGTTGATAAAATGCTCGGGTTTACGTCAGAATTAAATGCTGTAAAACAACAAACAAGTGCAAATGTAAGCATAAATGCGGTGATTTTTAATTGTTTCTTTGTAAATAACAGTATCATTTTTCCACCTCATAACAATTATATAAAATACTATGCCATGATTGAAAAAATTATGATAATATGATATACTTAAACAAACTACAAAAAAAGGAAGATAGCTATGGCTAAGAGAAATGATAAAAATACAAAAGGCAAAATAATAAATGCTGCATGGGACTTATTTTATGAACAGGGATATGAATATACTACTGTTGAGGAAATAATTGAAAAGTCCGGAACATCAAAAGGTTCTTTTTATCACTACTTTGAAGGAAAAGATGCCCTACTCGGCTCACTTTCATATATTTTTGATGAAGAATATGAAAAACTTTCAAAAAGCATGCCCGAAAATATGTCCTCATTCAATATGCTTTTGTATTTAAATTCAGAATTATTTGCCACTATTGAAGACAGAATTGATATTGACCTCCTAACCAGACTCTATTCAACACAACTTATCACCAAAGGTGAAAAACACCTTTTGGATAACAAGCGTCTTTACTACAAGCTTTTACGCAAAATTGTCTTAGACGGTCAAAAATCAGGCGAACTTACAAACGAAATGACAGTAAACGAAATTGTAAAGCTTTATGCAATGTGCGAACGCGCACTGATTTACGACTGGTGCCTGTGTGGCGGTGAATACTCATTATGCAGTTACGCAAAAAAGGTAATGCCTATGTTTATGGCTAAAATTCGTACTTAAAAACGTCTTTATAGTTTTTCCTTATGTAAGGCTATCTGAAATATTTATATAGAGAATTAAGTACAGACTATAGTCTGTACTTAATTCTCTATTGATTTTTGTTAAATTGTGTGCTAAAATGTTAAAAGTGCAAAACATATTACTTAAAAAGGAGATTAAATTATGGATATTTTAGCTTTTGCATTATACTTTGTGGCAATGATTGTCATAGGTATATACTTTTTCTTTAAATCAAAGGTTGCTACCGACAAAGATTACTTCCTTGGTGGTCGCGCAATGGGCCCATGGGTTACCGCAATGAGTGCTCAAGCATCTGATATGAGTGCGTGGCTCTTAATGGGCTTACCGGGAAGCATTTTGGCTTTTGGTTTCGGTCAGGCTTGGATTGGTATTGGTCTTGCAATCGGTACTGCTGCTAACTGGATTTTGGTTGCAAAAAGACTGCGTAAGTTTTCAAAAGCTTCCGGAGATGCTATAACACTTCCCCAGTATCTTTCAAACAGATTTTTATCAAAGAGCCACACATTAAGTATCATCTGTGCAATCGTATTTTTGGTATGCTTTACAATTTATGTTGCATCTGCTTTCGTTGCAGGATCTGACGTATTCACAACTTTAGTTCCCACCCTTAATCCTTCAACTGCTATGATTATCTTTGCTGCCATCGTTGTTGTTTACACATTTTTAGGTGGTTTTAATGCAGTTTGCTGGACCGACTTCTTCCAGGGCCTTTTAATGCTTGGTGCACTTTTAATTGTCCCTGTCGTTATTGGTTTCACAAGGACTCTTGAGCCAGCTGCTCTTACTACTACATACTTAGGCCCAAACGGCGAAGAATTTAAGTTTGTTGCAAATTTCTTCAATGCAAGCTGGCAAGATGTTTTATCAGGTCTTGGTTGGGGATTAGGCTACTTTGGTATGCCTCATATCATTGTAAGATTTATGGCTATTGAAAAGCCTTCTATGGTTAAAAAAAGTGCAACTGTTGCAATAATCTGGGTTATTCTTTCACTTGGTGCAGCAATTGTTATTGCTTACCTCGGCAGAATGTTTGTTTATTCAAACGGAACAGACCTTTCAGAAGTATTACTTGCTCAGGGTAAGCAGTCGCTTATCTTTGTAGAGCTGGCGCGTGACGTTTTCCCTGCTTTCATTGCAGGACTTCTCCTTGCCGCAATTATTGCTGCGTCAATGTCAACTGCTGACTCTCAACTTCTGGTTGCAGCATCTTCATTTGCAAGTGACCTTTACAAGCCGATTATCAGAAAAAATGCTTCAAACAAAGAAATGCTTTGGGTTAGTCGTATTATAGTTTTTGTTATTGCTGTTGTTGCTTACTTTATAGCAAGTAGCGAAGGCGAAGCTGCTCAGGCTATTATGAATCTGGTTTCAAATGCTTGGGGTATTTTTGGTGCAGCTTTTGGTCCTGCAGTTCTTTTATCACTTTTCTGGAAGAGATTTACATACAAAGGTGCAGTTGCAGGTATCGTTGTAGGAGCTGTTGTTGATATGGCATGGCTCTGGCTCCCAATTGCAGGAAGCACACTTACAGCAATTACAGGTGTTTATGAAATTATTCCAGGTTTCATCATTGGCGGTATTGCAGCAATAGTTGTTACTTTGATTGACAAAGCTCCTTCACAGGAAGTTTTAGCTATCTTTGCAAAGGCAACCGACAATTCAATTGATGACTAAAAATTATTATTTAAGAGAAATGGCAAATCGCCATTTCTCTTTTTTTGTTGATTTTTATTATGCTTTTTGCTATAATTAATTAAATTGATATTTTAAGCGAGGCATTAGATGATACTTTTAAACACTTCTAAAATTTCAAAATCATACGGTGAAACTGTTATCCTTTCCGACATTTCTTTCGGTGTCACAGACAACGACAAAATCGGAATTTTAGGCGTTAACGGTGCGGGAAAGTCTACCCTTTTTAAAATTTTGACCGAAGAAATTTCACCAGACAGCGGTGAAATTTACAAAGCAAAACAACTTAAAATTGCTTGCATGGAGCAGCATATGGAAGCCTTTTCCGAAAACACTGCCTACGACGAAGTTTTAGATGTATTTTCCGAACTAATTAACCTTGAAAAAGAGATTTCTTCCCTTCAAAAAGAGCTTGAAACAAACCACGATGAAAATATTATCAACAGGTTCCACACTTTAAATCAAAAGTTTATTGATTGTGGCGGTCTTACCTATAAATCGATGGTAAACTCAACTCTTTCCGGTCTTGGTATCACCGACGAGCAAAAACATATGCCGCTTTCAAAATTAAGTGGTGGTCAAAGAACCCGTGTTATGCTTGCTAAAATTCTTTTACAGGATGCCGATATTCTGCTTTTGGACGAACCTACCAACCATTTGGATATTGATGCAGTTACCTGGCTTGAAGATTTTTTAAATTCTTACAAAGGTTCAATAATGGTTGTAACCCATGACAGATATTTTTTAGACAAAGTTACAAACAAAATTTTTGAAATTGAAAACCACAAATTAAAAGAATACAATGGAAATTACAGCTATTACCTTACTAAAAAGCAAGCAGATCAAGAAGCCTTAGAAAAAGACTATGAATTAAAGTCAAAAGAAATCAAACGCTTAGAGGGTATAATCAAGCAACAAAAGCAATGGAACAGAGAAAAAAACATCAAAACCGCCGAAAGCAAGCAAAAGGTTATTGACAGGATAGAAAAAACAATGGTTGCACCTGAAAAAACTTTAGACTCCGTTTCTTTCAGACTTCCTCAACCTGATGAATGTGCAAAAGATGTTCTTTGTTGCACAAATCTTTCAAAATCATTTGACAAGCCTGTTTTTTCCGATATAAATTTGGATATCAAAAACGGTGAAAAAGTATTTTTAATGGGTGCAAATGGCACAGGTAAAACTACACTTTTTAAAATCATCTTAGGGCTTATGCGTGCTGACAACGGCAAAGCAATTTTAGGTTCAAGAGTGAGGCCTGCATACTATGACCAGATGCAATCTGACTTAAACCCAAGCAAGACAATATTTGATGATGTTCACGATTTTCTTCCAAAGCTCGACAACACTACAATCCGTAGTGCACTTGCACTCTTTTTGTTCAAAGGCGAAGATGTATTCAAAGAAATTTCAACATTAAGTGGTGGCGAAAAAGCCAGAGTATCTTTAGTTAAACTAATGCTCTCAAAGGCAAACTTTTTGCTTTTGGACGAGCCAACAAACCATTTGGACATTGCCTCAAAAGAGGCTTTAGAAAACGCGCTAAAAGATTATAGCGGAACACTGTTAATAATTTCTCACGACAGATATTTTATTAACAAACTTGCCGACAAAATATACGAACTAACCCCAAACGGAGAAAAGCTTTATGATGGTGGATATGATTACTATATCCAAAAGCGTCAAACCTTTACTCCATCCCCCCAAGCAGAAAAACCAAAGCAAAACGATTACAAGCTTGCAAAAGAGCTGGAGTCTCAAAAAAGAAAGTTAAAAACCAAAGTTGCCCGTTTGGAAGAAGCAATTTCTACACTTGAAAATGAAATTGAAGCTTTAAATAACGAACTGTTAAGCCCAGACCTTGCAAGCGACTATCAGGCTTTGACTGAAAAAACAGATTTGTTAAACCAAAAGCAGTCAGAGTTGGAAGAAAAAATAACCGAGTGGGAAATTTCATTAGAAAACCTTGAAGAATTTGAATAAAAGTATTGCACAAACTATACATTTATGGTAAAATTAACATATAAAAGCAATAGAGGTGTTAAAATGGCTTCATTAAAAGATATTTTATATGTTATTGAAAAAAACACAAAAATAAACATCTACATTCAGGATTTATCAGGTATTTTTTCAAACGAACTTTGTGACGTTGAGCCTATAAACAAATCGTATCACTCAAATCTTTATACATTTTTGGGTCAATGTAAAAAATACGATGATTGCAGAAATTTTGTTAAAGACATTTCTGCCAAAACTCTCCCATTTATAAGGCAGTGCCCCTGCGGTATGAATGAGGCTGTCTACCCTGTTGTTTATGATGGTAAGTTGAAATGTATTTTATACGCTGAAAACTTCACAACCGACAAAGACAATTCAATCTCATTACTACAAGAATTTTGCAATGGAAATTTTGAGCAAGCAAAGAACATTTTAGATAACCTTCCTCAACAAGATGATATATTACAAATTTTGAAAGTGATTTCGACCTACATTGTGCTTTTTCTTAAAAATTTCAGCTTTGCAGAAGAAAAAAAGAACGTCAGCAATTCTCATTGGGTTGTTCACAATTTAATAAGACACATAGAAAACGAATATTTCAAGGATATTAACATAAAGCAGTTAGCTTCACTTTATGGCTTTAATGAAAAATACCTCGGAAGGATTTTTAAATCTGAAACATCAAAAACATTCCATGAATATTTAAACTCTGTACGTTTAAACAAAGCAATTGAAATGTTGGAAAACAGTGAAGAAGCCGTTGTTAAAATTTCTAAAAAATGCGGTTTTAATAACGTCACATACTTTAACCGAATATTCTATAAGATTTATGGAAAAACCCCGCTGGAGTATAGAAAATCTAAATCAGGTCGCTTCTGGGACAAGCATTCATATCTTTTGTAATTTTTACCGGGCTTCTTGCCCGGTTTTTACTTGCCAAAACAATTTTTACGTGCTATAATTTTTATGGATTTAATTTTAGGATGTGATTTTTTGACCTGGGTTTATTTAGTAATGCTCTACAGCATTATAAAAGGTATACGTGAAGTTTTAAAAAAGAAATCTTTGCAGATAAATACACTTGCTGAGGTTTTGTTCTTTCACACCCTCTTAGGATTTATTCTTGTTATTCCAACTTGTACACAAGAAGTATTTAACATCACATTAGGTCAGTTTTTTATGATTTTTGTAAAATCATCTGTAGTCTTTATGGCTTGGATTTTATCATTTACTTCCATAAAACATACCCCGATAAGTATTGTGGGAATTATTGATATGAGCAGCATTGTTTTTTCAACACTTCTGGCTTTGATATTTCTTGGCGAAGAAATGACAGTGACAAATACAATAGGATTTTTTCTTGTAGTTTTGGGTGTATTTCTGGTTAACTTCAAAAGGGGTAAAAAAAGTGAACAGGTGAAACCCTTTTACATCTTTTTAATGCTTACTTCTTGCCTTTTTAACTCAACCTCAGGACTTATTGACAAAATTGCCATGAAGCAAATGACAAGTGCACAGGTGCAGTTCTGGTTTATGCTCTTTTTAAGTGTTTTCTATCTTTTGTTCCTGCTTGCAAATCAGGGCAAAAATGTTAATTTCAAAGCAGTTGTAAAAAACAAATATATATGGATTTTAAGTATAATTTTCATTATCGGTGACCGCGCACTTTTTATTGCAAACGCTAACCCTGAAAGCCAAGTCACTATAATGACTTTAATAAAACAGTCCTCTGTTTTTGTGGTTGTGCTTTTAGGAAAATTTATTTTTAAAGAAAAAAATATTGCCTACAAATCACTTTGTGCAAGTATAGTTATCTTAGGCGTTTTTATTTCTCTGGTTTAAGGAGGAAATATGAATAAAATTATTATAGCAATGAGCGGTGGTGTAGATAGTTCTGCTGCAGCTTACCTGACTAAAAAAAGTTTTGAAAATGTAACAGGTATCACATTAAGGCTTACTGACAATCAGGATGCCGATATTTTAGATGCTAAAAAAACAGCCGAGCTTGCGGGTATTGAACATATTGTTTTAGATTTAAAAGAAGAATTCAAAAAATATGTAATTGATGAATTTGTACAGGCTTACGAAATGGGACTTACTCCAAATCCTTGTATTTTTTGTAACAAAAGCATTAAATTTGGGCTTTTGCACGAAAGTGCACAAGAACTTGGTTATAACCAAGTTGCAACAGGTCACTATGCAATTATTGAACAGCAAAACGATAGATTTTTGCTAAAAAAGGCAATTGACACATTTAAAGACCAAAGCTATGTACTGTACTCCCTTTCCCAAGAGCAACTTTCAAAAACTCTGTTTCCTTTAGGAGCTCTTACAAAAGCCGAAATAAGAGAAATAGCTTATAATTCAGGATTTGTAAATGCCTCAAAAAAGGATAGCCAGGATATTTGTTTTGTGCCTGACGGCGACTATGCAAAATTTATTGAAGACTATACCAAAAAAAGCTTTAAAAAGGGAAATTTTGTAGACATAGATGGTAACATATTAGGTCAGCACCAAGGAATAATAAACTATACAATCGGACAAAGAAAAGGTCTTGGACTTTCATTTGACAGTCCAAGATATGTATGCTCAAAATGTGCAAAAACGAACACGGTTGTACTTGGTAAAGAAGATGCACTTTTTTCAAAATCTTTGGATTGTACCAATCTTAATCTTATAGCTTATGATAAACTAAACTCGCCAATCAAAGTAAAAGCAAAAACAAGATACAAACAAGCAGAAATACCAGCAACACTCACTCAGACAAGCGAAACTGAGGCACACGTCGAGTTCGACGAAGCACTTCGTGCAATAACTCCGGGACAATCTGTAGTATTTTATGACGGCGACTATGTAATAGGCGGAGGAATAATAAAATAATTAAAGCGGTTATTTCCCGGGAAATAACCGCTTTTAAATTACGCTTTATGAACTAACCTACCATTTACAAATACGTATTTTATATTTAAGTCTTTATCTAAAATAACAATATCAGCTGCTTTACCTTCTTTAAGACTTCCAACTTCATCATCCATCTTAACAGATTTTGCAGGATTTATTGTTGCCATTTTAACTGCATCTTCAAGACAAACTCCAACCGAAACCATATTTCTGATTCCGTCAATAAGACAACTTGTTCCACCTGCGATAGTGCCATCTAAAAGATAAGTTTTTCTGTCTTTTACAACAATCGGATTATTTGTATTTTCTCTGAACTTTCCATCAGGCAGTCCTGTGCCAATTTCAGAGTCTGTAATCATAATTATTTTATCCGCACCCTTTAAGTCATAAACCATTTTGCAAACCTGTGGGTGAACATGGAAAAAGTCGCAGATAAGTTCGCAATCAACATTTTTGTTCATAAGTGCTGCGCCTGAAACACCTGGTTCACGATGATTGAGTGGACTCATTGCATTAAATGTATGCGTTGCTCTTGTAACTCCCCACTCTACACCTTTTTGTGCTTGTTCAAAAGTTGCATCTGTGTGTCCCATTGTTACAACAGTACCAAAATCAACAATATGCTTTATTGTTTCTTCAGCATTTGGAAGTTCAGGTGCTAAAGTGATAAGTTTGATATCTTTTCCGCCTGCTTCTTCAAATGTTTTAAACTCCTCAATGCTTGTATCTCTTATGTTTATAGGTAAATGTGCACCCTTTTTTGCTGTGCTGAAAAACGGACCCTCTAAATGCAGCCCAAGATATTTAGCACCAGGAGCATTATTTTTGTTTTCTTTGTAAAAACGGATTGCCTTAACCATTCTATCATTAGGTGCCGCAGAAAGTGTTGCAAACAGTGAAGTTGTTCCGTTTTTTGCCTGAAACTCTGAAATCTTCGCATAAGCATCTTCCTCTTCAGGCCAGTAATCAACCCCTACTGCACCATGCATATGCGAATCAATAAACCCTGGCACTACGTACATTCCACTTGCGTCAATAACTTCGCCCCGTTCGTCCAATTTACCGATTTTTTCTATTTTATCACCATTTATAACCAAATCAGAATTTTCAAACTTAAATTCATCATTTAACAATTTCCCGTTTTTTATAATCATAACCTTGCCTCCTTATGCGTTAACAGTATAACATAACAACTAAGAAAATGCAACATATATTCCCTTTTTTGTTTAATATACAAAAACACTTGTAGCATACTAAAAGGCTCAAAAATACTCACATTACATAGCCTGACAACTAAAACTACCGCAAGGAATTCTTGCGGTGTTTTTAGTATTATACCTCATAACTTTGAGTGTTTGCACGATTATTAAATTCATCTATAACGTCAATTCTGAAATATCTGTCAGATTTTTTTATTTCAAACTCAGCTTCGTTTAATAACTTTCCGGCTTCTGCAACTTTGCACTTTGCACGCCTGCCAAATGTTGAGTATGAAATTGCTTTGGCATCTGAGCACTTTATTTTCACCTTATCATTTTTAATATAAAGTTCATAAATCAATGGACCATTAGAAACATAAAAATCGCCTTTTAAAAGAGCATCAATTATTGTTTTATAATCAAGTCTTTTTGCATTTATCATTACAAATGTTCCAAAAGAATCCTGGCGATGGTTGTGATTATCATCCCCTGAAGTTGCAAATATTTTTTTACCATCACGAAGAAAATCATCAAACACATTTGGGTTGTATTCATATATACCACTTACATTTGATGCAGTATTATAAATTTCTACTCCCCATAGTCCATTGTACCCTGAATAGTCGCTGTAATTTTCCAGTGACCATCTTGGGTGATTGTAACACACAAAAAATCCATTATCATTTGCATTTTTTATAATATTATTTATTCCGTCTGCACCATAAATTCTCTCGTAATCTACATCAGGTTTTTTCAAATTTTTTCTTGCCTCAGGTTTTGAAAAATGGTCCGCAACAGAATTATAAAAGAAATTATATGTGTTATTCTGCTCTTTTGCATATAAATTAAGATGGCAAACCTTCATATCAAGATTTTTCAAGGTAGACTCAGTTGGAAACTGTTTAATTGCAATTTCACAAGATGTTATTGTAAGAAATTCTTTATCATCTAAGCTTGAATTATCATTTAAATGCTCATGGTCAGTGATTGCAAGCACACTATAGCCATTTTTCTTATACATTTCTTTTAGCTCTTTGGGGGTAAATTTACCATCTGAAAGTGTACTGTGACAATGCAGATTTGCCTTATAAAAGTTTTTAGAACTATCTAACAACTTAATCATCTGTTTTTTGCCTCTTCAAGTTTAATTTCACGTCTGTTCTTAACATGATCAGGCATTGGCTTAATATCGCCCGCAGCAGTGAGCGCCATTCTTGTAAAGAGTGGTCCGAAAATTTCGTAAATTAATACTGCAAATAATGTGATATTCCTTATTAAGCTTCCATCTGCCCCAAGTTGCATCGCGGTAGCACACATTCCAAGGGCAACACCCGCCTGTGGGAAAAGTGTAATTCCAAGATATTTACAGATTTCAGGTGTGCAGCTTGTAGCTTTTGCGCTCATAAATGTTCCAAAATACTTACCAAGGCATCTGAAAACTATATAAACTACACCGATTACTACAATCGCCCAATCTAAAAATACTCCAAGTTCAAGTTCTGCACCGCTTATTACAAAGAACAACGCAAAAAGTGGTGATGTCCATTTATCAGAGCTTTCCATAAGGTCATGCGAAAGTGAACAAATATTACAAAAAACTGTACCTAGCATCATACAAACCAGAAGCGATGAAAAGCTTATATGCACGGGTCCGATATGGAAATCAAGCATAGAAATTGAAACTGTTAAGAATACAAATGCTATGGTAAGATTAAGTCTGTTTGTATTTGAATTAAACAGTTTTTCAAGTTGCGTGAGTATCCACCCCATAATTGAACCAAGCAAAAGTGAACATGCAATTTCAACCAAAGGATTAACTAAAATTGAAACCATATCCACACTTCCTAAAACAAGGGTTTTAGCAATACCAAACGAAACTGCAAACACAATTAAGCCCACAGCATCATCTAGCGCAACTATTGGAAGCAAAAGACTTGTTAGCGGTCCTTTTGCTTTATACTGTCTTACTACCATTAAAGTTGCAGCAGGTGCTGTTGCAGTTGCGATAGCACCAAGTGTTATAACCTGAGGAAGTGTTAATTTATCAGGCATAATTTTATGTACTGCAAAAAGAGCAAGATCAACTAAAGCTGTTGCCGCAAATGCCTGAAAAACACCAATAACAAGTGCTTGCTTGCCAGTTTTTTTAAGGTCTTCAACACGAAACTCATTTCCAATTGAAAAAGCAATGAAACCAAGTGCAACCTCAGAAATAAGTGAAAGCTTTGCAACTGATTCGTGGGTTGAAAAGCCAAGACCATCAATACCTAATGCACCCACACAATAAGGTCCTATTAAAACCCCCGCAATCAAGTATGCTGTAACCGCCGGCAACCTCAAAGGTTTAAATGCTCTTGTCATTAAAAGCCCTGCTAAAAGAGCAATTGAAACTGACAATAATGTACTCATTTGCAACATCTCCTAACAAATATTTCACAAAGAAATCACCGCAAATAACTGCGGCGATTTCTCCGTTGTTCATTATAAATACTATTTTTTACACATCATAATCAAGCTTAAACTTTTCACCACAACCGTAGTTTTCATAAACGTAGTCAATATCTTTATCCCCTCTACCTGAAAGGCAAGCAAGTATTGAACCTGACTTATTTTGTTTAGCATAACGAATAGCATAAGCAACAGCATGAGCACTCTCAATTGCCGGGATAATTCCTTCATATCTTGACAATAAGAAAAATGCCTCCATAGCTTCTTCATCTGTAACTGTGTCATACTTGATACGTCCTAAATCTTTTAAATAAGCATGTTCAGGACCAACGCCTGGATAATCAAGTCCACTCGCTATTGAATAAACAGGAAGTGGTTCACCGTTTTCATCTTGCAAAACATAACTTTCAAATCCGTGAATAATACCTTTTGTTCCAAATTTCATTGTTGCTGCGTGATCACCTACGGCTTCTCCTCTTCCTAAGGGCTCAATTCCATATATTTCAACAGGGTCTGCTAAAAACGGGGTGAACATACCAAGCGAATTTGAACCTCCGCCTACACAAGCACAAACCGCATCAGGCATAATACCTGTCATTTCCAAGAACTGGTCTCTTGCCTCATAACCAATAACAGACTGAAAATCTCTTACCATTTTAGGGAATGGATGAGGACCAGCAGCAGTACCTATACAGTAAATAGCCGATTCATATTCGTTAAGATAAGCTTCAAAAGCCGCATCGCAAGCTTCTTTCAAAGTTTTTAGGCCTTTAGAAACAGGGATAACATTTGCACCAAGCATTTTCATTCTAATTACGTTAGGGTGTTGTTTTTCAATATCAACCTCACCCATATAAACATCGCATTTCATACCAAAATATGCAGCTGCAGTTGCAATGGCAACACCATGCTGACCTGCACCTGTTTCGGCAATAATTTTCTTCTTGCCCATATATTTTGCTAAAAGTCCTTCACCCATGCAATGATTTAATTTGTGGGCTCCCGTATGGTTTAAATCTTCTCTTTTTAAATAAATCTGACAGTTGCCGAAAATTTTTGAAAGTCTTTCACAATGGTAAACAGGAGTTGGTCTTCCCTGAAATTCTTTTCTTATTCTGCGAAGCTCGTTAATAAACTGTGCGGAGTGGCAAATAGCCTCATAAGCATCATCTGCCTCTTTGAAAGCCTGTTGAAGTTCTTTTGCAATAAAAGAACCGCCATATTCACCAAAATATCCATCTTTTGACGGAAACTCTTTAAGGTAATTATCAAAATCTCTGTATTTATTCATAATAAAAATCTCCTTTTTAAAAAATATATTAAAATCAACCTATGCAGTTTTTGACTGCTAAAAACAATCCGGGCTTACGCCCAAGTGTTGCCTCCAGATTGATTAACAATATACTTTTTCAAAAAAGTCATTTTTTCCACTCCTTAACAAAATCATTGAATATAATTCTACCACAAATAAATTGATTTGTCTACTGTTTTTTACTTCTTAAACTTAACAAGCAAACTAACATAACTTACTATTTCATTTGGCATAAACTGAGTTCAAAATGTTCACCGCTACTAAATTTCGTACTGTCTACGCCTGTTGTCATATATTCGCCGTTTTTTGAAAATGACCAATAGCTCTTATCTTTACTATAGTCAGCTGTAATTCCATTTACTTGTTCTATGTATATCCCGTAAGCCCCTTGTTCACCCGAAATGATGGCAAATTCTGAAAGTGCCTCTCCTACTGTCTGTTTATCGGTTTTAATTTTAAATGTAACTGATTTGTCTTGAGCCTTAACCTCTAAAACAAGCAATTTTGTGCCATCACCAAATTCTGCATCTTTTGTATAGGTAGCACCTTTCCACAAATCTAGCTCAGTTTTTTCAGCTGTACAAGACACAAAACTAGTACACAATGCAATTAACACAAACATACTAATAAATCTTATTATTTTTTGCATTTCAAATACCTCAAAATTATACTTTTTCGCATTCTTTAAAATAGAAAACCCGCCTTGTTAAGGTGGGTTTTAAAATTATACTCCGCTATATGCTGAAAAGCCTCCGTCAACAGGAATAACTACGCCATTTACAAAACCTGAAGCTTTTTTTGAAACAAGATACAAAAGTGTTCCTATGAGTTCTTCTGTTTCACCAAACCTACCCATTGGTGTTGCATTTAAAATTTTGCCTGTTCTAGGGGTTGGTGTTCCGTCTTCGTTAAATAAAAGCTTTTGATTCTGCTGTGTTACAAAAAATCCTGGCGCTATTGCATTGCATCTTATATTTGTTTTTGAAAAATGAACTGCAAGCCACTGAGTAAAGTTTGATATAGCCGCTTTTGCACCACTGTACGCAGGAATTTT
This sequence comes from Clostridia bacterium, assembly GCA_045589295.1. Taxonomy (GTDB): domain Bacteria; phylum Bacillota; class Clostridia; order RGIG6154; family RGIG6154; genus RGIG2094. The sequence goes on from JAZNOU010000001.1 coordinate 68,653, forward strand.
TGTAAGAGGTGTAAACGCATTCATACTTGAAATATTAATAATGCTTGCATCTTCTTTTTCTACCATGTCCATTGCAAAAACCTGAGTAGGAAGAAGTGTTCCTAAAAAGTTTAAGTTAAATACAAACTCAACGCCATCTTTATCAAGATCGAAAAATGTTTTCATATTTCCAACATCTTCAGATTTGAAATACTCATTATCGCAAGTAGCTTTAGGATTATTTCCACCTGCACCATTGATTAAAATATCACAAGTTCCAAAATCCTTTACAATCTCAGCATGTGCTGCTTCAATACTTGATTTTTCCAAAACGTTACAAAGGTAACCTTTTGCAATTCCTCCGTCTGCCACAATCTCATCAGCGTATTTCTGTGCTGCATCTTTATTAAGGTCTAACAATGCAACTTTTGCACCTGTCTGAGAAAGAGCCTTTGCAAACATTGAACACAAAATTCCGCCTGCACCTGTTACAACAACAACTTTTCCTGTTAAATCAATTTCAAAAGGCAAGCTCATTATTTATCCTCCTTTTCAAGAGTTTCCCATATACCAGCCATATACATAGCACCCAAAGCTCTGTCATAAAGGCCGTATCCTGGTTTTCCTGTTTCGCCCCAAATCATTCTTCCATGGTCAGGACGCAAGTAACCCTTAAACCCTGTCTCATAGTATGCCTTTAAGATTTCAACTACATCTAAAGAGCCGCACTTTGACAAATGACCGCTTTCTTCAAATGAGCCATCATCTAAAATTTTAATATTTCTAACGTGTGCAAAATGAATTCTACCCATTTTACCATATTTTCTTACCATTGCTGTATAATCGTTAAACTTAGCACAACCAAGTGAACCGCTGCAAAGTGTAAGGCCGTGATGAGTATCATCATAAAGTGACAAAAATCTGTCAATATTTTCTTCATTTGTGATAATTCTTGGTATTCCAAAAATTTCCCACGGCGGATCATCCGGGTGAATTGCCATATTAACATCACATTCTGCTGCAACAGGAATAATTTCTTTTATAAAGTATTCAAGATTTTCCCAAAGACCTTCTTTGCCAATTTTCTGGTACTCTTTAATAAGTCCGTCCATTTCATCAGGTGTGTATGAAGCATCCCAACCAGGAAGTGTCATTTTGGTAGGATCCATCTTATCAACATCTTCTTTGTAATATACCAAAGCATTAGAACCATCTGGCAATGGCTGATCAAGTCTTGAACGTGTCCAGTCAAACACTGGCATAAAATTGTAGCAGATACATTTTACACCAACACTTGCGAGCCTTCTGATATTCTCTTTGTAATTATCTATGTAAAGCTGATAATTACCTCTCTTAAGCTTAATATCTTCATGAACAGGAACACTTTCAATTACTTCCATTTCAAGACCATTCTTGTTAACTTCAGTCTTTAATTTTTCAATTTCTTCCATAGGCCACACTTCACCTACAGGTACAGAATAAACAGCAGTAACAACCCCTGTCATACAAGGAATTTGTCTGATGTTTGAGAGTGTTACGGGATCATCTTGTCCGTACCATCTGAATGTCATTTTCATCTTTATCACCTCATAATATAATTTGTTCTGAATTTTATATTTCTTAAACTTCACAAGCCATATTTTGACTCTTTTATAATTATAACACTTCATTACTATATTGTCAATTTATTATACTGCTTATTTAAGTTGAATTTATTTCAATTTTGTGGTATACTAGTTAAAATACTATTATACAAACTTAAAGGAGGTATATAAAGTGGAAGAAATCTTATCAAAAAAAGGTTTTATATGTGATATGGACGGTGTTATATACCATGGTGACAGAATTTTAGACGGAGTTACTGAATTTGTTACCTGGATGCTTGAAAACGACAAAAAATTTGTATTTTTAACAAACAGTCCCGAAAAAACTCCCCACGAGCTTAGCATGAAACTGGAAAGAATGGGGCTTAATGTACCACCTAGTAATTTTTATACAAGTGCAATGGCAACCTCTGCTTTTCTAAGCAGTCAAACACCAAACTGCACCGCTTACGTTATTGGCGAAGCTGCCCTAACAAAAGCACTCTATGACCAACACATATATATGAATGACGTTAATCCGGATTATGTTATAGTTGGCGAAACAAGAACATATAACTTTGAAAAAATCGAAAAAGCAATTGAGCTTGTTAATAAAGGTGCTAAATTAATTGGCACAAATCCTGACATAACAGGTCCTACCGCAACAGGAATTATGCCTGCGACAGGTTCACTTATTGCTCCAATTGAAATTTCCACGGGCAAAAAAGCCTATTTTGTAGGAAAACCTAACCCACTTATGCTTCGTCATGGTCTTAAAAAACTAAACTGCCACAGTAACGAAATTGCCTTTATTGGTGACAGAATGGACACAGATATCATTGCAGGCATTGAATCAAATGTTGACACAATACTTGTACTTTCAGGAGTAACATCTAGAAATGATATTGATAAATTTCCGTACAGACCAAAATTTGTTCTTGAAAATGTAGGAGAAATCCTAAAATAAAAAAGTGAGCAAAGCTCACTTTTTTTGTTTGTTGATTTTTACTTAAGCACCATTACTTTTTTTATTCCGTAATACTTAAAACATTCAACATCTTTTTCATCTATCATTTCGCCGCTTATAACAACAGGTACTGCAGGTGGACATCCTACCGAAGCGTGTGCAAGAACTCTTCCTGCACTTTTAGTTGCATCACATTCCTCGCACAAAGAAAAGCAAGCATCTCTTACAGACATTTTACGTTCTTTTATTGTGATTTCAGGTGCCATTATTTCAATTGCTTCTCTTTTTTCAATTTCACCAAATGTCTTTTTAAGCTTTTCAAACCCATCTTTATTAATTTCAGGAGTAAACATCATTACTAAAAAATCAGGGTCAGAAAATTCACATTCTATATCTTTATTTCTTAAAATTTGTGCAAGCTCGGTTCCCGTATAGCCATAGCTTTTAGGCATTATGGTTATTTTAAGCGGTTCTTGGAGTTGAAGTTTGAATCCCTTTTCCAAAAGATAATTTTTAAAATCTGACATTTGTGGCAAAAAGACTTCAAGTTTGAGTTTATAATTCTTTAAATACTCATTTGCCGCATCTAAAGATTGTAAAATCAAATACGAGGGACTTGTTGAACCAAACAACGCCATCGCCTGCTTTACTTCAATGGCTGAAAATTCAGCAGATGTGTGAAGATACGCCCCTCCCGTTAAAACAGGAAGCGTTTTATGAGCTGAGTCTGAGCACATATCAGCACCCAAATCAATAGGGTGTAATGATTTATCCAAAAACTTAAGATATGCTCCGTGTGCATTATCAACCAAAAGTATTACATTATGTTTTTTGCAAACCACAGAAATACTTTTTATATCAGAAATATTTCCAAGGTAATCAGGGCTTGTTATATAAACCGCAAATGGTTTTTCATCACACTCAAGCATTTTATCAAGTTCGTCAGGACATATTTTACACGAAAGATAACTTTTACCATAAATCCATTTAATATCAAAGTCTAAAAGTGCACACGCCGATAAGAAACCTTTATGTGCGTTTCTTCCTGCAATTACATATGGTTTGTTTTTTCTGTCCGCTTTAAGCATTGCAAGGTAAAGCATTGCACGTATGCATTGTGATGAGCCTTCTGTAGAATAAAAAGTTTGTGCTCCAAAAATTCGTGATGCATTTTGCTCACTTTTTTTTATAATCCCCTCAGGCTCATAAAGACTGTCAGCACCCATAATTTCTGTTATATCATACTTTTCAAAGCCAAAAAGACCATTACCCTTATGCCCAGGCATATGTAATCTTAAACTATCCTTTTGTATGTAATTTTTGATAAAATCACAAACAGGTCTATCCATTATTCTTCCTCATCAATCTCATTTGCTGCAGCAAGCATTATTGCACATTCCATTCTTTTTTTGAAAAGCTCGCACCCATATTCATAAACACCTTTTATACTACCTGTTGAATGGTACGCATTAGCTGCACAACCGCCCGAGCAATAAAGTCTTGCCCAGCAATTTTTACATTCTTCTCTTTCATAAACGTTGCAACTTAAGAACTCATTTTGAATTTTATCATTTGTAACCCCTTTCCAAATGTCACCAAGCTTATATTTTTCATCACCTACAAACTGGTGGCACGGATAAAGGTCACCCCACGGGGTTACTGCCATATATTCAGTTCCCGAACCACAACCTGAAATTCTTTTGTAAATACAAGGTCCGTCTTTTAAGTCTATCATATAGTGATAAAATGTAAACGGTCTTCCCTCTCTTTTTCTTTCAAGCATTAAAGTCGCCAAATCTTCATACTGTTTGAAAATTATTTCCATATCCTCTTTTGTAAGCTCAGACTTTTCACCTGGAGCGCAAACAACAGGTTCCATGCTAAGTTCTGTGAAACCTAAATCAAGCATTACCTTTATATCTTCCAAAAAGTCAGGATTTGCGTGAGTAAAAGTACCCCTCATATAATAATCCTTATTACCCCTTCTTTTTACAAACTCCTGAAACTTAGGAACTATCTTATCAAAACTGCCTTTTCCATTGTAATCAACTCTGTAGGCATCGTGAATTTCCTTTCTGCCGTCCAGGCTTAATACCAGATTGCTCATTTCTTTATTTGAAAATTCAATTACCTCATCATCTATAAGCATTCCGTTTGTAGTAAGCGTAAATCTGAAATTCTTATTATGCTTTTTTTCAATGCTTCTTGCATATTTTACAAGATCCTTGACAACCTCCCAGTTCATCAAAGGCTCTCCGCCAAAAAAATCAACCTCAAGATTTTTTCTTGTTCCTGAATTCTCTATCAAAAAGTCAAGTGCACGTTTTCCTGTTTCAAAGCTCATAACACCACGGTCTCCATTATACTTTCCCTGGCTTGCAAAGCAATACTCACAGTTTAAATTGCATATATGGGCAACGTGAAGGCAAAGCGCCTTAATAACTCCGGAAGTTTTTTCCTTTAATACTCCCGCCATAGGCTTGAAGTTATCTTCTACAAAAAGACTTCCTTCCTCTTTAAGCTGTTTTATCTGATCATAGCACTCTTTTACTTCATTCTTTGAAATATCATTGTATGTATTACAAACTTTTGAGATAACATTTTCTTCAGATTCGCTTTCAAACATAGCTATAATGTCATAAGCAATATCATCTACCAAATGAACTGCCCCTGAACATACGTCAAGAACTATATTTAATCCGCCCAATTTATACTGATGTATCATTATAATCCCCTTTAACCTTAAAAAAAGGCTGCCTTAACTTTCTGGCAGCCTAATCCGTTTTTAATTATTTGCTTTCAGCTTTATTTTCGCATTTCTGATTAGCAATACCACAGCTAGTTTTGCAAGCTGACTGACATGATGTCTGGCATTCGCCACAACCGCCTTTTTTAACGCTTGAGCACAAATTACGGGTTTTAATAGTTTTAATATGTGTCATTTTAACAACCTCCGTTATTTCTTTTTGTACATTATACCACTTTTTTCAAGTAAAGTCAATAAATATTCACATAGATTTTCAAAACAGAAAATTGCAGATAAACGTGCTGTAAACAAAGAAAAACCGTTGCAGGACAAAATGTCCTGCAACGGTTTAAACCAAATTAATAAAACGCTACGCAATAAATATTAAAATATTATCCTTCGTAAACTAAGTTCTTTTCAATCATTTCGTCTACGTTCGAAGCATCCCACCATGCACCTGAAATATCAACTTTTTCAGAAATTTCTTTGCCTTCTAAAGCAAACACTGCCTGTTCTACTGCCTGGTAACCAATCTGGAATGAATCCTGAGCAACTGCACCTACAAGCTTAGGACCGTTTTCTTTCTTCATCCACTCGATCTGTTTTGTACCTGCATCATAACCTGCGAACTTGATTGCGTCATATTTTGTTCCTGCTGCACCGATTGCATCATAAACCTGTTTAACAACACCTTCGTTTGTCATAAAGATAGCTGATGCACCTTTTTCTGTCAAAGCTTCTAAAGCTGCCTTGTAAGCATTGTCAGCATCACCAGGTTTAACTTCTTTTTCGATTTTGTATTTGCCTTTTGTAGAAGCGTCAGCATCTGCAAGGGAAACAAATTTGTCGATAAAGCCCTGTGCTCTGTCAATACCAGTCTGAGTTTCGTCATGCTGGATAACACCAACGATATATTTATCTGCTGCTGCAATGTCATCTTTTAATGCTTCAAAGAATTTTTCAGCTACTGTACCAGCTGCCAAATAGTTGCTTGTTGCAACATGAGCTACTAATGGGTTTTTGCCTGCTGCATCAAGTGCTGCAACGTCATTAGCCCAGATACCGCTATCAAACTGAACTACAGGAATATTGCTATCTTTAGCCTGTGATAAAAGGTCAACAAAACCTTCGCCGATTGTAGCTAACACGATAGCTGAAGCATTGTTTGAAAGTGCTGTCTGCACCATTTCCATCTGTGATGGAAGGTCTTTTGCAGATTCACTTGCAGGGCCTCTGAATGTGATTTTATAACCATACTTTTCGCCTGCTGCTTCTGCACCTGCTTTAACTGACTGCCAGAAAGCATGTGATTCACCTTTTGCAACAACTGCAATTGTCTTATCTCCTGCACCTGTATCACCACAAGCTGCAAGAACGCCTACCAACATAACGGCTACCAATAAAACTGCTAATAACTTTTTCATAAAAATTCCTCCTTTTTTTATTGCGTTACTTCTTTTCCAAGCTTATAATGCGCGCGTTTTTATATTTCAACTTTACGCTTTTTCCTTTTTGGGTTTCTTTTCTATTTTAATTTTGTTTGCATTTTTGTTTTTGATAACATCCATCAAAACTGCAACTACAACAATTATACCTGTTAATACATAGGTAACATAAGTTGAGTTAACATTGAGGTTGAATTTTGCAAGTACAAAGTTAAGGCCACTTCTTATTACAACAAGCATAATCGCACCTATTACAGAACCTGCAATTGATGCAGTACCACCTGCTGCAGATGTTCCACCGATGTATACTCCTGCAATGGCATCAAGTTCCATACCGTTGCCTGTTGCTGCAGCAACTGTTGTAAATGATGCTGCCCAGAAAATTGCCGCAATACCTGTTGCAACACCCGCAATTGTGTAAGCAATAATTTTATACTTATCCGTATCAATACCTGAAAGTCTTGTTGCTTCTTCATTACTACCTATTGAAAGTATATATCTGCCGATTTTGCATTTATACATAAGGTACATACAAATGAGTGCGAAAAGCAACACCCAGATTAAACCTACAGGAATTCCATTAAAGTTAGAGAACGCTTTATTAAACCATGTTCCACCCGGGAAGAAAATATTTGGTATTGAAACAATAATGGCACTAAGACCTCTTCCAAACATCATTGTACCAAGTGTCGCTATAAATGCCGGAATTTTAAGTTTTGCTACCAAAAGACCGTTTACAAACCCAACAAGTGTACCAATTGCAATCATAATAGGAATTGTGTATCCCAAAGGCATACCATTCATATAAAGCTTGCCTGCAATAACTGCAGATGCGATACATGTTGTACCTATTGAAAGGTCAATTCCACCTGTTGCAATTACAAATGTAACACCAAGACCCATAATGGCATATGGTGCTAAAGACTGTGCCATACTTACTATATTGTATTTTCCTAAAAAGTTTGGATTCAATGCCCAGAATATCAGCACCAAAGCCGCAAGCGCAGCGATTATAATCATATTCTGCATGCTCTTTTTAAGCATCAAAGCCAATGCATTTGAATTTTTCATGTATTTCACTTCTCCTTCACTTAAAGCAATTAATTCTCTTCTCTCATTGTAGCATAAGCCATTATTTTTTCCTGGGTTGCATCCTTGATGTCAATTTCGCCAGTTATACGGCCTTCGCACATTACAATAACTCTGTCACTTAATCTTTGAATTTCCGCCAATTCTGACGAAATCATAATAACTGATTTCCCCATCGCTGCAAGCTCTTCCATAAGTGTATACATTTCACTCTTAGCTCCGATATCAATACCTCGTGTTGGTTCATCAAATATGAAAATATCCGAGTTTTTAAGAAGCCATCTTGCAATAATAACTTTCTGCTGATTTCCACCAGAAAGATTTTTAAGCAACTGCTTCATTGAAGGTGTTTTTGTTTTAAGCTTTGCATTTGCTTCTTCCGCTTCTTTTTCAATCAATCCGTCGTTAATCCAGCCGAGTTTAATATAATTGTCAAGCGATGCAAGAACTGAATTTTCTGACACAGGCTTATCAAGCATAAGCCCATATCTCTTTCTATCTTCTGAAAGGTAACAAATCCCTTTTTTAACAGCATCCGCAGGAGTTTTTATTTTTGATTTTTCACCATTTATATATATTTCTCCGCTGTCTAATAAGTCTGCACCATATATTGCACGGGCAACTTCTGTTCTTCCCGCTCCCATAAGTCCTGAAAAACCTAAAATTTCGCCTTTCCTTAATTTAAAGCTTACATCTTTTATTTCTTTTCCTCTGTTTAAGTTCTTAACTTCAAGAACAACTTGGGCATCTTCAGGAACATTACTTTGCTCTTTTTTATCACCATAAATAACTCTGCCGACCATCATTTTAACAATTTCGTCTTTTGTAGTATCTTTGGTTATTAATGTACCTACATATTCACCATCACGCATTACTGTTATGCGGTCTGAAATTCTATTAATTTCATCCATTCGGTGAGATATATAAATCATACCGATTCCTTTTGCTTTAAGGTCGTTCATAATTTTGAACAGTTCTTCAACCTCAACCTGAGTTAATGCCGCTGTAGGTTCGTCAAGAATAAGAATTTTTGAGTCCCTTGAAACTGCCTTTGCTATTTCAACCATCTGCTGTTTTCCAACCGTAAGCGTTCCCAAAACTGCAGATGGGTCAATTTTAACCCCAATTCTTTCAAAAAGAGCCGCAGCGTCCTGTTCCATTTTTTTATCATCTATGTACACGCCATTTATCATAGGTTCTCTTCCGATGTAAATGTTTTGTGCAACAGTTAAGTGATTCATCATATTAAGTTCTTGATGAATAATGCTGATCCCCGCATTCTGAGAATCTTTAATGCCCGCAAAATCAACTTTGCTGCCGAAAAGTTCAATTTCGCCGCCATCACGCTTGTGAATTCCGCACAAAACTTTCATAAGTGTTGATTTACCCGCACCATTTTCGCCCATAAGTGCATGAACTTCGCCTTTTTCAAGCTCTAAGCTTACCGATTTTAACGCATGCACACCGGCAAACCTTTTGTCGATGTCTTTCATTTTTAGAATAATTTCGCCCATATTTAAAACCTCAACTTTTAAGCTGTTTCTAAAAGTTCCCCTTTCTATAATAATACTATCTGTACTTAAATTTTAACACACAAAAATTCCTTTGTAAACACCCATTATTTTGACAATTTCCGTATTTTTCCCTGTGTTTTTGTGTTCGTAAAAAAGCTTGATAAATCCAAGATTTTTAGTTAGTCCAGACTTACTCACCTTTAAAAAGCATCCGTAAATGTCAAAAAAAGACACCTTTTTATAGGTGTCTTTTTGAAATTTTACACATTTACAAGTTTTTCCTCTTCCTCTTTTTCAAGTTCTCTGTATGCCACCTTGCCAACCAATGTTTTAGGCAAACTGTCACGATACTCATACTCCCTTGGAAGCGCATATCTAGCAATACTTTTCTCACAATGTGCTTTGATAGATTCTTTTATTTCATCTGTTGGGGTAAAGCCGGGTTTTAACACAATAAACGCCTTTACCTTTTGCATTCGGTAATCATCTTTTACACCGATTACCGTCGAAAACAACACCGCTTGATGAGAATCAATAACATTTTCAATCTGAGATGGATACACGTTATATCCACTTGTAACAATCATACGTTTTAGTCTTTGTACAAAATAAACAAATCCGTCCTCATCCATATAACCGAGGTCACCTGTATGAAGATATGTTTTACCATCCTCGTGTTGTCTTAAAGTCTGCATAGTTTCTTTAGGATTGTTTATGTATTCTTTCATCAAAGTAGGACCCGTGATACAAATCTCACCCATCTCACCAATTTCCGCCTCATCCTGAGTGTTTGGAATTACTATTTTATAAAACGTATCAGGAAACGGAATTCCAATACTGCCTTCTCTGTAATAATCAATGGGTGTAAGGCAGCTTGCAGTAACACATTCTGTTGTGCCATATCCCTCTCTTACCTGAATGTTTGCTCCTCTTTCTCTTATGAATGCATCTACTTTCTTCTTTAAACTTACCGAAAGTGAATCTCCGCCACTAAATAATCCCTTAAGACACGACAGGTCGGCGTTTTTCATATCCTCATTTCTCATCATAGCCTCAAAGAGTGTAGGCACACCTGCCATAAAATTAGGTCGATACTTTTTAAACAGTCCTGCGAATTCAGCAACATTCAGTTGGGGAACCAAAACACATTTACCTGCATGTGCAAGAAATGTGTGGATGCCAACCCCAAGTCCAAACCCGTGAAAAACAGGCATAATGGAAAGAATTGTATCCCCGGTTTCATAACATTCTGCAGATGCTATTGTCTGCATAGCAAGTGCATTGAAGTTAAGATTTGTTAAAAGTATTCCTTTGGAAGTTCCTGTTGTCCCTCCGCTGAACAACACAACCGCATCATCATCGCCTTTTCCTTCGTAGGTTATCTCACCGTCGAAGCATTTGGCTAAACCTAAGAAATCGGGCCACGAAATAATATTTCTATCACTTTTAACTTTAGGCTCATGACCGATAAATTTGTACGCAAGACTTTTTACAGGCGGAAGAACTTCACCGATTTTTGCAACTATCACCTTTTCAACCTGAGTTTTTCCCTTGATTGCTTCAAATTTATCACAAAACCGACTTAATGTTATTGCAACCTTGCTCTTTACTTCGTTTAAAAAAAACATTATTTCGTTTTCTGCAGAAAGAGGATGTACCATACTCGCAACTGCACCTATTCTATTGATTGCATAAAACATAATTACTGCTTGCGGAACGTTAGGAAGACATACAGTTACCGCCTCACCCTTTTTTACGCCAAGTGCTAAAAGCGCTTTTGCACAGGTTTCTATCTCTTTAATAAAAGCATCATAATTTACAGCTCTGCCCATAAAATCATAGGCTATGCTAGGTCCGTTTTCATCTGCAGCATTTTTTATCATCTGATACATTGAAATATCAGGATAATCAATTGAAGGCGGAATATTGCCGTAGTATTTATACCATTTTGCCTCAGAATTCAAAATCAATTTCCTCCCCTAAAGTTTTATCCAAAAGATACGGATTCTTAAACAGATGTTTAATCAATTTTAGTGAACGTGCAAAATAAAATCCGTCAGCAATTCTCTCATCAAGCGTTGCACCGATATTTACAACATCACGAACAACAGGATTGTTGTCTTTATCAAGCACAACCTCTTTGTGCATTTCACCGATTGTTATAACAATTCCGTTTGTGCCAAAGTTGTTAAGGTGGTGATACACCGCATCGCACTTAATACTTCCTAAATTAGATAAAAGAACCGTACAATAATTAGTATCAACACTGCTAAAGGCCTTTGGCATAAGTCCTGTGTTATCCATAATTCTCATGAACGCCATAAATATATGCATTACAGGTTTGGGAAGTTTTTTAACTATGTTTAAAATATCATCAACACTCTGACCATTGTCTTTTTCTTTTTTTGCTTCTTTTACTTTCGGTGTCAGTCTATCAGTTATTGCTGTTAAATTCTCATCATCTTTCGGACGATAAATCATAAGTGTTTCTTCCGCGTGGTCGGTAAACTTCTTTTTAATAGTAAATCCCATAGAGATTTCGTGTCTGTCATAAAAATGCTTGCCCGAAATATATCTGTTTAAGAGCGGACGCATTTTGATTGTTCTTGCAACCGCAGCGATAAGGCAGTGAAACATAGTAACTTTACGTTCACCGCTTGCATTTTTTTCTTCAATATATTTTAAAAGCTCGGTAATATCAAGTGTTTCATTAATGTACACCTCTGCATCACATCTTTTGGGCATTAGATATGCCATATAATGATGAACTCCGTCAATATCACGCACTCGTTTTGCGTCATATCTGTCTCCCCATTTTCTCATATAACCACCCCTTAATACATTCAAAGATATTGTAACATAATTCTACAAAAAATGCAATTACTATCTTATGTTGCAAAAAATCACCCCGGAGGGTGATTTTTTATTACAATTCTATTATTGTTTTTTCTCAAGTTTTGTTTTATTTCCTTTTTCATCCATTATATAAACGTTTTGAAGAGTATTTGTAACCCCTTGACGAAACTCTTTTATGTACTGGGTGCGAAGTTCTTGCTGTTCTTTTTTCTCGCTATCTGTAAGCCCCTCTGTTTTTGATTTTTTTGCAAGAAAATTTATTCTTTCCAAAAGATTTTGTGTCATAACTATCCATACCTTTCGTAATTTGTACTATAAAACCATAACAAGTGTTCCAAGCCCTATCAATATACAGCCGAGCAATGATCTTGCTGTAAATTGCTCGTGTAAAAATATAAATGCTAAAACAAGTGTAATAACTACACTTAGTTTGTCAATCGGAACAACTTTAGATGCTTCACCAACCTGAAGTGCTTTGTAATAGCAAAGCCACGAAGCTCCTGTTGCAAAACCTGATAAAACCAAGAATATCCAACTTTTTGTGCTTATCTCGGTTATCCCCTTTTGAGCATTTGTCAAAAACACCATTCCCCACGCCATAACAACCACAACAACAGTTCTTATCGCTGTTGCAAGGTTTGAATTAACTCCTTCAATTCCTATTTTAGCAAGTATGGAAGTAAGTGCCGCAAACACAGCTGATAAAAGTGCTAAAATAAACCACATAACAACACCCTCTTTATATATTTTTTAAATTTATAATAAATTCAAATAGCTTAGTGCAAAAATCCAGCCAAACAATGTAATTAAACAAAATGCAGACGACATAATAACAACATGTGCCGCCATATGCTCGTCACCACCCATCTGCTGTACCATAGAAAATGATGATACTGCAACAGGAGCACCAAACGTAATAAGAATACATGCAAGAGCTTCGCCCGTAAATCCCAACAAAACGGCTGACAAAAGCATAATAAAAGGAACGACAACAAGCTTTGCGCTTACAGTAATTATAATTTCTTTAACACTTTCTTTAATTGTTGAATATTCAAATTCCGCACCAAGAACAATAATTGCAAGCGGAGTTGCAACAGAAGAAATATCCTTAACTGAACTTTCCAGTATTTTAGGTAGTTTTATCCCTGCCAACAAAAAGACAAACCCTACAAAACAACCTATAATAAGCGGATTTGTAACTACTCCCTTTAAAATCTGCAAAACATTCGGCTTGCTTTTTCCTTTACAGAAACGCTCCAGCGTAAAGATAGCAAGAACATTAAACAAAGGTACAACTACACTTAAAACAAGAGAAGGTAATCCACCAGAATTCTCTCCATATATGTACCCAATTAAAGGGAGTCCCAAAAGTGCAAAATTTGACCTGAAAAAGCCTTGAAGCATTACTCCCCTTTTTGCATTATCCTGGGTAAATGCCATTACAGCAAAATATCCAAACACAAAAATAACTAAAACACTCACAACAATAAAACAGATAAGTCTTATATCAAAAACACTTCCAATATCTGTCTTATATATGTTATAAAACAACAACACCGGCAAGAAGACCTTGAACACCATTTTATTTATAGTGTCAAACCCTTTCTTATCAGTCATCTTTATTTTTTTCAAAAAATATCCCAGTAGCATTAAAATAAAAATTGGCAAAATTGCATTAAAGGATAATTTTAAGCTGTCCACTATTTACTACCTCCATATAACTCAGGCTTATGATATTTGCCCGCCAAGTACTATTTAAAACAAATTATTTTTTAGCTAGCCTTATAACTTCCTGACACTTTGAAGTCACATAATCATAACCATTTTCACTGTGAGGAATAGCGCAATTTGAACAATCCTTTATCCCACCGTCTGTATATTTGAAATTGCCACCGCATTTATCGCCCAGTGCATAAAGAGGGCAATAACAAAACAAGCAATTAAAATGTTTGCCATCTACTTTGTGACAGGGAAAATATTCGCATTTGTCATTTTTAAAATAAGAAAAATTATTCTCCATTTTTAACCTCTTTTTAAAAAGTGTTTATATAAATAAAATTAAGCACCTTCAAAATTGCCACTAACATTATACTAAAAAAGCACAGGAAAATCAAGGGAATATTTGTATTTTGCCCCCTCGGTGTTCGACTCTCTTTTATTGCATAAAAAAACAACTCCCTAATGGGAGTTGTTTTTTTATGGGGCGAATGAAGAGCAGGCAATGCTTCGCCTTGCTCTGCTTGACGACCGAAAAGCTTTGCCTTTCGGTACCCGTCTGCGCACCAAAAAGCTTAAAAACTTGCCACAGGCAACTTTTTTATTCGCTTTTTGCCCCCTCGGTGTTCGACTCTCTTTTATTGCATAAAAAAAAACAACTCCCTAAGGTGTGTTTCTCAAAAGGATGTTTCCGAAAAAAGCCGATTGAGAGAGAAATAAGTACAGTTATTGAAAAATAGCTGTACTTTTTCTTTTGCTCAAAAGGCTTTATGTTAATAAGTTATTAAGTCGTATCGAAATGATGCGGCTTTTTTATTTTAAGAAATGGAGGATTTTCAAATGATGAAATTAAAAGGTAAATTTACAACTATACTCAATAAGATTATTACTGATAAAAGTATCAGTGGGAATGAATTTAGAATTCTGTGTTACCTTTGTATGAGGTCAGCGAATAACAACTCCTGCTTCCCTTCTCTTGATACCATACATCAAGATACAGGTATTGGTTTAACAACTGTTAAAAATGCGATACCCAAGTTGGTTGAGTCAGGTTACATAATCAAAGTTAATCGCAAAAAGAGTAACGGATGTTTAACATCCAATCTCTATCGGTTAACCAACAAAGTTCTTGAATAAATGGTGGTTGTTTTTTGACTTAGGTGGTGTAAAAAACGGCTACAAATAATACTAAGTTAATAAAACAAAAGGGTTATTGGAAAAGAATAATATAGCAATAACATAAAACGATGATCTAATTGATTAGCTTCTCTCACAGAGATTTGAAAATCAATTATTTTTTTATTCCAATATCCCTGAAAATTATCAGGCACGAGAATTTGAGATTTTTCCCAGACTTGGTCTGGGGCAAGCATAGCGTCCGGCTGTCCGCCTGACGCGTTGTGCCACCCTGACGGCACACTATTCGGGCAGAAGCCCGGACCCACTTTGATGAAGGAGGTAATATAAATGTCAAAAAGAAAAAGAGATAAGACATTAACAATACGAGTTACTGAGAAAGAAAAACAATATATTCAAAAGCGTGCAGACAAAGCAGATCTAAGTGTTACAGATTATATGGTCAGACTTTCCAATGAAACACCCATCTATATTCCCGTCGATATGCAACCATTTTTATTAGAATTTAAGCGCATCGGCAACAACATTAATCAACTGACACAGAAGGTCAACGCAAAGGTGTTTTACTCGTATAATTTCGAAGAATTTATCAGTGCGATTAACAAATTAAATGATCGCATTGGAGAGATTGCGAGGCGATATTAATGGCAACAGTAAATGTAATTCCTGAAGCAAAACAAAGCCCAAGCGCAATGCGTGGTCTCATCAATTATTGTCTGAGGAAAGAGAAAACGTTTGATGTGAATTCAGGAAGAAAATTAATCACCGGAATTAATTGTATTGGCGAAAATGCCTATGCAGAATTTATGACAACAAAAGCAGTTTATCATAAAGAAACGGGTGTGAATTTCTATCATTTTTCTCAATCGTTTTCTCCTGAAGAAAAAATCACACCTGAACAAGTACACGAAGTAGGAATTGAGTTTGCTAAACGAGCTTGGCCCGGGCATGAAGTTTTAGTTTGTACACATATGGACGAACCTCATTTACACTCAAATTTTGTTGTTAATTCTGTGAATTTTGAAAACGGTTCTAGGATACATTTTACGCCCAATTCCATAAAAGTTTTAAGAGATCTTAGTGATGAAATTTGTATCAGTCATGGCTTCTCTGTGCTACCACCTTATCAAAAAGGTGGCAGAAGTATTTCAACAAGAGAATATCGTGCTGCAGAAAAGGGTCAAAGCTGGAAGTTCAGACTTATGAGTGATATTCAAGATGCTATGAAATGTAGCGGTAATCGAAATCAATTTAAAAAAGAAATGGCAAAACGAGGATACCAAATGAGGTGGACAGATGAAAGAAAAAATATCACTTTCACTTGTCCAAATGGAAAACTGTGCAGAGATATTAAACTGCACGATAATAAATTTTTAAAGGAGATGATTGAGAATGAATTCAAGATACGAGAACAACTCACAAAAGAACTTTTCGATGGAAGAATTAATCAAGAGGAACTCTTCGAATTTGGAAGAACTCGCACAACAGACTTATCAAGTGGAGATATGCTCCATACCAAAGAAACAGAGGTCAATCGAGATACAACTGATGAAGGATATGGTAGAATTTCAACCGAAGCTGTACGAAATGATAACGGCATTGGCAACGAACGATATGATAGCCGAGAATCAAGCAGACTTAATGAATCAACTACTACAGGAGCTAGCCAAGATGACAAACTATATTCAG
>JAZNOU010000002.1:0-160139 GCA_045589295.1 Clostridia bacterium
CATCTTTTTTTATTGGAATTGAAACAACCTTTTTTAAAAAGGTAAGATAAAGTCCATAGAAATATAAATTAAAGGACAGGATGATTAATTTGAGTTTAGGCATATTATTCTCCGATTTTATTTTTTATATAGTATTGTAATAAAGAGATTAAAATATGTATTACATAAAGGAAGGAAATAAAATGAAAAAGGAAAGTATAACAAAAATAACCGTAAGATATTCTGAAACTGATAAAATGGGAATAGTTCATCATTCAAGATATTATCCATGGTTTGAGGTTGCAAGAGGCGATTTTATAAAAATGATAGGCTTAAGCTATGACAAAATGGAAAAAGACGGTATATACTTACCTTTGATTGAAACAGGTGCAAGATATTTTGAGGGTGCCAGATATGACGAGGATGTAGAAGTTTTTTGCAGATTAAAGTCTATGGGAGTTGTAAGATGTACATTTGAATATGAGGTAAAAAGGACTTCGGACGGAAAAACATTAACTACCGGAAAGACTTCTCATGCTTTTTGTGATACAACAATGAAACCGATAAATTTAAAAAAGAAATTCCCTGAATATTACGATAAAATAAGTGCTTTGGTGTGTGATGAGTAGTAATTGTTTGGTGATAAATGAATAATAAAAAAATCCTATCAAAAAGATAGGATTTTTATTTTGGAGCGGAAGACGAGATTCGAACTCGCGACGTTCACCTTGGCAAGGTGACGCTCTACCACTGAGCCACTCCCGCAAACATGTTTATATTCTAACATATTCCGACTTATCTGTCAATAGTTTTTATAAAATATTTTTTAAATTAATTGTAAAAATACTATTGACATTTATTATTTTATATGTTATAATAATATTCGTTGTTAAGTTAGGAATAAGACTTAATATGCGCCTGTGGCGGAATTTTTTCGATGTCCCAAGAAAACCATGCGATAGCTTGTTTTATTGGTTGACAGAGATTATGCAGCGAACAAAGTGAGTCGCTGGCAGACTTGTCTGACAACTTCCGCGTCAAGCGTAATTTAAAACTTAATATGCGCCTGTGGCGGAATTGGCAGACGCGCTAGACTTAGGATCTAGTGTCCCCGACGTGAAGGTTCAAGTCCCTGAAGGTTTGCTAACGAAGTACGGCTCGTGTAAATGCTAACAACTAAAATTTAATATCTGCGCCAGTGGCGGAATTGGCAGACGCGCTAGACTTAGGATCTAGTGTCCCCGACGTGAAGGTTCAAGTCCTTTCTGGCGCACCAGCGTAAAGGTACAGTTATTTTTTATAATAATTGTGCCTTTTTTCTTTGCAAAAAATCGCTGGTGATATTCAAGTTTTGAAAACAGAATTATACGAAGTTACTGTTCCTCTATCGCACTTTAATTTAATAACTTTGATTAAGTCGTATCGAAATGATGCGGCTTTTTTATTTGCGAAATGGAGGAATTTTTTATGAAACTATATACTGAAAATTTTACGATTATACTAAACAAACATATAACTAATACAGAGATTGATACCTATGAATTTCGAGTGCTTTGCTATCTTCTAATGTTGTCCGATGACGATGGCATTTGCTTTCCATCATACAATACGATTGCTGAAAAAATCGGTATAGGCGAAACAAAAGCAAAGAATGCCATCAAGCATTTGATTGAACTTGGAATTATTAAAAAGACTAACCGAACAAAAGAAGATGGCAGCGCCGGTTCCAATTTATATGTGGTGTGTGAAAAGACCACTATGCAGGTCGCAGAAAAACCTGATGAGGTTGTTTCAAGTACGACCTCTTGTGTGCCTGATGACCTACCCTATTGTTGTGAAATGAATGAGGGTTGTGTGCAAGACGACTACAATAAATACTCAAATATAAATAATAAATATTTTATTAATAACCATCTATCATCAATAGAAGATGTGATGGATCAGGCAGAAACATATGAACTTGAAGGATTATCGAAAAAGAATTATGAAACTGCGATTGAAATTATGTTTAATTCAGAATCAATTTCAGTCTGCGGTGAAACCATTCCTCGTGAAATTGTTCGTAAACGGCTGGAAAATATCAGCTACGAGCATATCGTCTATGTCGATAACAATATGCCGAGGAAAATGGTTAATGGTAAGGTTGAAATTCAAGTCAGAAGTCCTGTTCCTTATATCGTTACAGCTCTGTATAATGCATTGCGTTATACCGCAGATGAAATTGTCAGAATGGAATATGGTGACGGATAATTAATTATTCTTATTCCAATATCCCATAAAAATTTGAAACAACGTTTCAAATTTTTTCGCGAAAATTCTCGGGCCGATAATTTGAGAATTTCCCAGACTTAGGTCTGGGGCAAGCATAGCGTCCGGCTGTCTGCCTGCCGCGAAGCGCCTCCCTGAAGGCGCTTTTTTCTCGGGCAGAAGCCCGGCCCCACTTACTATATTTTTAAGTTAGGAGAGATTTATATGAAAGACAACAGAAGAAGAGATATGACATTGACGATAAGAGTTACGGAGAAAGAAAAGCAATATATAAAGAAGCGTGCTAAAAAAGCAGGCCTCTCTACCACAGATTATATAGTCAGACTTTCTCTCGAAACACCTATATTTATTCCGGTTAATATGCAACCGTTTTTGTTAGAACTCAAGCGCATCGGAAACAATATTAATCAGCTTACAACAAAGGTAAATTCTAAGGTTTTTTCGTCGTATAACTTCTGTGAATTTATCGATGCAATTGAAAAATTAACTGAACGAATAGGTGACGTTGGGAGGAGAAATTGATGGCAATATTAGTTGCAATTCGTTCAACCAAACAAAGCCCGAGTGCAATGCGCGGACTCATCAATTACTGTCTTCAGGAGAAGAAAACTTTTGATATAAATTCAGGTAGAAAACTTATCACCGGAGTGAACTGTGTCCCTCAAAATGCTTACACTGAATTTATGACAACCAAGGCAGTATATCATCAAGAGAGAGGAGTTAATTTTTATCACTTCTCTCAATCGTTTTCTCCCGAAGAAAAAATCACACCTGAAGAGGCGCATGAGGTAGCGATTGAGTTCGTAAAGAAAGCATGGCCAGGGCATGAAGTTTTAGTTTGTACACACATGGATGAACCTCATTTACATTCAAATATTGTTGTTAATTCTGTAAATTTTAAGAACGGTACAAAGCTTCATTTATCACCCAACTCTCTCAAAGCTCTGCGAGATTTAAATGACGAGGTTTGCAAAAGTCATAACCTCTCTGTACTTCCACCTTATCAAAAAGGCCGCAAGGGTATGTCTACAAGAGAATACCGAGCTGCCGAAAAAGGTCAGAGCTGGAAGTTCAGGCTTATGAGTGATATTAAATATGCGATGGAACGAAGCGGTAACCGTGAACAATTTACAAAAGAAATGGCAAAACAAGGATACGAAATGAGGTGGACAGATGAAAGAAAAAATATAACTTTCACTTGTCCGAACGGAATGAAGTGCAGAGATATTAAACTGCATCATGATAAATTTTTGAAGGAGGCAATTGAAAATGAGTTTAAGATCAGAGAACAACTTACAAATGGATTCCAAACTGAAAGAATTAATGGAGAAGAACTCGAGGAATATGACGGAGTACGACAACAGCCAAGTGGAACTGAGAGTATATTCCATACCGGAGAAACAGAGGTCAACGGAACTGAAAATGATACAGGATATGATAGAATTCCAACCGGAGCTGTACATGCTAATAAAGACTCTGGCTACGAAAACAGAGATATCGAATATGTCGAAAGCGATGCTACAGAATCTGCTGAACGAGAACCGGAGTATCATGAGCAACCTGACATCAACGAATGCAGTGACGGTAGCGAAGATGGAGAATTTGTTGCAACAGGATGGGAACGAGAGAGACAAGTATATTTCGAAATTCTCCGAAACCCTGGATACCGAGGCAACGAAATTGAGCAAACTGACGAGCAATTTAGAGAAACACCTGTGGAAGTTCCTGGGGATATCGGTAGGAGCGGCAACATTATTCTCGACGTTGGTGTCGGTACTCTTACAGCTGTGGCTTCGCTGATGGATAACGACCAAGACGATGATCCGGAAGAAAAGAAAAAGAAACTCGATGCCAAGGATGCAGGTTCAAATGTTGGGTTTACATTAGGTAGTGCCATAGGTCTTGCGGCTGCACTTATAGCGAAGAGCAAAAAGCAAGATGAGGACATAACCGAAACCCCGATAGAAGAACCTGACAAGGTAGAAGATATCAACAACGAACCATACGAAGAAAGTGAGGATTTAGATGAAGGTTTCAAGTTGGAGATGTAGCGATAAGCAAGTAAGAGAACACACAAGGTTTAGATTGTTGTGTAACAATAGCACTTGACATCCCACCTTTTCATCATAATTACATCAACAGTCGGCAATCCCACTCAAATGAGCCTAAAAATTTGAAAAAATTTATCTATTTTTAAAAAATACCTTGTAATTTGGGTGGAAATATGTTACAATACCACTGTATCATATTTTTTTGAGTATCAAATTTAAGTATTTTGAATATAATTTAAATAGGATATGAAGATTGCAGTACCTAAGAAAGTAGGCAGATATAAGTTCCTACCGAGGGAAATAAAATGACCCCTCGTTGGGTTTATTTTATTTTTAGAGGTGTATCAGAGATGTATTCGAGTGAAAAGATTTTCATAATGAAGTTTCTTGCAGGATTAAAAAAGTTGGGAATTACAGAAATTCCTTATGACAATGATGATTTTTACAGAGGTGCCGAAAGCATGCAACAGTATTTTCACCTTAATAGGAATGTGCTTGGAAGCCATGCAAATGAATTGTCAATGTTGTTTTTAAAGAAACCTATGGGTGGAACTTTTTTTGAATTTAGAGAAGGAATTGCAAGACAAAACGGAAGTTTGATGTCTTTCGAAAATCCTCATTATATAAGTGCGACAATAAAACTTGATGAAATAGGTGCAAATTTCATCCTGGATCAAGATAATCTTGATATTTCACGTGAGCAGATATTAGGTTTTTCTAAGGCTTTTTGTGAAGGTGCTGAAATTGATTACGAAAATGCGGGGATTTGATAATGAGATTCATAGATATTTTTAATTCGGAACAATGTAAAGATTTGTATCAAAGCGTCAACCAGTTTTCTTCAGATTGTTTAAAACAGTATAATGACGAGATTGAGTCTTTGGGCTTTAATTTTAAGTCCAAAGACATTTTTGATTATGTATGGGGAACGGTGGAACTTAGTGCTGTAGAAATATGTTTAATTGATAGTCCATTAGTTCAAAGATTGCGAAACATAAAACAATTGGGTTTTGCACATTATGTGTATTGCAATGCTGATTATAGTAGGTTCGCACATACTATTGGAGTTATTGAAATCGCAGGAAGAATGTCTAAAATGATTACTCGTAATCTTAAACAGGCAATTCCAAATAAGGACAAATTTAACATGGAGGAAGTTGTTAGATTAGCAGCTTTGTTTCACGACAGTGGACATATGTTTTATAGTCACGTTTCAGAAAGGTTTTTTACTAACAATAAAAATTATGATGGAATTGAACAAACAACCGGAGCACTTACCTACTTCAACGAGCAAATTTCAACAAGGGCATCTTTGCATGAAATGTTAAGTGTTATGCTTGTTAATTCAAATGAAGTACATAGATTTTTTTCATTAACTGCAAAACATCTGAATAATTCCAAAATCTTAAAATCTGAAGAAGTAGATATTCTCATTGATTATATATCAGGTTTAATTGTCGGAACAGCTGTGGATAAAAGTATTTTACCATATTCTATGATTATTAAAGGTGCAATCGACGCAGACCGCATGGATTATTTGTCTAGAGACTCAAGTACAACTAAGGTTCCTCTTGCAGTGGATATTGGAAGATTAATAAATAAAATAACGGTTGTAAAAATTAATAATTACCAGCCTTCTAATGTTTGGAATGATCACTCCGAAGAAGACTACCCATATCAGAGTATGGCTATACAGTATTCTGCACAGAGATTGATTTGGCAGTTATTTATGGCTCGTTCAATTTTGTATCAAAGTATTTATTTTCACCATAAAAAATTAACTGCAGAATCAATGCTTAGACAGGCTTGTGAAAATATTTTTCAGCTAATACCTGAAAAAAGTCATGATTTCTCTTATATTATGTCTTTGGATGATTGTGCTTTAAGTGAACACTTTGTTGATATAATTATTCCAGACAGCCTTCAAAATGATACAAAATGTAAAAATGCACAAGACATTATTAAGCGCATTAAAAACCGTAATTTATATAAACGAGTAGCAAGTTTTTCTCAGGATATTCTTGATTCGGTACCCAACTATATATATGAAAGTTTTGTTACTAATGTTATAGAAAATCCTTTTTCTACAACATATTCCGAATTTCTAAGAGAGTTGACTGATGAATATTATGTGGTTTTACAAAATTTGGGGAAAGCAAAACCAGAACATCAACCAATATTTATGTTTATTGAAGCAAATTGGAAAAATGAAATGTCAGATGATATACCTATCGACTTTGGTAACGCCCCATACAAAATGTCTTCACAGGTGTTTAAAGAAACGCCTACTTTTGGTGAAGAAAACCGCCAAAAACAATATTATTTGGTGACTGATCAAATTGAACGAGACTTAGTGTATATAGCTTTAGAAAAAATTTTGTTTTCAAAGTATAATATTAAGATTAACGAAGGCTCCTCAACGTGTGCAAAATTTACAAGTGAGCAAATTGCCAAGACAAAATCGGAACTATTCGAGCTAAATTACTATAAAGATTCATTGGTATTATTACCCGATAGAATTGTGAGAAATTTATATAATCGTAGGACTTTTTCAAATATAGTTTCCAAATACCAAAGTTTTTCTGGTGTTAGAGGATCTAAAGTGACAGAGCAATCTCTATTTGATTATCTTAAACAGTTCTTGTTGGTACCATGTACAAAAGATGAAATCAAACATTTATTAAACGGTGTTTTATCTCTTCTAGCACAAGCAACCTTTATTGATAGAGATTACTTTTCTGAAAAAGGGTCTGCACTTTTAAAACAGGTTTTACAAAAAGGGTATGAAAATAATTTGATGGTTAAATTAGGAGGAGCTTTTGACAGCGCCAATAGATTAACATATTATTTTAATGATATAGCTGAAAAGAGTGAATTCCGTTTTGTCGAAACTGTACCAGATGCATTAAAATTATCTAGCGATTCTCCTGAAAAAAGTTGCATTGTCTTTTTTGATGATGGTGCTTATTCAGGAAAACAAGTTGTATCAATTTTCCAGGAACTTATGGGAGTTCCTATTGAAGAGAGAGAAACGGATGAAATACATACAAAAGAATTGGATCCATCAAGCAAAGAGTTAATTAAATCATCAAAAATTATTCTTGCTTATATATGTTTTAATAAGATGTCCGAGAAAATCATATTAAAAAAATTGTCAGATTTAGGAATAGAAAATGTAGAGATTGTTTTTGAGCAAGATCTGTCTAACAAGATTTTTTCTGATACTTCAACAGTTTTTTCAACTATGGAAGAACGTGATATAGTTCACACAATGTTAAAAGATATCGGTTATCAGGTTCAAAAATCATCTAAATTACAAGAAGATGGGACATATACATCACGCTGGACCGAAGAACGTATTCAGGACGCTTCTTTAGGATATAATGATGCTCAACAAACTGTAATTTTTGAATTCAACGTACCGACATACACATTAACACCGTTCTGGCAAAATGGATACTATAATAAAAATGCGTGGAAAGGACTTTTTCAAAGAACAGAAAAATAATTTTTTAATCAGGTTGTGCCTTGTTGGGTACAACCTTTTTACTATCTTCTTATGACAACTTGTCCTTTTTTATCCTAATAAAGAAATTCCAAGGACGAATCACTTCAATATGTAAGTCGACCACATCAGGCTTACACAACATACATATTGTAATTATCAAAATCATTATAATCAAAGCAAGTCCTAAAACAATTAGAATCATAATACAACCTCTTTTCATTTGTGATATTTCTAATAATATTAGATGCTATTTTTCCAAAGTATTTCCAAATGGCTGATAATATCTTTAATTTCGTCTTTATTAGATATTCAAAAAAATAATTTCAAAAAAATTTTAGTATCATGCCGTAAATTTTCCAAAATCATTGAAAAAGGAAAATTTTTGTGCTATAATTGTTATGCTATATACTTACATTAAAATGGGGTAAGTATAATTGTTCACCACAAGGTGTACGCTAAATAGGTAAAAGCGTACACTCTGACGATCTAAACTTTGTGGTGAAGATATGTAAGTGTATAGCAACCTTATGTCAGAGTTAGTGCGTTTTTCGGTGCATAGCTCTAAAAACACGGGTTATGCACTTTTTAATTAAGTTAAAAACAATTTATATACAACTTTTACGGAATGAGGAACGACTATGTACCATTTAACAAAACCTCAAAAGTTAATATACGATATGGAAAAATACGCAGGCGGTAGCATTTCCAATGTCTGCGGTAGTATTGTTATAAAAGGAGAAAAGGACATTTCTGTGCTGACTAATGCAGTAAATGAACTCTATCGTCTTAATGATGCACTCCGTATCAGAATAACTGAAACAGACGGTGTTCCGTTCCAAACAGTTTCAGAGTATAAGGAACAGAAAATCAATGTGCTTCACTTTGCAGACAAAGAGGAGCTTAATTCTTATGCTGAAAAATATGCAAAAGAACCGATGGACTTTTATGGCTCTCTTTGCGAAATTAATGTAATTTTGTTAAATGCTGGCTATGGCTTACTTGTAAAATTGCATCACATAATCAGTGATGCCTGGACTTTATCTTTAATCGGTTCTCAGTTTAATACCCTTGCGAACGGTGAAATACCGGAGGCCTATTCATATCTAGACTACATACCAGCCGAACAAGATTATTTCAATGGAAAACGCTACCCTAAAGACAGAGAATATTATATAGAACAGTACAAAAAATGCGATGACATCACATACATAAGCGACAAACAAGTTAAGTCTTATGTTTCAAACAGAAAACATTTTCTTGTTGATGAAGAAAAAACTGCTAAAATACAAAACTATGCAAACGAGCATAAAACCTCTGTTTATATGCTCCTTATGACTGCACTTGGTACATATATAAACAGAATCAAAATGAACCAGGAAAAGTTTTATATCGGTACCGCTATTTTAAATCGTACTAATGCCCAAGAGAAAAACACTATGGGTATGTTTATCAATACCGCTCCGGTGTTAATGGAACTTGATAATGAAAAAACTTTTTCTGAGAATTTAAGAGCAATTTCAAAAACTCTTTTTGGCATTATAAAACATCAAAAATTCAACTATGGCGAAGTACTTGAAACTCTCCGCCATGAATTTGATTTTTCAGGAAACCTTTATGATGTTATGCTTAGTTATCAGAATGCAAAATTCACTGGAATTGACACAGATTTTGAAAGTGTGTGGTACTGCAATGGTATGCAGACGGAAAGTTTGCAGATGCATATTGATGACCGTGATAGTGAGGGTATCTTAAAAATTCACTATGATTATCAAGTTGAGAAATTTACAGAAAAAGAAATTGAAAGAATGCATGAGCATATATTCAATCTTCTTTTTGATGCTATAAATGAAGACAAACAAATAACTGAACTTGATATCTTATCTGACAAAGAGAAAACTACTCTCTTATGTGATTTCAATGATACAAAGGCAGACTACCCGAAGGATAAGTGTGTTCATCAGTTGTTTGAGGAACAAGTCTCGAAAACACCAGATATGACTGCTGTTATTGCTTGTGATAAAACTCTTACTTATGAAGAATTAAATAAACTGTCAAACAGAATTGCAAATGGTTTAATTAGAAACGGAATAAAACCAAATGATACGGTTGCTTTTTCTATGTCAAGAAACAGTTTGATGATAGCCACAATGTTAGGAGTATTAAAAGTGGGCGCAGCCTATATGCCGCTTGACCCTAATTACCCACAAGATAGAATTGACTTTATGGTTAAAGATAGTAATTCAAAATTGTTGATTACAGATAGAAACATCGAAGATTACTTATCCTTTGAAGAAAGTTGTCCTATAAACAATATTTCTTCTGATGATAATTTTTGTATATTACACACCTCTGGTTCTACGGGTACACCCAAGTGCGCAGCTATAAAGCATAAAAACATGGTAAACTTCATATACTCGAACCAATTTCTTTTAAGTAATATTGATAGCATCATAGCCATTAATATAATTACATTCGACGTGTTTGAAATGGATACAATTTTTTCTATTGTTTCTGGAAAGCCTTGCATTCTTGCAAGTGAAGAACAGCAATTTGTTCAAAGTGAATTTGAGAAAATGATGAAACAATATAAGAATTGTTTGTTTTGGGCGACACCTACTAAGATGCTGAATTATATTAATAATAGTAAAAACAAGGAGTTTGTGAAAAACATCAATTGTTATGTTGTCGGCGGGGAAATTATTACTCCTGAATTATTAGATACTGTAAGAAAATACAATGATTCTATCACGATTTATACAGTATACGGACCAACGGAAACTCTTATATATTCTACTTTAACAGATGTTTCTAAAACAAATGATATAACTCTTGGTTTGCCAATAGCAAATACACAAATATATATAGTTGATAAATCAAATGCCATTGTACCTATTGGTGCTACTGGTGAACTTTGCATTGCAGGAGACGGAGTTGGTGCAGGCTATTTAAACAGACCTGAACTGACTGCAGAAAAGTTTATAGATAATCCCTTTGGAGAGGGTAAATTATATAAAACTGGAGACCTTGCATACTGGCGAGAAGATGGAAAAATCGCCTATGTAGGAAG
Source organism: Clostridia bacterium (assembly GCA_045589295.1). GTDB lineage: Bacteria > Bacillota > Clostridia > RGIG6154 > RGIG6154 > RGIG2094. The sequence continues at coordinate 10,874 of JAZNOU010000002.1, forward strand.
AAATGATTTTCAGGTTAAGATAAGAGGTCTTAGGATAGAGCTTGGTGAAATTGAAAGTGCAATAGATTCTGTGGAGGGTGTTTCACAGGCAGTTGTTGTAGTACGCAAAAACGCAAGCGGAAGACAGCTTATATGTGCTTTCTACACTGAACAGACACCGGTTAATATTGCTGATATTAAATCTGCAATTTTATCAAAACTCCCTAAATATATGATGCCCCATATATTTACTGTTCTTCCTGAAATGCCTTTAACTCCGAGTGGGAAGATTAACAGAAAGGCATTGCCCGAAATAGATTTAACAAATATATCTAATGAGGTTGAATTCGTAAAACCTCAATCAGAAATTCAAAAAGAACTTGCTAAACTTATGGAAAAGGTTATAAATTATTCACCCGTTGGACTGAATGATGATTTCTTTGACCTTGGTGGAGATAGTTTAAAGGCAATTGAATTTGTATCAAAGGCGCACAGTGAGGGTATCTATTTCAACTTACAGGCAGTATTTGATAACCCCACCCTTAAAGGTCTTTGCGAATACATAGAAAATGATGATAAAGAGCAAATATCTTTTAAAAATTCAGACTTTTCACAAATCAACGAGGTGCTTAAAAAGAACACATTGGATAATGTGTCTGTACCGACAAAATGCGAGGTTGGGAATACATTGTTTGCAGGTGCAACCGGATATTTAGGTATGCATATTTTGGCAGATTTTCTTGACAACGATAATGGTATTGCATATTGTCTTGTGCGTGGAGCGGACAAGCAGACAGCAAAAGAACGACTGACTAATTTATTGGAATTTTACTTTAGAGATAAGTATGTTAATTCAGAGAGAATTGTTGTACTTTGTTCCGACTTGCAGAAAGAAAACTTTGGTTTATCAAATGAAGAGTATAATGAGTTGATTAAGAATGTCAAAACCGTTATAAACACCGCTGCAAGTGTTAAGCATTACGGTTCATACAAATATTTTTATGAAACCAATGTTGAAACAGTAAAAAATCTGATTGCTTTTTGTAAAAAAGCAGATGCAAAACTCATTCATACATCTACATTGAGTGTGTCCGGCAACAGCTTCGGTGATGAATTTGACGGATATATCAGTGATACAGAAAAGCATTTTTACGAGAGTAGTTTATACATTGAACAACCTCTTGAAAATGTTTACGCAAGAAGTAAGTTTGAGGCTGAGAAAACAATTCTTGAAGAAATGTCAACCGGACTTAAAGCAAACATCATGCGTATGGGTAATCTGACCAACAGACTCGAAGATGCCAAGTTCCAGAAAAATCACGAATCTAATGCATTTTTAAATAGAATGAAAGCAATTTTAGATTTAGGAATATTCCCTGAATATCTTATGGATTTGTATCTGGAATTTACCCCTATTGATGATGCTGCGAGTGCGGTTATGGCAATTGCAAGACATTTTAGCACAGAGCAAACAGTGTTCCATATTAACAGTATCAAGGTTATGTATATGGACAAGGTTTTAGAATGCTTTAAAAAGTGCGGAATTGATATGAAAGTTGTTGATGCCACTACATTTACAGAGGTTTTAAGAAGCACAGCAAAACAAAGTGGAACAGAATACATCTTCGAAACCTTTATCAATGATATGGATGAAGACGATAAACTTAACTATGATAGTAACATCCGTATTGAAAATGATTTTACTGTCGAGTATTTAAGAAAACTTGGCTTTGAATGGTCTGATATTGATTTTGATTATATAAAGAGATATATTGAATATTTTAGAAACATTGGGTATTTGGAGGTGTGAAAATGAAAAAGAACAATACTATTAATGTAATTCTAAAAACATTGGCTTTGCTTATCCCTATAATGACAGCAGGGTTTGTTATTTATAACCAATTTTCTACACGTCAAATGTTCTATGAATATGAACAAGGGATTATAAAAGTTCTTTCAAATTTAAAAGACTCTCAAATTATTATAGATGAAAATTTAAAGAATGAAATAGTTATAGAAATTCAGAAATTGGTCAACAACGATTTAAAAGTATCAATGGATTTGTTGATAGGTCTATTTGGTATAGTTATATCCGTCTGGGTAGGACTTAATGTTTACAATATTCTAAAAAAAGATGATTTGGATGAATTAGCATCAAGAGTTGAGACTACAATTGATGGGTTCGATTGTGATTTGTACAAAAACAAACAATTGCAAACTGCATATCTCTGTAAATCTTTCGACATAGTAGACAATTCTTCCTATTATTTTAATAAAAAAATTAACATTATGGATGTGCATGCAATTGAGTATGAATTCGTACTAAATGCTATTTTAATTGAGCACTCTTATACTAAACTGCGAAATTTATATAAACATAATAATTATATGAAAATGGATTTGTTTGTTGACCAAGGAATTGAACATTGTGAAAATGTATTAAAAGCTAAAGAATCATCTCTTCAGACATCTCCTAAATTTTTTAAGAGTTATGCTATACAAAACAATTTTATTAGCGGATATATTAATTATCGTTATGGCGACTTTTTATATTTTAAAGCTATGAAATTATATTATGGCAATAATAAAAGAGATTTAGCATTTGAGCACTTCAAACAAGCGATTGATAGATATATATCAGCCTTAGAATATGATACAGAATTGGCACAAAGAACAGATATTTATAATATGATAGGCTTTATATATATTAAAATGTATGATTTTGCAAACAATCAAACAAAATATCAATCCGAAATGGACGATTGGCGACAAAACGCTCTTTATTTCTGTGAATTGGCAAGTAAAAACACTATAAACAATGCTGTTGTCGTTAAAAATCTAGGTATAGCTTATGAAAGAAATGGAAATCTTGAAGAGGCCTTAAAAAAATATTTAGAATCGGTAGAAATAGATCCTTATAACTATAAATCAAGACTTTGTCTTGCTTCGGCATATATTAAACAAGCTCAGAATATACTTGGTATTTCAAAGGAGCGCGATAAATTATTATGCAATTTTATTTTTTCAGACGAGCAAATACAAAAGGCAACGGCTTGGCTGGATAAATCAGAATCACAAATTGAACATCTAAAAAGAATTGATTCTAAACTTATTGATGCATATTACAAAGAAGGTGAAATTTTAACATATAGGTATCTCCTTTCAAATAAAAGAGCAAAACTTGCAAAACGTGCATTTCGTTGTTTTGAAATAGCTAATACATTCAACACGACATTTCTTGCCCACAAATTTCACGAGCGTAATTTCTATGAGGCACTTGGAAAAATTGATAGAGCTAAAGAAATAAACTCAATTCTAAGCGGAGCAGATGTATCGCACATAGAAAAACTATATAATAAAAAGGCGACAAATCCGTGATCGTTGTGTATTTATGCAAGGTTAATGTTAATATTGTCGAGGAGAACTTTTCATCTTTTCTAAAAGTTGTTTCCGTTGCCAAAAAGAAACGCATCCTTAAACAAAAAGAACAACAAAATGCATGCAATATGCTTATTGTTGAAATTCTTGCAAAAGTAGTTATTAAGAAAACTTTTGGTATTGATATTGCACAACAAGAATTTGCTTATACAGAATACGGAAAACCATATCTGCTCAATTATCCCAATGTTCATTTTAATATAAGCCATTCGGGAGAATATGTTGCATGTGCAGTGTCCAATAAACCCATCGGAGTTGATATTCAAAAGATTGGAAAATACGATCCGGATGTTGCAAAAAGAGTTTGCAATGAAAAAGAACTCGAACAAATTGAGAATAGTTCTGATAAAGCGTCCGAATTTACAAAGCTCTGGACACAAAAAGAGGCAGTCCTTAAAATGCATGGAACTGGTATTACCGGTGGCAACATAAAAGACTGTCTTGATAATCATAATGTTAAATCAGAAAGAATTGAAGATTATTGGATAAGTGTATGTGCGAATATTTCAACAAAATACAGAAATGAGGAGCAGTAAAAAGATCATATGGATATTTCTAAATTTGATAAATTCTGCACTTTGAAAATTATAAAAAACGATTGTGATAGTTATCTAAAGCTTTTTCAATCAAATAGAAATTCAGTTCTATCTATGTGCATTATGCCATATTTGGCACTTATGTGCATGGAGATTCAAAATGTTATTAATGTTGAGCTATTTGAAAGCCCATATAATGTGATATTTTCTGATATGCGTAATAGTTTGAAAAGATTTATAGATAGATATGGCAAAACATCAAAAACCTTTTCAAAAGCAGATGAAATTCAAGATGCTCATTTTTCAGGATTACTACGTTTTAAAGCGTTATCTAAGCTAAACATACATTTAAATATTGGTATTTACTTTGATGAATCAGGAAATGTCATAGGTAACACGCAACATTTGGCTTCGATATTTGATTTTGATAATATACCGGGAAATGATGAGAATGAAAAATCATATAATTTAGGATATGAATTAGGACGTGCACTATCTTCCGTATTCAATGGTTTAAATGATACCTTCCCTGATGATGATTTAACATTAAATCAAATGCACCCCATATACTATTTGGATTTAAACACAAATAAAAAGGATGCTTTTTGGAATAACCAATATGATAAGGATGTGCGACTATATATTTTACATCTAATTAGTTTCATAGGTTTTATTAACAACACACTATCAACACTTCTCCCACATGATAATTTGTGGTTGTTTAGATTAAGATACATCTCTTGCTATTATTGCATATGTGGATTAAACAAGCTCTGTTCACATATAAACGATGATGTTGTTCAAGATATAAAAACACTAATTGATGAATCCCATTGCATTTTTAATAGTCGGTTTAGAGGATGTATGATGCATTATTCGTTTACCGACACAGATGGTTTTTGTATTAAAGAAGACTGTTTTGAACTTAATATCCCTTTATTTGGGCTAGTTGAAAGTTGTTTTTCTGGAAGATCTTTTGACAAATACAATGATGAATTGGTTTCATTGTCAGCGAAAATAGAACAATTATTAAAAAGCCAATTCAATATTGATAAAAATCGTTTACAACTTTTATGATGTAATTTCAATACTTGGAGACATATCAATGAAAATATACGATGATTATTGCAACAAAAAACATACGAAAATAGAAGTTCCGATTATTCTTAAGAAAACACATTCTGATTATGGGTATAATGAGAATTATTTTGATATTGATTGTGACTTCTATTGCCAAGAAAAGTGTTATATTAAAAATTCGTTTGTAGAAAAGATACAAATGCAGAAAATCCACCCAATAAAGAATGATATAGAAATGAATGAAATAAAATGGAATGTGGAAATTATAATTCCAGAATATAAAGATGAAAACGAAGTTGGACTAATCGTAAGCAATTTTTGCGAAGAATTATCGTTATACTATGCCCTTGCATTTAAACACTTTCAACATGGTGGCTTTAAAGGTTTTACTTTTCAAGAAATGGATATTAAACGATATTACTCTGATGATAATAGAAATTATGGAGATGCTGCAATAAATTCACGCTGCGGAATGATTGAAATAAAAACATCCACCAAGATAAAAGAGAACATCTTTGAATTACCTAAGTCATCTCTTATGCGTGATAGTTTCTATAATGATTTGAGTATTGCTTTTATTAATGCTTTAAAAGCGGATGATGATATATCTAGATTTCTGCTATTGTATTACTTATTTGAGTTGATTTTTGAATCTTCAGATTATAAAGAAATAGAAAAAATTAATGGAAAACGTTCAAAGGATAAAAACTTACTACAATATCTTACACATATAGGAATCGAAGAATATCATTCTTTTGAAAAAACACTTAATCTGTCAGAAGAAATTTTATTTGATATAATAAAAACGAGAAACAACCTTGCTCATAGAGGAGACACAGCCAAGATTTCTTCCATTATGTATCAGCATCTACTGCCAATTTTACAACAATTACTGATTGCCCTAGAAAATAATAATTCTTAAAATTCCTTCGTTGACTTCCAATACTTTCTGTGGTAGTGTTTGTGTCATAGGAGGTGAAATAAGATGAAAGTGATTGAAGAATTCTGGTATGGGAATATAAATCCGATGGAAAGACCATTTCAAAGTCAACGGAAGTTTGATAAGGTGTTCAGGTTGCTTACCAAAAACGAAGAAGAACTGCTCAAAAACTTAAATGAGCAGGAAAAAGAATTATTTAATAAGGTCAAATCATGCTACGATGAAATGATACAAATAACAGAATGTCAAACATTTATAAAAGGCTTCAAATTAGGAGCAAGGTTCTTTATAGAATGTTTTGAAAATGATAACGACATATTCGATGAATGAGATTCGAGTATGTCGTTAATTTTATGCCCAAAATGAAAGGATGAAATTTATGAGGAAGAAAATAATATGTACGGCAATGGCGGTAACAATGCTGCTGACACAAACGGCATCGGCTGCACCTTGGCAGATGAGGCGAAATCAGCTTATATTCGATAGCGAAACTGAATTCATAGGAAATGTAACCTTGCAATTCGCATCGGATGGCGGCAGCTTTATCAGGCCAATAACCAAAAGATATGGCGAGAGCGTCAGCTTAGAGAGTTATGTCCCTACAAAATACGGCTATACATTCAAGGGATGGTTCGCAGACCCACGAACAAAGCAGAATCAGGTAACAACATTCAAATTCACAAAGCCTGATGTACTTTACGCTAAGTGGGAACCTAACCCACAGGAACCCATAAATCCGAATGACGAAATTATGCGCAAGGACACCTGCTATCTCACAGATGAGGAAACTAAAATACGAAATGAACTAATACAAGAACAAAATAAGACCTACATAGACGGATTCGGCTATGTGGCTCCAAGCAAAACCCAAACTATCATCGTAGACTCGGACGGAGACATAAACAAAATGGTCGGAACAATGGAATAAAATCACGAGAGGATAGGCGAAATCCGCCTATCCTCTTCCTCGTTATATAATCGATTTTAAGGTCAAGCTACAAAGGAGCTTAAAGGGCTTCAAAGACCAAACTCACGCAGATAGGGTAATTACACCCTGTCTGCTTTTTAATGCAAAATAAGGAAATATTAAAGGCATTGCAAGAGAATGCAATGCCTAGGAAAATTATAAAATAATTAAAATCTGTTTTTGATTTCATCTAGTTTTTCTAAAAACTTTTCTGCAGAATGTTCACCGCTCTTATATTTTGCTCTGCATTTAGTTAATACAAGAATGTTAAAATTCAACTTTTCTAACATCTCTGCATCCATTGTCCTGCGTCTCTTGTATTGCAGAGACTGATAAATTTTTTCATATAATACTAAGTTTTCATCTGCTTTTATATTTGAAGCGTATGTTTTTTTGGAGCCGGTCCATTTGCAGGTCTTACCCTCTGAATTTACACGATCGCAATAATCAGCACCAGAGTATGCCGATGCAAAATACCTAAGGCAATTTTTACACCTTGATATATGCATATTCTGTTCAGCTGCATAAAGCATCTCAAGGAATATTAAATCCTCTAAAGAATCTGTTGTATATATATCTGCAATTTCAGCCATCATTCTTTTCTTTGCAGGCGGAAGGACAGTTCTTCTGATAACATATGTATCCGTTTCAGAACCATATTTCTCTACCATTTCAGCATAAGCAGATATTTTTGTTGCCTGAACTTTTGATTTAAAGCAATGTCCTAAAATAATATTAGCAAGATCCGTAAGACTTTCATCAGGCTTATCTATCAACCCAAGAGAAATAAAACTATCCCACTCTCCTGCGGCAATTTTACAAGTGAAATTGCCGAGGATTTCATCTATTAATGAATTCCCAATTGACAACGAAACAAACCTTTTTTTGAAAATAATATTAAAGCTCATAGTATTTCCTTTCTCAAATCCAACTGATTAAATATTTTTATTTTTAATCGCTTGACAAAATATTTAAACTATGTTAGAATAAAGTTGTTCAAGAGATTACATTTGTTTTTGTTTGCTGACTTTAATTAAATTATACAGACAAAACAAAGTAATGTCAAGAAAAACTTTTCAAACGAGAATAAACTCTCGCAAGATAAAGTGAAAGATGAATTGAACCTTGAAAATTTAATAGCTTGCACGGTGAGTTATACAACACAGCGAGCGCCAAGACTCCTCTTTCGAGGACGAGCGATTTAACTGTTTGAAAATACGAGGTCATGGTCGAGCAGGATCGGGGCTTAGGAAATGTAACCAGAGGCAAGTGTAGCATCAAGATAATACACGATTATTGCCTATATTATTTTAAAGGCGGTCAAAAATCTATAGAAAGGAGATTCATTAAGGCAATAAAAAGTATTTAATATTTATTCATTTAACCGAAGGGAGATTTTTACATGAAAAATAAAGAAATACCATTAGGCTTTAATGAAGACTTTGCTATAGATATAGACGGAGCGTATAATCCCGAACTTGCCACATCGGTTAGACGGAGATATTCATATAGTATCACCGATAACGTAATGGTAAAAACAAGGAAAACTCATGTTGGTAATATGAATTATATTGTAAATTCAATTTTCGATATAAACTCAAAGAAAAAGGTTGAGGACCATATACGAAGACTGATAACAATAGATATTCAGGATAATATAGACAAAGTATCCTAAAAGTCTGGACTTTTCAATCGGTTTAGAGTATTGTGGTGTTGTGAAATATCTACTCACAATACTCTCAATCGGTTTGACTTTGAAGGAGGGAAAGAATAATGTCAAACCAAGATTATGATTTAACACTATTATATTGCAGATTATCACGAGAGGATGCGCTTGAAGGTGAAAGCAACAGTATAGAAAATCAGAAAAAGATTATCTTGAAAGTTGCTCAAGACAATAACTTTGAAAATTTAGTGTTCCTGCAAGACGATGGTTACTCTGGCACAAACTTTGACCGGCCGGATTTCCAGAAAGGGTTGAAGTTGATGGAAGAAGGTCGAGTTAAGAACTTTATTACAAAGGATTTGTCAAGACTTGGCAGAAACTATCTAGAGGTAGGAATGTACACAGATGTCATTTTCCCGAAGTATAATGTTCGCTATATTGCTGTTCAAGACAATTACGATTCAAACAATGTCGAAAGCAATGACCTTGCACCATTTGTGAATCTGTTTAACGAATGGTATCCCAAGGAAACATCAAAGAAGGTTCGTGCTGTTTTCAAGTTCAAAGCGGAACGTGGAGAACGAGTAAGCTCACAAGTGCCTTATGGCTACGCAAGAGATGAAAGCACACCCATTGGTTCCAAGAAATCAATTAAACTTGTAATTGATGAAGAAGCTGCAAAGGTTGTAAGAGAAATCTATAGATTATGTGCAAGCGGATTGGGACCTACATATATTGCCAATATTCTCAAAGAGAGAAAAATCCTCAAACCATCAATGTACGGCTATGAGAAAACCGGAAAGTACGGCGCGTCTACAGATGTAACGGAACCTTACGCTTGGAACGATAGAACAGTAGCAGGAATTCTTGATAATGAGGTATATATTGGAAATACAATAAATCTTAAGGGCACTACAATTTCGTACAAGAACAAGCAGAGAATACAAAGGCCTGAAGAAGAATGGATTCGTGTCGAGGGCACTCACGAAGCAATCATAGATATGGATACTTGGAAAGTCGTCCGAAGGGTTCGTGAAGGCAAGCGAAGAAGAGATTCCATGGACGAGATTAACAAATATGTTGGACTTTTGTATTGTGCAGACTGCGGTAATAAGTTATATTTCGTCAGAGGTAAAACTCTAAGCCCGGATGCATTTCACTTCATTTGCAGCAGATATAGAAAACACAGAGGCGAAGAACAATGCACACCTCATTCTATAAGGGAAGCTGTTCTGGACGAAATCATCCTTGAAGAAATCAGGAGAATTACCTACTTTGCCAGAACAAAGACGAAGGAATTTGCTGAGTTTATAAACCAAAAAACCTCTGCAGAAAGCCGAAAAGAATTATCGGCAAAATCAGCAGAGTTTGGCAGATTAACAAAGCGAGAAGGAGAATTAGAGTCTTTATTCAAGCGTGTGTATGAAGACTATGTTTCGGAGAAGATAACAGAGAAGCAGTTTCAGATGTTGTCAGAGAGTTATACGGCGGAGCAAAAGGAACTTCAAATTCGCATTCCTGCGTTGGGAAGTGAAATTGACACCTTGAAATCTGCAACCACAAACACAGAGAAGTTTGTATCCTTGGCAAAGAAATATGTGCACATCAAGGAACTGACTCCTGAAATATTACTGACCTTCGTATCCAAGATTGTTATACACGAACGAAGTGAAAAAAGGTCTAAAAGTGCTACTCAGCGAATAGACATATACTTCACTCACATAGGACAAGCCTGTTAATTATAGGCAAAGGAAAAGGGTGAACAGCATAAACTGTTCACCCAACTTCCGCACCTGTTAGAATGTTTCACTAAACATCCCTTAGAGAAACACCCAATGGTCTTCTTTTTTTGCGCTCATTTTATAAAATAGCAACCTTTGCCACAGAGCCTAAAATGTCGCAGCGTTTAAATATAAACGCACAGGGGGGACTACTCTCTACACACTGACGTTTTTTTCTTTGAGTAAAGCATTTGGGCAAAAAAGATAACCGCAACTATTGTTGCGGTTATCTTTTAAATTTAAACTTATTTCGATACAACCAAAATCAACTTTGCAGCATTGTTTCTAATGAATGCAAATACCTGTGAAGCACCTGAACGGGAGCTTTCATAGCCTGCGATTGCATCAATTGTGCTTGTTGTAAGTCTTGCAGTTGAACTTTCTGAAACTGCAGTGTCAAGAATATAGAATTTTGTGTTTGTTGAAACTGTAATAGTTTTTGCATCTGCACTGTTAAGACTTCCGTCAGCGGCAACGTCATAAGGTGTGATGACAATCAATGAATCATCACGTGCGTAAACTGTGCCAAAAACAGATTCTCTTGAGTTAACAGAATCAGCAACCTTAACAAATCTGTTTGCTTTACCTTCGGCAAGCAAATTGTCAATATCAAATTCGGGAGCAACTTCTTTGATATAACCCTTAGAGTTCAGAGCTATTCTTAGAACATCACCTTTGCCGTAACCTGAGATGATGCTTGGGTCATCACAAGTATAAGTCTTAGTCGCACCATCAACGATTGCCGTAACAGTAGTAACAGGCGTGCCGGTTGAGCTGTCAACAGTTGCTCTGATTGATTCGATAAGGCCAACTGCAACAGATGGATCGTTAATTCCAATAAGACCTGAATCACCATAAACAACTACGATATTTGGAACACCTGTTGTTGATGAATCATAAGCTTCAAAACTATATTTTGCCTGATTTTTAAGTTTTGAATATGTTCCTGTTGAATAGCTTGAGCTATCGCTTCTGTTGGTAGGAATAAACAATATCTTTGTTGATGTTGAAAGTGTAACACCAGAACCTAACTGCTTGCTGCTTGAAGTGTAAGTAATATCAGTCTGGTATGCTTTTGAAAGAACAAGAGATTTGTCAACATCACCCGAAGTTTTAATTGTAAAGATATTATCAATCTTTCCTGCTGAGTTTGTTGTGTATTCAATAAGTTGAGCAATTTGTGTATTTGTTGCACCAGCATCCTTGTTTGTAGCAGAATTTGCGGCAATAAGCGCATCTAGAACAGTGTCATAGCTATATGCGGTGCCGTTAATTTTAACTTTGCTAATACCCTGGAGAATAACTGTTTTATTGTCAGTTGTAAAGATTTTAAACTGAGGATATTCGTTTTTTTCAAGGGCATCTGCAGCTATTAAGTAACCATACTTTGTGGTAGCAGCAACACTTGTTACAGAAGCTGCAAGAATTTTATTGCTTTTATCCAGATAGAATGTAACTTTGTCACCTATTGTTATAGCTTCTGAAGGCATCTTTGTGAGATATGTACGGTAGGCATTTGAATATTCATAAGCTTTTCCTCCAACAATAACCAAACCGTCACTATGGTTCATTGATGTAACTGCACCTGAAGCGGTGTTTGTCACTATTTCAACGTTGTATGATTGTTTTCCTGCAGGAGACATACTTCCTGAAACCAAAAGAACATCACCTTTTTTGATTTGTGAAAAATCAACTGTAGAGCCTGCTTTTGTTATATTAACATCAATCTGGTTTGTTGCTTGATTAAGATTGAGAGACTGAGACTGATCGTATGCGTTGTAAACAATTTTTTTAGCAGTGTCAACAGCAGAAACAACGTAAACTTCAGTTGAGTCGATGATAACAACATCATACAATCCGTTTCCGTTGTTGTCAATAAGAGTAATTGAACCTGAATCAGGTTTTAAACTTTGTGTGATGGAAGCAACGTACTTTCCATTATAAATACCGCTTACATTGCCTGTTTCGAAATTATAAGTTTCAAAATTATTTGTGTTATCAGGGTCAGGGTAATATTCAAGCTTGTCTGTGTAAAGCTCTTTTATGCGATCAGCTTCAACGGTAACCTGTGAGTTTTGCGATGAAAGTCTTGCAGAAACAAGAATATTGTTTACACCATCGTTTTTGTAGTAGTAGTTAATCTGCTTACCAAAATAATCTTTAGCAGATGTGGTGCCTACCTTCAATTTTTTGGTGTAATCAATCTGAATCTCATCTTCTTCAATGCCTGTTGCGCTTGATTTTAAAGCTTTTCCATATACACCTGTAACAATGCCTTTGCCTTCAGTGTATCTAAGCTTTTCAGAAAGAAGAGTGCGATTACTTGCGATACCATCTTCTGAAGCAAGCGGAGTTTCCAATGAGTTTGCAATAAGCTGAGCAATTACCTCACGGCTTGCAGGCTCGCTATGTGCAGTTTCAGCATTGTTTAAAATGCCAAAACCTCTTGCAACTGTTAAGTAGCCTGTAGGCCATCCGCCTTGTTCGAGCGCTGAAGCTTCGTAACCTAAAGTACAAACAATCATTTTAACTGCTTGTTCGTATGTAACTTTTTCTTTTGGTCTGAATGTTCCGTCCTCAAAACCTTTGATGATGCCGAGGTCATAAGCAATTTTTGTTGCTTTTATACTCCAGTCAGCGCAGGTTGAAGCGTTAACATCAGGGAATGGATATTCCGTAACTGATACATTAAGAGCGCCTAATCCCAACACACGTGTCATAATAACACTGAATTCTTCACGGCTGATATTAGCCTGCGGTCTGAATGTGTCAGCACCGGCATCGCCTAAAATAATACCAAAATCGTTTAAAGTGTAGATTGCGTTTTTGTACTTGCTGCTTTCGGCAACATCGCTGAAAGTGGTGGTAGCAGCCATAACAGGGACGTAAGCCAGCACCAAGCTGAGGACAAGCACCATACAAATTAATTTTTTCATAATTTCATCCTTTCTTATTATGTAGTGAAATTTTTGTGTGCTACTTACAGTTTATCAAATAAATCGCGATATGTCAACAAAAATTAAAGTTTTTTGCTAGGAGAAATTTAGGGTTTTAAGCATTTTCAATCATAATAAAATCGTTGATTTGTAAATATATTTGTGATATACTATCAGTAAACAAAATTTTATGGGAGAGTCATATGACATATAAAGAATATTTTGGTGGACTAACAGGCAAAAAAGTTTGTGTTATTGGTGCGGGTGTGAGTAATACTCCGCTTATTAAAATGCTTATAAATAATGGAAGTATAGTTACTGTCTGCGATAAAAAGAATGACCTTGGGGAACTTGGCAAAGAACTTAAAAGCCTTGGGGCAAAGTTGATTTTAGGGGAAAGCTATTTGGAAAATATTGATGCTGATGTAGTTTTCAGAAGCCCAGGAATAAGACCCGACCTTGTTCAGTTTGAGAAGGCAAAAGAGATGGGTACGGTTATCACATCAGAAATGGAAGCATTTTTTGAGGTTTGTCCCTGCAAAATTATTGCAGTAACGGGAAGTGACGGCAAAACAACCACAACAACCCTTATTTCAGAACTTTTGAAAGAAGAAGGCTTTAATGTTCATATCGGAGGAAATATCGGCAAACCGTTACTTCCAGAAATAGAAAATATAAAACAAGACGATATTGCAGTTTTAGAACTTTCAAGTTTTCAACTTTTTACAATAAGAAAAAGTCCGTCAGTTGCGGTTATTACAAATCTTGAGCCAAACCACCTCAACTGGCATAAGGATTACAAAGAATATATTGATGCCAAAAAGAATATTATGCTCTTCCAAGGGGAAAATGATATTTTAGTAACAAATGCAAATAATAAGGACTCAGTAGATGTAGAAAAAGAGGCGAAAGGAATTTCAAGAACTTTTTCACGAAAGGTTAATTGTCTTTGTTGCTTAGAGGGAGAAAATATCGTTTACGGCGGTGAAAAAATTCTTAATATAAATGACATAAAACTTCCCGGACTTCACAACGTTGAAAATTATATGACTGCAATCTGTGCGGTGTATGATTTTGTAAGTAAAAAAACAATTGAAAAAGTAGCAAAAACTTTTGAGGGTGTTAAACACAGAATTGAGTTTGTAAGAGAGGTTGACGGGGCTAAATTTTATAACGATTCCATCGCGTCAAGTCCGTCAAGGGCTATTGCAGGGCTTAATTCATTTAATCAGAAGATTATAATGATTGCGGGCGGTCAGGATAAAAAAGTTCCGTATGATATTCTTGGTCCTGTTATTTGCAAAAGTGTAAAAACACTTGTGTTGCTTGGCAATGGAGCGTTAGATGCAGCAGCACCGCAGATAAGAAAAGCAGTTGAAAACTGTGAGGAATTCACAAATTGTGGAATAGAAATAAAGGAGACAACTTCATTGAAAGATGCTGTGCTTATGGCTAAAGAAAGTGCAAAATCGGGAGATGTGGTAATGCTTTGCCCTGCGGCAACAAGCTTTGATATGTTCAAAAATTTTGAAGAGCGCGGAAATTTATTTAAGGATTTGGTGAATAAACTTTGAATTACAATCTTGTAAAAGAGCTTTGCCTGTGCTATGGTGCATCAGGGAGAGAAAAAAATGTCAAACAGCTTATTGAAGAAAAAATATCTCCGTTTTGTAAAAGTATTGAAACTGATGCTTTTGGTAATTTGTTTTGCAAAAAGACCGATGATGGTAATCTTTTAAATGTTGTGATTGATGCCCATACAGACACGATTGGTTTGGTGGTTAAAGAAGTTCTTGATGGCGGATTTTTGAAATTTTCTACTCTTGGAGGAATTGATGCCAGGGTTTTGCCGGGTGCAGAAGTTATAATTCATTCAAAACAAGATATTTTGGGTGTTATAACATCAGTACCTCCGCATTTAATGAGTGAAGAGGACAAGAAAAAACCACCAAAGATAAAAGATATGTTTATTGATACCGGTCTTGACAATGCTAAAGAGATAGTGTCAGTAGGTGATATTGTAACATACAAACAAAGACTGGATAAAATTGCGGAAAGTATAATGGGGACGTACTTGGATGACAGGGCTTGTGTAGGCGCCGTGATTGAAGTTTTTGAAAAATTAAAGGATGTAAAGCTTCCGTTTAACCTTATTGCGTCGTTTTCCGTTCAGGAGGAGATTGGGCTTTTGGGGGCAAAAGCTCAAAAGTTAAATCCGGATGTGTTAATTGCTTTAGATGTTACTCACGGAAAAACTCCGGATGAAAAAAGTGATTTGGTATTCGAGTGCGGAAATGGCAGTGCAGTGGGGTTTGGCCCGAGCCTTGACAAAAATCTTTATGAATTTATTACAGGTTGTGCAAAAAAACACAACATTTTATATCAGACAGAAATTATTGAAGCAAATTCGGGTACAAATGCGTGGGGATATCAGATTTCACAAAAACCTGCAGTATGTGCAGTTTTGTCGCTTCCTATAAAATTTATGCACACACCTGTTGAAACAGCATCTGTTAAAGATTATGATAATTTAGTTGACCTTACAGCAGAGGTTTTAAAAGGATTAACAAAAGAAAAACTTTTAAGTATGGTAGAAGATAAAATCCTGAGGTGAAAGATTTGGAACTTTTAAAATGGCTTTCTGAAAGTCCCGGGGTATCGGGCGATGAAAATTTAATATCGGATTTTATTGCAGATAAGGTATATGGCTTATGTGATGAAATGTTTAAAGACAATATGGGTAATCTTTATTGCTTTAAAAAAGGCACAAGTGGTAAACATACAATTTTACTTGCTGCACACATGGATGAGGTGGGACTTATAATTTCTTCTGTTACCGATGACGGATTTTTAAAATTCCGTATTGTTGGTGGCATTGATGAGTCTGTGCTTTTGGCAAAACGAGTGCGCATTGGTAAAAACAAGGTTTTGGGTGTGACAGGAATAAAGGCAGTGCACCTTTCATCAAAAGAAGAAATTGAGAAAAAGGTTTCTTACACAGATATGTATATAGATATTGGTGTTAAAAACAAGGACGAGGCATTAAAGCTTGTTAATGTTGGCGACTATGCGGTGTTTGATACTGATTATGAAAAGATGGGCAGACTTTTAAAAGGAAAAGCTTTGGATGACAGACTGGGCTGCAGAATTTTAATGACCCTAATGGAAAAATCACATAAATCAAATGTTTGGTTTTGCTTTACCGTTCAGGAAGAACTGGGACTTCGCGGTGCTGCGGTTATTTCAAGACGACTAAAGGCTGATAAAGCGGTTGTTATTGATTGTACCACTTGCATAGATTTTCCGGGTATTGATAAAGAAAAAACTTCAACAAAAATTGGCAAAGGTCCGGCGATTACGACAGTTGATGGCGCAACTTATCCAAATATTTCGCTAAGAAAAGAGTTGGAACAGTCAGCTGATAAGTTTCAGTATAAAAATGTTAACGCAGGCGGTAATGATGCGGGTGCAATTCATTTAAACAATATAAAAACTGCCGCGGTTTCCATACCGACAAGATATATACATTCACCTGTTTCTGCGGCAGACTGGTCAGATGCGGAAGAGTGTATAAAAATGTTTGATAATTTCTTAAATACGGAGGAGTTTTAATGCTGGATATATTATGTCAGCTTCCCTGTCCGTGTGCAGGCGAAGAAACTGTTAAAAAATATTTAAAAACAAAAACCAAAGGGTATGAGGACTCGATAGGGAACTTCATAGTGAATAAAAAAGGCGGGCATAAAAAACTGATGGTGTTTTGCCCGCTTGATGAAGATACCCTTACGGCCATGAGCTGTGAAAACAAAAAAGTTTTTGTTTCGCATCAGGGAAGTGCAAAGCTTCCGCTTGGTTTGGTTGTGTCTTTTGGCGGATATTTAGGTGTGCTTCAGGCAAAAGACAACACAAAACCTGATAAAGATTTGTATGTTGAAATGCTTACCGATGGCTTTGAAAATGTGGGCGGGGCAGGTGTTGTGTCTTCTGAATATATAACAGAAGAAAATGTTATTTTTACAAAGGATGCAGTGCAAAAACTTGCAACTTGCGCAATGCTTGAAAGTGTGAGTGAAGAAACCGATTTTGATGCTTTTTTTGTGTTTGGTGTTCAAAGTAAAAACAACAATAAAGGTGCAATTGTTTCTACGCGTGAAATAAATCCAGAGTTTGTACTTACGTTTGAAAAAACCAAAAGCGAAACGTTAACATACAAGGTGCTTTCAAAAGGATTTATAATAAGCGAAAACGCAAAAGAAAAAATAGAAAATGTTTGCAGCTCTTTGGGTGTTGAAATAAAACCGGAAGCGGACAGCGAAGATGTTAGCTCGGCACAGGCTTTTTGCGCACCGAATACTGTTGTAGTAGGTGTTCCTGTGAGATTTTATGATGAAATAAGGCAGGCAACAGATATAAAATACAAAGAAATAATCAAAGAAATAATAAAAGCATTTTTAAGAGAAGGAAAATAGTATGAACATAATAAAAAGAGCCGAAAAAAAGGTTCAAAGCGCATTTGAAAAGGTTGAAAGAATTGAATATGTAAATTCAAAAAAGGTATTGGATGCATTCAGAAAATATAATGTAAACGAGGCACATTTTGCATCAACAACAGGCTATGGATATGATGATTTGGGAAGAGATACTTTAGATAAAATTTTTGCTGATGTTTTAGGCGCAGAAGATGCTTTGGTAAGACAAAATATTTCGTGCGGAACACACGCTCTTTCAATATGTCTTACAGCACTTTTAAAGCCAAATGACCATATTTTGTGTGTTACAGGCAGAATGTATGAAACATTGGAAGAAACAGTTGGAGTAAGAGGAGATGCTGTAGGCTCGCTCAAAGAAATCGGTGTGACCTATGAACAGATTGAGCTTACTGAGAGCGGTGATTTTGACTATGAAAAAATAGAAAAAGCACTTTTAAAAAAACCTGCAATAGTTTGGATGCAACGCTCAAAAGGGTATGAATGGAGAAAATCACTTTCAATTGCCGAAATGGGAAAGGCAATAAAATTTATAAAAGATCGCTGCGATACAAAAGTTGTGGTTGATAATTGCTATGGTGAATTTGCAGAAGAAAAAGAGCCGACGGAAGTGGGAGCAGATTTAATGGCAGGTTCGCTCATTAAAAATTTAGGAGGCGGCGTTGCACCTTGTGGTGGATATGTTGCGGGCACTAAGGCTTGTGTTGAAAGAGTTGTAAACAGACTTTACTGCCCGGGGTTAGGAAGAGAATGCGGCGCATCACTTGGTATAAACAAGGAGTTTTACAAAGGACTTTTTATGGCTCCGTCTGCTGTTTGTAATGCAATTAAGACGGCAATACTTACAAGTGCAGTTTTTGAGGAATTGGGTTATGGGGTTTGCCCTGGTGCCTTTGAAGAAAGAACTGACATAATTCAAGCAATTAAATTTGGCGACGAGGAAAAGATGATAAAGTATATTCAGGGTATTCAAAAAGGCTCTCCTGTTGACTCAAATGTTGAACCACAGCCTTGGGAGATGCCCGGATATGGTGATAAAGTTATTATGGCGGCAGGAGCGTTTGTGTCTGGCTCTTCCATTGAGCTTTCGGCAGATGCGCCCATTAAAGAACCTTATGTAGCGTTCCAGCAGGGCGGTCTTACATATCAGTACGGGAAAATAGGGTTAGAAGAAGGACTAAGAAACGCTTTTGGTGAGGTATAATAATGAAAAAAGTTAATTTGTATACCGATGGTGCATGTTCTGGAAATCCGGGACCGGGCGGATATGGCGCAATTTTAGAGTACGGCGGAAGAAAAAAGGAGCTTTCGGGCGGGTTTGAAAACACAACCAATAACAGAATGGAACTTATGGCCGTAATTAGAGGATTAGATGCCTTAAAAGAACCGTGTGAGGTAACAGTTATAAGCGACTCTAAATATGTTGTAGATGCCATAAATAAAGGTTGGGTTTATAACTGGGAGAGTAACGGATGGCTTAAAAGCGATAAAAAGCCCGCATCAAATATTGACCTGTGGGAAAATCTTCTGGCACTGATGGATGAACATGTAGTAACATATACATGGATTGAAGGGCACAATGGCCATCCTGAGAACGAAAGATGCGACCAATTGGCAGTTGCAGCAAGCAAAAGCGAAAATAAAGAAACAGATGAATTTTTTTAAAAAATATTGACAAACTAATGGTATTGTGATATTATAAGCCTTGTTAATATTCCTCAATAGCTCAGTCGGTAGAGCATGCGGCTGTTAACCGCAGGGTCGTTGGTTCGAGTCCAACTTGGGGAGCCAAAGTCTAAATGACACCGAAGGTGTTGTTTAGACTTTTTCTTTTAGTTTGTGCACGAACCAACAATTCAATTGTAAACAGCCGCATATGCGGCGTTAACCAAAGGGGCTTGAGCACGACCGCCGCCAGTGGCGGAAGAAGGGAGTGTGAAAGCGGAAGCAAAAAGGAGAATTGCGAGCGAGAGCGTAGCAATGCGACTATTTTGTTGACCGGACCGTTGGTTCGAGTCCAACTTGGGGAGCCAAAACAAAAAAGGGTGCAAAAGGCACCCTTTTTGTTTTACTTTTTGTGTGGTGTATAAACCAACGATATGGATTGACAATATCCTGTGAGTATTGTATTATTATAATCACAGGATATTTTTAATGAGGTGAAAAATTTGAAAACAAATTTTCATACGCATACCACATTTTGTGATGGTAAAAACACCGCTGAAGAAATAGTTTTAAGCGCAATTAAAAAGGAATTTGATGCAATAGGCTTTTCTGGGCACGGTTATACTGACTATGATTTAAGTTACTGTATGAAAGACACAAAAGGATATATAAGTGAGATAAACAGACTTAAAGACAAGTATGGAAAAGAAATTGAGATTTATCTTGGCGTTGAAGAAGATGCTTTTTGCCCTGTGAACAGACAAGAGTTTGATTATATAATCGGTTCGTGCCACTATTTTAAAATAGGTGGTGAGTATCGCGCAATCGATTCAAGTTATGATAATTTTAAAGAGTGTGTTGAATTGTTTGGTGGAAACCCAATAAATATGGCGGAGAATTATTACGGTGCATTTTGTGATTATATAAAAAGAAGAAAGCCTGATATTGTGGGACATTTTGACTTGATTACAAAGTATGATGAAATTGATGGTTTTAAGTTCCTGAAAAGTAATGAGTATCTTAGTCTGTCAGAAAAATATATTGAAGATGTTTCGAAAAGCGAAGTTGTTTTTGAAGTAAATACAGGTGCGATTGCAAGGGGATACAGAGCTTCGCCATACCCAAACGAAAACCTTTTACATATTTTAAAAAAGAAAAATGCAAATCTTATTCTGTCAGCAGACAGCCATAATGTTGATACTTTGGACTTTAATTTTAAAGAAACCAGAAAATACTTACGAGATTTTGGTTTTGAATATGTCTACACGATTAACGGCGGAAAATTTGTAAAAGATTATTTATAAGAGGTAGAAAATGAAAATAGTAATACAAAGAGTTTTACAGGCAAAAGTTGAGGTTGAAGGAAAAGTTACGGGAGAGATAGGCAAAGGTTTTTTGTTGTTTTTGGGAGTTTCAAATGAAGACACAACAGATATTGCGGATAAGATGATAGAAAAGGTGTCGCGACTTAGAATTTTTGAAGATGAAAATGAAAGAATAAATTTAAGCATTGACCAGGTAGACGGCGAGGTGTTGGTTGTTTCGCAGTTTACCCTTTATGCAGATTGTAAAAAAGGAAACAGGCCAAGCTTTGTTAATGCAGGAAGCCCCGATATGGCAGAGGCTATTTACGAACATGTTAAAAAAAGATGCGGCGAGCTATTTAAAAACACCGCCTGCGGAATTTTCGGCGCAGATATGAAAGTGTCGCTTGTAAATGACGGACCTTTTACCATAGTACTTGATAGTAAAGAAATATTATAAAAGGCAGTGTAAAAAAATTTTTAAAAAGTATTGACAAACGGATATCCTTGTGGTAAAATAACATAGTGCTGTGGAGAGGTGTCCGAGTGGTTTAAGGAGCTGGTCTTGAAAACCAGTGACTCGTAAGGGCCGTGAGTTCGAATCTCACCCTCTCCGCCACTTTTTTTTAACCAAATATTTTATTCGGAGAAATACCCAAGTCGGCCGAAGGGGGCGGTTTGCTAAACCGTTAGGTCGGGATTCCCCGGCGCGAGGGTTCGAATCCCTCTTTCTCCGCCAAAACAAAAGACACCTTTGGGTGTCTTTTGTTGTTTTCAAATTAACTTGCTTTAAACCACCAATAGTTGACACGCAATTTTATGGATGATATAATTGAGGTGTAAATTATGAAAGGGGAATAAATATGGAAGCGGGAAAAATGTGTCAGGTTACAGCGGTAGTGTTATTTATACTTGGCGTTGTAGCGTCAATAATTATTGCAATAGGCGGAGAAAGTTTTTTAATTTTTTTATATGTTCTTGCAATAGATTTTGTAAGTTGTTTGCTTTTATACAGTATTGGAGAGATAATAGAACAGCTTTATATCGCCAACACAAATATTTATGCAATACATAATGTTGTGTACAGCTTTATACAACAGAAAAAAGAAAAACAGGATAAATAGATAACAAAAAAAGACACCAAAAGGTGTCTTTTTATTTGGTGGGAACAATAGGGCTCGAACCTATGACCCTCTGCTTGTAAGGCAGATGCTCTCCCAGCTGAGCTATGCTCCCATATGGTAGCGGCGAGTGGACTTGAACCACCGACCTAACGGGTATGAACCGTTTGCTCTAGCCAACTGAGCTACACCGCCATATGTCTTTAAATCAGCAATCAATATTATAACAAACAAAAATATATTTGTCAATACTTTTTTGCTAAAAAATTTATTTATAATCTATTCTTAATTGAGAATTATTTTCAAAAGGGCTGACAATATGATTGTTTGTCAAGATACCGCTTCCTGCAAATGATAGCCATGAATGGTCGCTAACAATAATCGAGTCAAGCAAAAACTTTCTGACATTTAGAAGAGCCTCTAACAAAAGGCGAGTGTTTTCAACATCAAATGGTGAAGGATTTGTTTCGCCAGATGGGTGGTTGTGACCTAAAACAACGTAATAAGCTTTATATAAAACGGCGGATGCAACAATTTTTTCAACATAGATGCCTGTTGAGTCAACACCGCCTTCTGAAAGCATTTCATATTTGATAAGCTTTTTAGATTTGTCAAGATAGAGTGCATAGGCAGTTTCATATTTGCTGCCGAGGCAAAGTGACTGAAAAAACTCGGCGAGTTCATTTATACTTTCAAAGCTGTGTTTGGGAGTAAGATTGTTCAAAAGATAACGTTTGGTAACCGCTAGGTATGACGATAAGTGAAGTGCGGTAACCTTACCAATACCTTCTATTTGCATAAGTTCGTGAGGTGATGCCTCCAAAACTTTGTTTAATGAGCCAAATTTGTTTATAAGGCTGTGAGCGATTGGGTTGGTGTCAACCTGAGGTATGCTCTGAAATAAAATAAATTCCAAAAGCTGATGGTCGAGCAAAGAGTCAAACGAAGTATTTGACAAAAGTTTATCACGCACGCGGGTTCTGTGACCAACGTGAACATTTGATTTTGTTAGCTTGTTGTTTTTTGTACTCAAACCTCTCACCTCTTTTACATGTTAGCATAACCTAAGCCGTATTTCAACACGGCTTAGGTTATAACAATTCTTCAAGTTTTAAGATAAACACACTCATTTTTATATCCAAAGCATTGCAAATCCTGTAAAGCGTTTCAAGTGTCGGCTTTCTCACACCGCGTTCAATGGCACTTAAATGACTTCTGTCAATATCAGCAAGTCCGCTTAAAACTTCCTGTGAAACACCTTTCTGCTTTCTAAAAAAAGCAACTGTTAATCCCACTTTTTCAGGGTCTAATGTAGCAATATACATATTTTAACACCTCAAAAATAGTATATGCTATTTTGAAATACGTATTGATGGCATATGCACTCATTTGAATACATATGTATTTACATGGCATAAAATAAAAACCACACCGCAAGGTGTGGTTTTTAATCAGATAAGTGTTTCCATAACCTTTCCGCCAATTATGTGGAAATGAATATGCTTTACAGTTTGTCCTGCATTGTCACCACAGTTGTTTATAATCCTGTATCCGCCATCGCACTCTGGGAGAGTTTTTGCAATCTTCTTGCAAGTATACAAAATCTTGCCCAAAAGATTAATATCTTCTTCTGATACCTCACTCAAAGCCGAGATGTGCTTTTTTGGAACAACAAGAATATGAACGGGAGCGACAGGGTTTAAATCTTTGAAGGCAATAACGCTTTCATCTTCGTAAACAATGTTGCTTGGAATTTCCTTATTAATTATTTTACAAAAAATGCAATCCATTAAAAATTCCTCCTTATTTAATCATGCTTTCAACTAAAGCCTCAACTGCCGCGATGGCATATGAAAGTTTAGAAGCATCTTTGCCGCCACCACGAGCAAGGTCTGGTTTACCGCCGCCGCTGCCTCCTGCGATTTTTGTAATTTCTCTTATTATATTTCCTGAATGAACACCTTTTTCAAGAGCGTCCTTGTTAGCCATTGCAATAAAGCTGATTTTATCATCTTTTTCTGATGCTAAAACAATAACACCGGCCTGGGTTAACTTGTCTTTTAATTTGTCACCCATAACTGCAAGGTCGTTTGCAGCAAGAGAAGGCACAACAGATGAAATAACTTTAACACCACAAATATCTTTTGCAGATGCTAAAACGTCATCTGCCATACCGCCTGCAAGCTTAGATGTGAGTTCGTCAATCTTTTTGCCTGCGTCTTTAAGCTCTGCAACAACAGAGGTTGCTTTTAAGTCTATTTCAGAAATGTTTGATTTTAAAACTTCTGCGGTTTTTAAAATGAGTGAGTCCTTTTGTGCAATATAGTCCAAAACACCTCTGCCTGTGATAGCTTCAATTCTTCTTACACCCGCGGCAACACCGTTTTCTGAGATAATTTTAAATAGTCCGCAAACAGCTGTGTTTGTAACGTGGGTACCTCCGCAGAATTCAATGCTGAAATCTCCCATTGAAACTACACGGACCATTTCGCCATATTTCTCACCAAACTGCGCAGCTGCACCAAGTTTTTTTGCTTCATCTATAGGAAGCTCCTGAACAGTAATTTGCATAGCATCTAAAATAGCTGTATTTACAATCTCTTCAACTGCTTTAATCTGGTCGCCGGTCATTGCTTCAAAATGTGAGAAGTCAAAACGAAGCCTGTCTGCAGTAACGAGTGAACCCGCCTGAGCAACGTGTGAGCCTAAAACATTTTTAAGTGCTTTATGGAGTAGGTGAGTAGCACTGTGGTTTCTTGCAATAGAACTTCTGTTTCTGTGGTCGACTGCAAGAAAAACTTTATCATTTAATGAGAAGTTACCATTGATAATTTCTACCTCGTGGAGATAAATGCCATCGGCAGTTTTTTTGGTGTAGAGAACTTTTGCCTCTGCGTTGTTTGTGCAAATTGTACCAATGTCGCCTGCCTGACCGCCCATTTCAGCATAAAAAGGTGTGTTTTCTGTAACAATTACACCGCTTTCACCTGTGGCGATTGAAGATGCAACTTCGCCTTCCTTAACAATACCTAAAACTGTGCTTTCGTCTGTTAATTTGTCGTAACCAGTAAAGGTGGTTGCGCTTTTGACAAGCTCAAATTCGTAAACAGCGTCGCTATCCCAGCTGGAACCGTCACCTCTTGCATCACGTGCGGCCTTCTTTTGTTCCTGCATAGCTTTGTTAAAACCATCGACATCTACGTCTAAACCTTGTTCCTGTGCCATTTCTATTGTGAGGTCAAGAGGAAATCCGTAAGTATCGTGAAGCTTGAATGCCTGTTCGCCGCTTAAAAGTGATTTGCCGGCTTTTTTAGCTTCTTCAATATATTCGGTTAAAACCATAATGCCGTTATCAATTGTAACGTCAAAGCGTTCTTCTTCAATTTTGATAATCTTTTTGATGTAATCTCTTTTTTCTTCCAATTCAGGATATGCACATTTTGAACAGTCAATTACAGTGTCTGCAATTTCGTTTAAGAACTGTCTGTTGATGTTAAGTAATTTTCCATGACGTGCAGCACGTCTTAAAAGTCTTCTTAAAACATAGCCTCTACCTTCGTTCGATGGAACAACGCCGTCAGATACCATCATAACTGTGCTCCTGATATGGTCGCTTATTACGCGGAGCGAAATATCTTTCTTTTCATCTTTTTTGTATTCAAGGTTTGCAATTTTGCAAATATGCTTAATAACGTCCTGGACTGTGTCAACTTCAAAAAGGTTGTCCACGCCTTGCATAACAACTGCCAGACGCTCAAGTCCCATACCTGTGTCAATATTTGGATTTGGAAGGGGATTGTAGTTGCTGTCTTCGTCTTTATCAAACTGGGTAAATACCAGATTCCATACTTCCATAAAACGGTCACATTCGCAACCAACACCGCAGTCTTTGCTGCCGCAACCGTATTTTTCGCCTCTGTCAAAATAAATTTCAGAGCAAGGACCGCAAGGACCTGTTCCGTGTTCCCAGAAGTTATCTTCTTTGCCGAGTTTTACAATGTGTTCAGGGTTAACGCCTACATGGTTAATCCAGATATCTCTTGCCTCGTCATCTTTTTCATAAACAGAAATCCACAATCTGTCTTCTGGAATTTCCATAACCTTTGTAAAAAATTCCCATGCCCAAGCTGTAGCTTCTTTCTTAAAATAATCACCGAATGAGAAGTTACCGAGCATTTCAAAATATGTTCCATGGCGGGCGGTTTTTCCAACATTTTCAATGTCACCAGTTCTGATACATTTTTGACAGGTGGTAACACGTTTTTTAGGAGCGGTCTCGGGATTTTGAAACCATGCCTTCATAGGTGCCATACCTGAATTTATTAAAAGTAAACTTGCGTCGTTTTTGGGCACAAGTGAGAAACTGTCTAATCTTAAGCAGTCTTTTGACTCGAAAAAGCTTAAAAACTTTTCTCTTATCTCATTTAAACCTGTGTATTTCATCGTTTCATCTCCATAATTACATACTTATAATAAATTATATCATCGTTTAGAACAAATGTCAAAATATTTTAAGTAAAGGTATTGATTTTTTTTATGTTATAGTGTATACTGAATGACGTAGAATTTGCGTGTTTAAATTCATATCAATTATGCATCATTCGTTATAAGGCTCTATCGTCTAATGGTTAGGACTTTGGCCCCAAAAGGCTGGAATAGGGGTGTCCGCGTAGCGACCGCTGCCTGTGGCAGAAAAAGGGAGCACGCAAGGACTGTGCAGTAACACAATGAATTGAGCCAAAGTTTGGCGAAAATGAATTGATGTTACAAACGGGTAGAATTCTGGATTCGAACCCATAAAAAATTAAATATAAGGCTCTATCGTCTAATGGTTAGGACACAGCCCTCTCAAGGCTGGAATAGGGGTTCGAATCCCCTTAGAGTCACCAAAAAAACAGATGCCAAACGGCATCTGTTTTTTTGACAGGGGGTATAATACTGAAGGGCATTTTGCGTAAAATAAAAGTTGCCGGATTAGTGTAATTTGCAAGAAAAAATTAGAGTGTACTTATTGCATTAGAGTTGATTTTGTGGTAAAATAGTATATGATGGTGAAATTTCGAACAAATAAAAGGAGTGCAGGATATGTTGTCATCTCAGGAAGTTATGCAATTAATTCAGAGCCTTATTTGGCTTCTTGCAGGTGTGGGAATTTTTATTGTTGGTATGAATTTTATGGGCGATGCTCTTGAAAAAAGTGCAGGTATAGGACTAAAACGATTGCTTGAAAAAATAAGTAACAATAGGCTTTCAGGTGTTGGTATTGGTGCAGGTGTTACAGCTATTATCCAAAGCTCGTCTGCAACATCGGTTATGGTTATCGGTCTTGTTAATGCAGGTGTTATGACACTTATGCAGGCAACACCAATTATTATGGGTGCAAATATAGGAACAACAATTACAGGTGTTTTAGTTGCTCTTAAAAATGACTATTTTGATATGGCAATGTACCTTCTTGCTTTTGTGGGCGTAATGATGGGATTTGCTCAAAAGGAAAAGACAAAAATTGCAGGAAATCTTTGCTGTGGACTAGGTTTAATTTTTGTTGGACTTAATATTATGAGCAGCGAACAGGCATTTGGAAATCCCTTGGTTGAAAATATGTTTACTACTATTTTCAGTTTCATCAATTTTCCACTGCTTTTAATTTTAGTTGGTGTAATTTTTACTGCTTTGATACAGAGTTCTTCGGCAGCTACGGGTGTTGTTATCACTATGGTTGGTTCGGGAATTCTTCCTTTGGATCTTGCATTGTTCATAGTGCTTGGTGCCAACATTGGTACATGTGTAACAGCACTTCTTGCATCGGTTGGTGCAAATGCAAATTCAAAAAGAGTTGCCCTCATACACTTTACATTCAACGTAATCGGTACAGCGGCGTTTGCGGCAATAATTTGGATTTTCAGAGAGCCAGTAGTAAACTTATTGGTATCTGCATTCCCTGGAGATGATGCAATGTCATTACAGATGAGAGTTTCATTGTTCCATGTTATCTTCAATGTAACAACAACCTGTCTGTTGCTTCCGTTTGTAAAGCAGCTTGTTGATTATTCTTGCAGTGTTATTAAGGATAAAAAAGATGAAAGCGAGTCATTGACCTTAAGATATGTTGATGACAGACTTTTGTTAACACCAGCTGTTGCGCTTATGCAGGTTAAGAAAGAAGTTGAATATATGATTTCCTTGGTAGAAGAAAATACACGACTTTCTTTTAAAGCGATGGATACAGGAACTTTAGAATATAATGATGTGATTTATAAAAATGAAAAAATAATTGACTTTACAAACAGTGCTTTAACTGAATTTTTGATTGATTTATCAGCGCATGTAGAAGGCAGTGATGAAAAAATTATTGGTTCATATTTTCACGTTTTGAATGACCTTGAGCGTATTGGTGATCACGCTGAAAACTTCCACGAAATAGGTATTGAAATGATGAATAAAAATATTGCATTTTCAGGTCAGGCTATTGAAGGCATTAAGACAATGCGTGACAGTGTTATGAAAATGTTTGAAATTTCAATAGATACATTTGAAACACTGCACAAGGAAAGACTTAATGATTTGTCTGAATTAGAAGAAAGTGTGGACGAAATGAAGAAAGAATTCATTGCCGGTCACTTTACCAGACTTGCCGAGGGTAATTGCAGTGTTGAGGTAAGCCCTTACTATTCATCTGTAATAGTTGGCCTTGAAAGAATAGCGGACCATCTTGTAAATGTCGGATATAGTATTGTTAACCCTGTTGGTTCTCAAAAGGATAATAATTAAAAAGTGTTGACAAGGTACCTAAATTTTCAATAAAAAACAGATGCCCAAAAGCATCTGTTTTTTTACTACTCGTAAATTATATTTTCAGTAAGAGCAATATTTATAATTTTGTGAGCAATATCGTCATGCGATTTTACACGGACGGTTACATAATTGGGGGTATGTCCTTCATAAATGCCGTCTGCAACCTCTTGCTCAAACAAGACAGGGTATGTATTTCCAACGATTTTGCTCAAAAAGTCTTTCTTTGTTGCCGTGCCAACCTCAGACATTTTCTTAACTCTTTCATCTTTAACGGTTTTGTCAAGCTGACCTTCCATCAACGCAGCTTTTGTACCCTCTCTTATTGAGTAAGGAAAAACGTGTATGTGTGAAAAACCTATTGATTTTGCAAAATTAAGAGAAGTTGCAAATTCCTCTTCTGTTTCGCCAGGAAAGCCAACTATTATATCAGTTGTAATTCCTGCGTCGGGGAAAAATTTTCTAATAAGGTCAACAGCATTTTTATACTCTGTTACAGTATATCTTCTGTTCATTCTTTTTAAAACGCTGTCACATCCGCTTTGCAGCGACAAATGAAAGGACGGACAGAACTTGTTTGTATTTTTAACTCTTGTTAAAAAATCTTCAGTTATGACAGTCGGTTCTAGTGAGCCGAGTCTTATTCTTTCTATGCTTTCCTCTTTTGCTGCACGTTCAATTACGTTGACAAGTCCATAACCGTTTTTTAAATCCTTACCGAATGCGGCAACTTGAATACCTGTTATAACAACCTCTTTAAATCCATTTTCACCAAGTTTTTTAAGCTCAGTTGAAATTTCTTCCATATTACGGCTTCTTACAGGACCTCTTACATAAGGGATTATGCAGTATGAACAAAATCTGTCACACCCGTCCTCAATTTTAAGCATTGCACGGGTTTTGTTCTGATAGGTAGTAAGGGGCGTTTCTTCAAATTCTCTGTGACCTTTCAAATCTTCTACCATAACTACCTGCTCGTTGCTATTTATAAAAAGCTCGACCGCCTGCACAACTTTGCCTTTCATTCCCGTGCCTAAAATAACATCAGCATCCTTAAAAACCATATTTTCTTTTATAAGATATTGTGCGTAGCATCCTGCCAACACAGTAACCGCGTCAGGGTTTTGGCGTTTCGCACGACGTACTGCCTGACGTGATTTTTTATCACCTGTGCCCGTAACAGTGCAGGAATTTATAACATAAACATCGCATATTTCATTGAAATCACAAATTTCATAACCGCACTTTATAAAGCACTCGCACATGGCTTCTGTTTCGTACTGGTTAACTCTGCATCCCAATGTAAAAAAACCGACTTTTTTCAAAATTTCAACTCCTTTATATGTAAAAAATTTCATAAAATAATTGACTATTTTTTCTTTTTGGTGTATGATATATACAAAAAGAGGAGGAATTACTTATGAAAAACTTTAATATTATGCTTCATTCAATTAATGATGTAAAAACATTTGTAAACTCAGTTAATAAATATGATTTTGATGTTGACCTTACATCAGGCAGATATGTTGTTGATGCAAAATCAATTATGGGTATCTTTTCGCTAGATTTGTCAAAGCCAATCAAAGTAGAGGTTTACGCAGAAGAAGTAGGCGCATTTATGGATGAAATGAAACCTTTTATTGTTGACTAACATAAAATTTTTGCAGAAGCCTTTAAAAAGGCTTCTTTTTTTTTCACAAATATTTTACATATACAGTATAGCATAAAGTCACAAAATGTGCTATAATATAATTGAAAAATTTATTTATTTAAAATAAAGGAGATATAAATGAAAAGTTTAGAGTTTTCTTTTGAAAATAAAAGTGACATAAAACTTCTTATTATGTATGTTTTACTGCAGGCGAAAACTGTTGCAAAACAGGATTACTTAAACAAAAATTTCTTTTCTGATTTTATTATGGAAAGTGTTAAAATAAGCTATTTTGATTTGCACGATACGATTTTCACTCTTGCTGAAGAGGGATATATTGTAATGTTCGTGAAAAATCATAAGGACGTTTTAGAAATTACTCAAAAGGGATTGGAAACGGTGGGCTACTTTTTTAAATACATTCCGCTTTCAATAAGGGACAGAATTGACGAGTGCATTTATGATAAAATATTAGAGCACAAGGAAGAAGAAGCTGTTGAGGTTGATTACTGGAAAGAAAATGAAAAGTGCTACACATCAACACTCAGAATTTTTGATGACGAACAAAAAGCAATGCAGTTTACCATCTCATTTCCCGAGGCTGAACATGCCCAGAAACTAATGAAAATGTTTAAAAAAGAACCTCAGGAGTTTTACAAAAAATTTGTTGATATTTGTGCAGATGCAATAGACAGGTGTGATAATGAAGAATAAAAAAACGCTGATTACGGTTGTCGTTTTATTCATTGTTGCTTTCATATATACAAACATTACAGATATTGCAAATAAAAATGAAAATTTTTCTGCAAAAGAAAACTTGTGCGTCAGCTTTTTGGATGTGGGGCAAGGTGATAGTTCGTTTATTGAGTTCCCAAATGGAAAATGCATGTTGATTGATGCATCAATTAAAGATGCAGGTGAAAACATAGAAGAATATATAAAGTCCCGCGGGTTTAAAAAAATTGACTATGTTGTTGCAACCCATCCGCATTCAGACCATATAGGTGGGATGAAATACATAGCAGAAAATTTTGAAATAGGTGAAGTTTATTTAACCGAAGCGGCTACGACCACCAAAATCTTTATTGAATTTTTAGAAACAATCAAAGAAAAAGGGGTTGCAGTAAATAAAGCCAAAAAGGGTCAAAATTTTTCTCAAGATGACGTTTTGGTAGAATTCTTGGGGCCTGTGAGTGATACTTACGAAGATTTGAATAATTGGTCTGCAGTGGTTAAGGTTACATATAAAGATACGGCATTCCTATTTACGGGAGATGTTGAACGGTTGGCAGAATATGAACTTATAAATTCAGGTCAGTCTTTAAAGGCAGATGTGTTAAAAGTTGCCCATCACGGTTCGGACTCTTCATCTTCTAATAAGTTTTTAAAAGAGGTAACCCCTTCGGTTTGTGTTATTTCTTGCGGGAAAAACAATGACTATGGACATCCGCACAAAGAAACGCTTGACAGACTTAGAAGTGTTGGGACTGAAATTTACCGTACTGATTTAAACCAAACGGTTGTTATAACATCAGACGGGGTGGAGGTAAATGTATTATGAGTTTTATAATTGACCGTTTTGAGGGTGAATTTGCCGTTGTTGAAGCGTTTGGCAAAACATATAACATTCCCAAAGATCTTTTACCATCAGATGCTAAAGAGGGTAGCGTAATAGAAATATCAGTAAATGAGGCTGAAACAGACAAAAGGTTTAAAGAGGCAAAATCGTTATTAAAAAGTCTCTTTAATGAAACGGAGTGAATTAAATGCAACAGCTTAACACCTCAGTACTCGGTAACAGACAAATTCCCAAAAATGTTGACGAGTTTTTTGAGGGCGCAAAAGAATTTAAAAATTTAATGATGATGTATAACTGTGCCATTAAAGAGGTTACGACAAAATTCGATATACTTAATGACGATATGGCGGCACGTTATAAAAGAAATCCTATTGAGGTTGTAAAATCGAGGGTTAAAAATCCTGAAAGTATTGTAAAAAAGCTTATTAAAAGAAAGCTTCCGGTTACACTTAATTCAGTTTCGGAAAATCTTAATGACGTAGCTGGAGTAAGAGTTATATGCTCATTTGTTGATGATATATATAAGGTGCGTGAAATCTTTTTAAAGCAGGACGATGTAACCTTAATAGAAGAAAAGGACTATATTAAAAATCCAAAGCCAAATGGCTACAGAAGTTTTCATATGATTGTTGAAATACCCGTTTTTTTTGCAGATGAAAAAGTGCCAATTCGTGTTGAAGTGCAGTTTCGAACCATTGCAATGGACTTTTGGGCATCACTGGAACACCAGATGAAATATAAAAAAGAAATTGCAAATGAAGACGAGGTTATTCAAAAGTTAAAAGAATGTGCAGATGTCATTGCTAAAACTGATCTTAAGATGCAGGAAATAAATGATATGATAAATAAATAAAAAAGAGGATGAAAAGCATCCTCTTTTTTATTTATCGGTCGATACCTGTCATTAACTTTACAGCTCGTTGCCACGCAGTGCGTTCTTCTTTTGTTAGTGCCTCTTCTTTAAAGCGGTAGTCAAACTTTCTTTGAATTTCTTCCAAGCAGGTTAGTGCGTGGGCAAGGTTTTTCTTTTGTACCTTGTCTAATTTTTCAATTAAGGCTTTGTCCTTGGTCATTGTTCTTAAAGCATTTAAGTGCGGTTTGCAAAGGCAGGTGTTTGTTTTATCAAACTTTTCAACAAATTCGTCAGAATTATTAAAAAATTCTAAAAACGCTTTCAAAAAGCTTTGGTTAGCTTCGTTTTCAAGGTCGCAAATAAGACAACCTTTTTTCTTTTTTCTATCAGAATTTTCAAGGTAGTCCTTGATTAAGTCTGCATAAATTATGCTGTGTCCCAGCGGGTCACCATGGTTTAGCATTGCAATTGCGTGCTCTTTGCAAAAACCGCCATACTCTCGGATTATCTTTCTCATTTTTCTGTCATTTACACATTCATAAAAAAAGTTGTCAATGAACTTTGTCAGCCAGATTTTATGCATAATGCAAACAGGACAGTCCTCGTGGTCAAAATACTCAAGATAATCATAGTATTTCTGAGTTTTATAAAGCATTGGAATCTCCTTTAAACATAAGCGGCAACAGGGTTACTGTTGCCGCACATTTTTATTTAATTATTCTTTGGGAAGAATAACAATTGAGATTGCTTCTGAAGTGAAACCGTTCGATGTAATAACAGCTGTAATCAAAGAGCCTTCCTTAATGCTTGATAAAGTTTTTGATTTTTGTGTTTCTCCATCGATGATTGTGGCATTCTTCTTAACAAATACCTGTCTTGAATTTCCAGTTGATGTTTCAGCAAGCTGAATTAAATAGTAATTAGTATCAACAAACTCAACTACGCCTACAACGTTTAATGTGTCAGGAGTTGCAACAGAGCTTACTTCAATTTTTGTGATTGTAGTGCTTTCCATTTTTACTTTTGCACTGTAGCCAAGTCTTAAACCATAAACATCTGAAGCTTCACCATTAACAGTAACTTCAAGGCCAGCTGTTGTAAGTGCACATTCGAGATCACCTGAAGATGTTGTAAGTGTCATTGTAGGCTTAGAAGAAATAACAATTTCTTTAATTGTTCCCTCAACAGTTTTTGTTGCGCTTGTTGCGGTAACAGCGCTAATCTGATTGTAGGTAAGTGTAATGTTCACTCTGTCGCCAACCATAAGATCTGCGGCGGTTGCATTTGAACCGTTTCTCTTTACACTAACTGTTTTTGCCATAGAATAACTTGCTGCTTCGTTGTTAGAAAGGGTAACTATAATCTGTGAAGGATCGCCATATGTAAAGCTTTTAATTATGCCGCTTACAGTTTTGGTTTTATTTTCTGCAACAACAGATGCGCCTTTTCCATCTTTAACAGTAACCTGAATGTAGCAATCTTTTTGAAGTTGTGCAAATGTTGAACTTACACCATTTATTGTAATTGTGCAGTCATCAGCCAATACAACTACCTGAGAGTCAGAACCATCAGGAGATTTAACAGTAATCTTTTTAACATTTGATGATGAAACAGAACCTGAATAAATACCTGAAATTGTTTCATCTGGAATACGTGTTAAAAACTCAACTAAAGCAACATTGCCTTTGTTTGCAACAACATTTACTTTAAAATCAGCGGCAACGCCGTTTATGTTAGATGCGATGTTACCATCAATACGTAACGGGGTATCGCTTAAAACGTTAACTGTTTTTGATATTCCGCTTGCATCGGTGTATGTAACTGCATTTGTGATTTTGTTAACATCTGTAACAGTACCTGTTGAATGTGTTGTTCCCAAATATTCCATTGCGCGATGGAGCATTACTGCCATCTGTGCACGTGTAACTTCAAAGTTTGGATTAAACTTATTGTCTTCCATACCCTGCATAAGACCTGTTGTTTCGCAGAATTCAACATAAGACTTAGCAGTAGCGGGGATAGAAGAAGAATCCTCATAAGATAAAACAGGCATTGTGTTTGCTTTAGCAGTAGCTTCACCGCCTGCAATTTTTGTTATGATAATTGCGGCTTCATATCTCTTAAGAGGCGTAGAGCCTAATTTATTTCCAATAAAGTTTTTGAGTTCGGCAGGTGTGTAAATGCCTTTGTATAACAAATATGCAAGATTTCTTTCATACGCAGTATACCCTAAAACATTAACGTCTGCATAGTTTGCCTCATATGCCGCGTCAACAAACTCAGAAAGTGAGCCTTCCGACGCTCCGGCAATTCTTGAAACCAAAAGAAGTGAATCAACGCGTGTAACAGAGTTTTCAGGGCGGAAAGTAGAGTCTTCGAAGCCTGCAATGATTTTCTTTGCAGCCATCTCTTCTATTTGTTCATAAGCCCATGAATATTTTGTGCTGCTTACATCAGGAAAGACAGCAGCAGATGCCACGATTGACGTAAAAACGAAAACGAGGCATAAAATCAATGAAAATAAGCGTTTGTTCATTTTGTTAACCTCCAAAACTTATAGTTTGCTATACAACTATATAATACCATATATTGTGTTTTATGGCAATAGATTTTTTCAAAATATTTTTAATATAGTTTTTGTATAAAGCAGGTATTTTATGGGAAAAATTATAAAAAAAGCAAATGAGAGGTAGGGCAAATGAAAAAGCTTATAAGAAGCAAGTGGTTTTATGCAGCTATGTTTATTTGTGCGTGCGCATTGACGGTAAATGTTTTCACAAAGATGGCGGTTAAAAGGATTGTCAATGAAAAAAGAAGTGAAATAGCTCAGCATAAAGTTATAGACACGAAAACAGTATACGAAAATCAAAAGGATGAGGTATCCAACATAGTTAAAGTTGAAGAAGAGCAAGAAACGGAAGAAGTATCACAAGCACCTCAAACTTCAGATGAGCAGGATGAAAGTTTTTGTTATCCCGTAAATGGTGATATTTTAAACAAATTTTCTGGTTCAGAACTGGTTTATTCTGTGACATTAAAAGAATATCGTGTGCATAACGGAATAGATATAAAGGCGCCTATGCTTTCGCAGGTTTATGCAGTAAAGGACGGCAAGGTTGATAGTATAAAAAAAGATGGACTAATGGGAAACACAATTGTAATTGACCATCTCAATGGCTATAAGTCGGTTTACTCAAATCTTTCATCTGCCGATATGGTAAAAGAGGGGCAAAGTGTAAAAAAGGGTGAGATAATAAGCGGCGTGGGTGATAC
Source organism: Clostridia bacterium (assembly GCA_045589295.1). Lineage (GTDB taxonomy): Bacteria > Bacillota > Clostridia > RGIG6154 > RGIG6154 > RGIG2094. The sequence goes on from JAZNOU010000002.1 coordinate 46,922, forward strand.
AGCTCTGATAGAAACAGGAATAGATGCACATCTTCATTTTGAGCTTATAAAAGATGGTATTCAGGTTAATCCGGAAGAATATTTAAATAATTAAAAAAATCCGCCAACGGCGGATTTTTTTATCAATAAAAGTTTTCTACAAAAACTTTACTTGTTTTTTCACGATTTAAAACTACAAAGTTTCCTGCCAGGTCATAAGGAAGTTCTATATTTTTAAATTCAGGGTTGTCCATTTTTGAAATAAGAACAGCATAGTTTTTAGCATCGGCTAAGCTGAGACTTGACTTAATATTGTTGTTGATTGCAGCATAAACCTTGGGAACAGAAGCAATATATTTTGCATTTGCTTTTTGTTCAAACAGTGTCTGCATAAAATCACGTTGAACCTTTGTTCTTTGTATATCACCCATTGGATAACTTCTGAAACGTAAGAGCTGCAAGCTCTTATCGCCATTTAAAATTTGCTGGCCTTTTCTTAAGTTAATATAAAGGTCTTGCTCCGGGTCTTGGTAATACATATTTTGAGGAACGTAAAAATCAACACCTCCAACAGCATCAATCACATCTTCTACTGCTTTGAAATTGAAAGTCACGTAATCATGAACCTGTAGTCCGGTAAGTTCTTTTATTTTTGAAACTATTACGCTTTCTCCGCCGTACGCCATTGCCTCTGTAATCTTGATATAACTGCCTTTTACATTAACTCTTGTGTCCCTTGGTATAGAGGTGCACGCAATGGTGCCTTTTTTTGAAGAAACTGAAAATACCATTATAACATCGGCGTGGAGTCCGCTTTTATCAGTGCCCATTATAACAATGTTTTTTGTTTGATTAGGCACGGCTTTGTCAAGAATTGCAATTTCTTCGCCGGAGCCTATATTTGAATTATAAATATAAGTTAAACCTGCAGTAAAAAAAACAACTAACAAGATAATTGTTGACAGGGAAAATACTGTAATAAACTTTTTGATGTTCACTATAACGCAAAACCTTTCGTAATTTTAATAGAAAAAGCACTTCCTGTTAGAGAAGTGCTTTTTTCTGGTGGGAGAGGGTGGATTCGAACCACCGAAGGCATAGCCAGCAGATTTACAGTCTGTCCCCTTTGGCCACTCGGGAACTCTCCCAAATTAATGGAGCTGGTGATGGGACTCGAACCCGCAACCTGCTGATTACAAATCAGCTGCTCTGCCAATTGAGCTACACCAGCTTTTAAACAACTTGAAAAATGCACCTTTTAACTTGCGCTTTTTTTCAAATCGCAAGATATATTGTAATACATTATGATGAGTTTGTCAATACTTTTTTTTAAAAAAAGTTATATTTTTTTGTAATTATTTATTTAAAGCAGTAATTGCGGCTTTGAGCTGCAAATCGTCCTGCCTTGGTAATTCGGAAATTTCGACGCTTTCGTACTTTTCATCCAAAGAAATCTCTATATCAGGTTTGACTCCCGACTTGTCGATTTTTGTGCCGTTTGGCGAGTAAAAATGACCTATTGTGAGTTTAACCCCGCTATTGTCTTTAAATGAGAATGTGGTTTGTATAGAGCCTTTGCCGTAAGTGTTAACACCGACAATTTTAGCTCTTCCGTGGTCTTTTAAGGCAGCTGAAAAAATTTCAGATGCACTTGCACTGTTTTCGTTTACAAGCACAGCCATAGGTGTTTTAAGCAAAAATTCATCACTTAAACCTGTTTTATTTTTGTCAGTTGCAGAGTAATCATTTTCGTAGTCTTTATACTTTGCAGTAACAATCACGCCGTCGTTTATAAAAAGGTCAATGGTGTTTATTGCAACATCCATATACCCGCCCAGGTTGTTTCTTATGTCGATAATAAGTTTTTTACAGTCGCTTAATTTTACGAGCGCATCGATAAGTTCTTTGTCTGTGTTAACATCAAAACCTGTCATACGGATATAACCTGTATTTCCGTCAAGTTTTTCAAAAGAAACCGTATGCATGCTTATAGGAGCTCGAACTACGTTAAAGTCCATAGCCTGTTCGTTTCTTTTTACTGAAATTTTGACAGTTGTTCCTTCTTCGCCTAAAATACGCTTGGTAACTTCTGCGAGTGTGCTGCCTTTTGAAGGAATGTCGTCAACGGCTTCAATAATATCGCCCTTTTTAAGTCCTGCTTTTTGTGCAGGGGAGTCATCATTAATTTCAATAATAACTGCTTTTTTGTTTTTATTTTGAATTGTAGCACCAATGCCTACATATTCACCTGACAAGCTGTCACTAAAATAGTCAAATCCGTACTCGGAGGTGATGTATACAGAGTGTTCATCATTGAGTGCATTAACCATTCCCATTTTTGCGCCTTCGGAAAGAATATTTTTATCAACATCTTCAACATAGTGTTTGTTTATCAAGGCTTTAAGTAACAGTTCAGAACCGCCGTAATGTTGAAGGGTAAGAAAATAAGTGACCAAGGCGGTTATAACAATAACTGCAAAATATTTTAAGAAAGTCTTTAATTTAGTCGATTTCAAAATCAAGCCCCCTGAGATAAAAAACTACAAGACAATTTTATTGCTAATTTATTTAAGATATGCCATAGGATCGGTAGACGAACCATTCAATAAAACTTCAAAATGTGAGTGCGGACCTGTTGAAAAACCAGTGCTTCCTACCTTGGCAATGGTTTGTCCGCGTACAACCTGCTGACCAACAGAAACTAAGTTTGATGTGTGGTGGGCATAAAGTGTACTTAAACCGTTGCCGTGATTAATTACAATGTAATTTCCGTATGCAGAACTATACTGCGAGGTAACAACTAATCCGTCTTCTGCGGCAACAACAGTCGCATTTTTAGGTGCAGCTATATCAATTCCTGTATGGAGTTTATAAACTTTTAAAGTCGGATGAATCCTGTAGCCGTAAGGGCTTGTTATCGTAGAATATCCCGGTGTAGGCCATGCAAGCTTTCCACCTGAATAGCTAGCTCCGCCTGAACCTGAACTTCTTAAAGTAGCAGCGATTTGTGCCTTTAATGAGGCTTCTTCACGTTCAAATGCGGCATAAGCCTCTTTGTAGGATTCTATATCATCTTTAAGTTTTGAAATTGTACCTTGCAATTCCGCGTCAAGAGAATTTAATTGCTTTTTCTTTTCGATGACAGCATTTTGTTTTTCTTCGTATTCTTCTTTTTCAAGCTCAATTTGAATTTTGGCATCCTCAATGGTGTTTTTGGTTTCCATTAAGTTGTCATACATATTATTATCGTAATTTAAAAGCTGTTTTATGAGTTCGGCATAAGAAAAAATATCGGAAAGATTTTCACCTGAAAATAACAAAGTTATGTAAGATGATGAATTATCTTCATACATAGTACGAAGTCTTACTTTCATAGTTTCGTACTGAAGCTCGGCCTTTTCTTCAGCTTCTTTTAATTCAATTTCTTTTTGAGCGATGCGCTCTTTTGCATCATCGATATCTTTTTGAATATCATCAATTTCTGACTGTGCAGATGCAATTTTTGTTTCTAAAGCACTTTTTTCATCCAGCGCATTTTGCTGTTTTTTTTGTGCTTCATTAATTTTTTGCTGTTGTTCGGCTTTTTTCTTAGAAACTGCATCTATGTCGCTTTGAGTAGGTGCGGCTGATGCGATAAATGGCACAACTGCGGAAAAAAGTGCGATGCCTATAAAACAAACTAAAATTATGATTGCAACAAATTTTTTGAGTGTTAAATTCATAAGCTGCCTCCCCGTTATACTTTAAGATGTTTTCTGAGAGAGAATATACTTCCCACAGCACCTATTACAACACCGACTGCTAAAAATGAGAGTCCAAGATAAGCCCATACTGCCCCGAATGGAAGGAGTGTAAACATTGTAATTGAGTTATTGACGCAAACGCAAGTGTACGCAATCCACATAATCAAAAAGCATAATACTGCTCCATAAATACCTATTATTATACCTTCAATAACAAAAGGCCATCTGATAAACCAGTCGGTAGCACCTACATATTTCATTATGTTTATCTCTCTTCTTCTTGCGTAAACCGAAACCTTTATCGAGTTTGCTACAATGAAGCCTGAAATAATGAGAAGTATTGCCATAAGCCACAAACTTGCGGCTTTTATGGTGTCTGCAATTTTCACAATTATAGCGGCAGATTCCTGCAAATCAGTAATATTTTCTATGCCACTAATTTTTTTAAGGTGAGAAATTACGGTTTTAGTTTCGTTCAAATCCGAAAGTGTTATTTTATACGAGTTTCTGAAAGGGTTGTCGTGCTCTAAGCCATCTAAAATATTTGCCTTTTCTTTAAGCTTTATGCGCATTTCTTCAAATATCTGTATTTTTGTATATTTTTCAATTTCTTCAACTTGTTCAATCTTTAAAATTTTACTGCCCAAAGCATCATATTCTTCGTCAGAAAGGTCATCTGAGATAAACACCTGAATCTGGCAGCTTCTTGAAAAATCATCTACCCAATGGTTGACATTTAATGTAAGCAGTATAAAAACTCCCAAGATAAAGAGTGCTGCCAAGGTAGTAGTAACAGAAGCTATGCTCATAAGTTTGTTCTGACGAAAGCTTTTTAAGGCTTGTTTTATGTAATAACTCAAATGATTAATTCTCATAGCCGTACACACCCTTCTCTTCATCTCTTACAATAGTTCCGTTTTCTATTGCAATAACACGTTTTTGCATATCATCAACTATTTCTTTTGCGTGGGTAGCAACAATGACCGTAGTGCCTTTTTTGTTGATTTCGTCCAAAAGCTCCATTATTTCGTGCGCAGTTTCTGGGTCTAAATTTCCTGTAGGCTCGTCTGCAACTAAAATAGAGGGGTTGTTGATAATTGCTCTTGCAATTGCTACACGTTGCTTTTCACCGCCTGAAAGTTGAGACGGATAAGCTTTTGCACGGCTCTGAAGACCAACCTGGTTTAAAATTACAGGGATTTTTTTTCTTTTAAGTCTTTTTGAGGCACCAACAATTGTCATTGCGAATTCTACGTTTTCATACACGGTCATATCTTCTAAAAGTCTGAAATCCTGGAATACAACACCCAGTCCGCGTCTGAAAAATGGAATTTCCTTGTGCTTTAGACTGGCAATGTTTACGTTGTTCATTATAAACTCACCCTCTGTCGGCACAGTTTCACGCAGAAACATTTTGATAAGTGTGGATTTACCAGCACCTGATGCACCTACCAAAAATACAAATTCGCCTTTTTCTATTATAAAGTTAACATTTCTTAAAACTTCGTTTCCTTCTTCGTATCGTTTTGAGACATTTCGTGCAATAATCAAAAAATCAACTCCTAATTGCCCCTGGAGGCTCTTAAATACTTCTGAATAAGCATTGCGATTTTAAACAGCAACGCATCATCAAATTTTCTTACATCAAGACCCGTTAAGTCCTGAATTCTGTCAAGTCTGTATACCAAAGTGTTTCTGTGGATGTAAAGTTCTCTTGCAGTAAGAGAAATATTAAGATTATAGTCAAAGAAACACTGAACGGTAGACATTGTGTCTTCATCAAGTTCTTTTAAAACATCCTCACTTAAAACTTCATTTAAGAACGCTTTGCACTTTTCGACCGGAGCGGAAGTAATAAGTCTGCTTATTCCGAGAGTCATATATGAATATATTCTGTTTCGGTTTTCAAATACGCTGCCAATGTTAAGTGCATTTATTGCGGTGTTATATGAACGACTTAATGTTTTTAAGTTTGTGCTTGGCGCGCCGATTGCTATTGTAGGCTGTTCTACAAGTTCAGACATAATGCCGGTGGAAATCTGATTTGCAATTTGCATTAGTCTTGAAGGTGTAGGTTCGGATTTAAAATGTCTTATGAATACTATTTCATTTGAATCGTTAGGGAAGACATAATCGTTTTCTCTTGCAGGAGCAACTTCGCGGATAATTTTAAGAGCCATTGGAATATTTTTGCTTGAAAGTTTTATAACAAAGACTATCCTCAAAAGGTCGACAGGTATGTCAAGACTCGGGGCTTTCCAGTAAGCTTCTTCCAGTTCACCTGCTATTAACTGTTTGAAAAAATATTCTGAGTCAACCAAAACTCTGCTGTTGGCACAAAGTGCATTTATTGCGGCCCTTATAGCAGGAGCCGTGCTTTTTGCAAATTCTTCTGTACCTTCGACAAACAGAGAAAATCTCACATTTACATCATCACTTAAAGCGAAGGAATAGTACACAAAATCAAGGTCTTTGAGCTTTAAGCCTACAAGATTTTTTTTGTTTGAGGCAACAACAATGTTGTGGTTGTCATAAAGTCCTATTCGATTTGAAAAACTGGTTGATAGTAAATCAAAATACTTTTGATAAAGTGAAATCGACATATTGCACCGCCGTTAATTCTTTATTTTGTGTATTAAACACATATAATCACTATATATCATATCACAAATTGATAATAAATGCAAAGAAATATACTAAAAAAACAAAAAATTTCGTATTTTTTTCACAAAAAAAGATATCGGCATCAGTAAGACGCCGATATCAGCTATTTAGTTTCGTTTAAAAATTGTTTTTTGTATGAAAGTATTATAAGAATTGCCCCTAAAACAAAAGTTGCAACTGCAACAAGCTGAGAAACTCTAAATGCTCCAAAATAGAGGCTGTCTGTTCTTAAGCCTTCAATAAAAAATCTGCCAAGTCCGTACCATACAAGGTACGAATAAAAGGTAAGACCATCGGATTTTTTGTGTTTGTTTATAAAAATCAAAACAAAAATACCGATGAAATTCCAAAGGCTTTCATATAGAAAAGTAGGGTGAACAAAAATAATTTTTCCGTGGCTGTAAAGCCCCATTTTCCAAGGAAGATTTGTTATACTGCCAAAGGCCTCTTTGTTCACAAAGTTACCCCATCTGCCTATAGACTGACCTAAAATCACACCTATAATACACACGTCAAAAACTTTTTTCCAGTTAAGTTTTTTCATCTTGCAATATATGTAAGCGGCGGCGGCAGCACCGATAACTGCGCCGTAAATTGCAATTCCACCCTCCCATATTGCAAAAATTTTCGGGAAGTTATTTTTGTATTCAGAGAACGAAAAAATAACATAGTAAAGTCTTGCACATACAATTGCAGAGGGTGCACCAAACACAACAATATCTAAGATTGTGTCTTGGTTTACACCATCTTTTCTTGCTGTATACGAACTTAAAAAGTAGCCCGCAATCAAAGCAAATGCAATAATTATCCCGTACCAGTAAACATCTTTTGAACCAATACTGAAAGCGACGGGGTCTATGTTAAATTCAAATCCCAAAATCGAAACGTAATTATTCATAATATCACTCTTTCGGCAGAATGGTTGAAAGCACGCTGTTTTCCTTCTTCATTGAGCCAATGTATTTGATTGCATCTTCTTTTGTTATAACATCAAACATCTTAAGTGTATTATATATGTTATAGCTGTGAAAATGTGCATCCATCATATTTCGTGCAGTTGTTTCAACATTATTGAATTCTTTGATGAAATCCGCCTTTAAAATGTTAAGCTGACGTTTAAACACACGATCAGGTATACCGTTTTTAGCGGTTTGCTCAATGGTTTTTAATACTTCTTCATAAACCTTTTCCGGGTTTTCGCTTTCGCCTGAAATTAGAGTGTGACTGTACTCTGCTTCCAATGAGTATTCGATGTCAAAGTTGTCGTTTATAAGTCCTGATTCGTAGTGAGTGTTGTAAAAATCACTGCTTCTTCCGAACATAATTTCAAGACAAACATTTGCCAAAATTTCTTTAAAAATAAACGTATCACTGTTAAATCCGTTTAAATTATCCTTAAAGCCAATATTAAAAAGCGGCATACTTACAGAAAGCTTTTGAGAAACTTTTTGTTTTAACACGTTTTCAGGTTCTTCGTCATAATTGACTTCTACCTTTTGTGCCGGTTTTATGTTTGTTAAAAGACTGTTTGCATATTCTGCAGTCTTAAAAGGGTCAACATCTCCGCAAATTGAAAGAACCATATTTGATGCGTTGTAAAATGTTTCATAACAGTCGTAAAGCATTTCGCTTGTTATTTTTGAAATGCTTTCTACCGAGCCTGCAATATCGCGTTTTACAGGAAAAGTGTGATACATGCCCTCGAGAAGATTAAAATAAACTCTCCAGCCGGGGTGGTCTAAATACATATTTATTTCCTGACCTATAATGCCCTGTTCTTTTTTTACGTTTTCGGGTGTAAAATAGGGAGTCTGCATTAAATCGGTCAGAATTTTAAGGTTTTCTTCAAATTTATCTGTGCAGGTAAAGTAATAAGCGGTGTTTGTAAACGAAGTAAATGCATTTGCATTAGCGCCAGTTTTAGCATATTTGGAAAAAGCGTCACCTGTTTCGCTTTCAAAAAGTTTGTGCTCTAAAAAGTGCGCAACACCATCAGGGATTTCGGTAAATTCTTTTTGTCCCTCTTTTTTGAAGCGGTTCTTTATTGAGCCATATTTAACACCGAACATAGCACATTTTTTGTGAAAGCCTTTTTTGGGAGTGATATAAATACTCATTCCGCAATCGGCTTTAAAAATATATGTTTCTTCGTTTAAAAGTTTGTTTTCAAGGATAAGATAATCTATGTTGCTCATATTACTTACCTCCTTTTAAGAAAAATACTGTGTCTAAAGTAACGGCTTTTGCAGCTTTTATAATATCTTCTTTTGTAACTGCATTGATTTTTTCAAGTGATTGCTCTAAAGAAAGATTAAGCCCTGTTAAAATACCGCCAAATGAGAATTCTTCCATTATGCTCAAAGAGTCCTTGGCAGAGTTGTAACTGCCCAAAATTGCAAGCTTTGAAGCTAAAATGTCATCTTCGGTGAAATTGCCGTTTTTCATATCTTCAAGCTGTGCTGAAACCTCTTTTAAAGTGACTTCATATTTGTCAAATTCAATTCCGCAGTTTACTATTACAAGCCCTTTGTAACCGTCATAACCTGAGTTTGCATAGTAGGCAAGAGAAAGCTTTTCCCTTACATTAAGGAACAGTTTTGAGTGTGGAGAACCCCCAAAAAGATTGTTGAAAACAACGGTTGCAAAATAAAGGTCATCATTTGCAGTTATTTCGGTTTTAAATCCTATTGAAAGCTTACCTTGTGTAATATCATTTTCTTCTGAAATATATTTCGGACTTTGAGAGTAACCGTTGAAGCTTGGCTTGATGTAAGAAGTCGGAATTACGTCCAATTCTTCATACGCCTGCTTAATAATATCAATAATGTATTCTTTGTCGCATTTGCCACTCACAAAAATGTCGAGTGAAGAAGTGCTTAAAAGATTTTTATAGTAGTCATAAAGGCTTGTTGGGGTAATTTTTCTGATTTCTTCAATATCGCCAAATTCAAAAATCCCAAAAGTTTCGCCTTTATACATTTCTTCTGTAAGGCGTTTTTTTGCGTATTCTTTTTTGTCGTTTACAATACTTTCGATGAATTGTATAAGGTTAGTTTTTTCCCTTTCAACATATTCTGAGTCAAAAACATCTCCGTTTGGAAGATAGGGGTTATAAATCATTTGCTTTGCGAGCGCGCAAAGCTTGGAAAACGGTTTTAAGTCAGGCACTATAGAGTCACATATTGTTGAAAATCTTATGGACACTATTTGATTTGCACCTTTTTTCTTGATGGCATAACTTGCGTTTGCACCATATAAATCATCTAAATATGTGTTTAAGTAGCTTGACTTGGGGTATCTGTTACAGCCTCTTCTTAAAACTGCAGGAATGAGTGCGTTGTATGACGCCTCAGGGTTTTGCAAGGGACGTGTAAAATTGAATGTAAGAAGCGAGGTTTTAAACCTGTCTCCTTCAATAAAATGAATGTTTACCCCGTTTTTTATATTAACTGTCTGCAAAGCTAAAACTCCAATCGTTTTTGTTAAATAGTATACCACGAATTTGTAAAAAAAGCCATACCTAAAAATTAATATTAAAAAAGAGTTGCAAAAAAAGGCGAAAAATAGTATAATTTGTATGAAAAAGGAGGGAAACTTTGATGTTGTCTGAAAAAATCAGGAATTTAAGAATGAAAAATTCACTTACGCAAACTCAGCTTGCGAATATGCTGGGGTGCTCTGTTGCAACGGTTTCGGGTTATGAAACAGGCAAGACAGAAGTGCCTACAGAAGTTATATCAAAGTGCGCCCGATATTTTAACTGTCCGCTTGAATATTTTTATAATATGGACATTCCGCTCATGGAAACACCTGAGCTTATGGAAAAAACTTTGTATAAAATAAAAATGAAAGTAATAAAAGACTTATCGCTTCCGCCCGAGGGCAAAAATGTTTGGGGAGAAATGGAACATCCCCTGTATGATTTGCCTTATGACAGGGTTGTGTGGAAAATGGAAGATAAAGAAGAAATAAAATATGTCATATTGCTTGTGGGCAAAACCCCAAGGGAAGGTGACAGAGTAGCAGTAGTAACAGATGACGGCGAGAGCAAGCTCGGATATTACTATGTAGACGAAACTCACAATGTTTGCATAAAGTCAAAACCAAAAGGAATGAAAGGAATTAGAAACCTTAAGGTGGACTTAAATAAAAATGGTGTAATTTACGGAATAGTTGAGGGTGTATATATTCACTTTAATTAAAAAAGCGGTGCTTTAAGCACCGCTTTTTGTTACTTTATAAGCATTTCGCCAACTTTATTGACAGGACCTGCACCGATGGTCATAATAAGCTCGTCGCCTGAGCAGGTTTTTCTTATGTGGTCGGCGACTTCTTCAAATTCTTTTATATAAGTCGCATCGCACCCGTTTTTAACCATAATATCAACAACGTCCTGAGAAGACACACTGCCGTCATCAATTTCACGTGCGGCATAAATGTCTGTTATAATTACACGGTCAGCGAGTGAAAGGCTTTGCGCAAACTCGTTTAGAAGAGCCTTCGTTCTTGTGTAAGTGTGGGGTTGGAAAATAACCGTTACACTTTTGTGGCCGAAATTTTTTGCAGTTTCGATTGCAGCAGTGATTTCAGTGGGGTGGTGAGCATAATCGTCAACCACAGTACAGCCTTTGTAATCGCCTTTAATTTCAAAACGGCGGTCGGTTCCTTCGAAATTTTTAAGACCTGACTTAACAGAGTCGGCACTCAAACCACAATCTATACATAATGCGGCAGCAGCCAGACTGTTTAAAACATTGTGCTTACCAGGTACACTTAATGTAATTGTGCAAAGCTTCTGACCAAAATAAACAAGGTCATAGGTCGCAAAGCCGTTTTTGTCAAATACAACATTTTTTGCATAAACGTCGAAGTTTTCCCCTATACCAAAGGTTATAACCTTGCACTTTGCATTTTTTACAGTCTTTAAAGCGTTTTTGTCATTTCCGTTTACTATAATACTTCCATCTTCCGGTACAAGCAATGCAAACTTTTCAAATGCACTTATAATGTGGTCAATGTCTTTAAAATAGTCAAGATGGTCTGCATCAACATTAAGAATTATGGCTTTTTTGGGGAAAAATTCCAAAAAGCTTTCAACATACTCGCAGGCTTCGGTTACAAATATATCACCTGAACCTATTCTTAGATTTCCGTCAAGCGCTCTAACTTCACCCCCAACCAAAATTGTGGGGTCATTTTTTTCTTCAAGCATTATAAGTGATACCATTGAAGTAGTGGTGGTTTTTCCGTGAGTTCCTGAAATGCAGCAAGGGCAATCGTAAGATTTCATAAGTTCGCCTAAAAAAACACTTCTTTCAACAACTCTTCCTGCATTTTTTACAGCTTCTTTGTACTCAGGATTGTCTTTGGAAATTGCCGCGGTGTATACTACCAAATCAGGTGATTTAATGTTCTTTTCAGATTGACCTACAAAAACTTCAATTCCTGCATTTTCGAGCTTTCTTGTGATATGGGTTGGAGTTATATCACTTCCCGAAACCTTGTAACCACCCTTTTTTACAATTAGGGCGAGAGAAGACATACTTATTCCGCCAATTCCTATAAAGTGTATATATTTACCTTCAGATAAATTAAAAATTTTCAAAACTAAATTCCTCCTGAAAACTCAAAGGTTATTGTATGTAAAAATCTTTTTTTTATAATATAGCAGAAAATATAAGTTTTTTCAATAAAAAAGCAAAAAAATAATAAAAAAACCTTGATTTTTTTCGGTAAAAATAATATAATTACTCTATTAAACGTTCTATTTAATATACAATAAGAAATTATCTGCTGATTATAATATACATAAAGAAGCGGCAGATGGTTACTTTTTACAAAACAGGAGAAATAAAAAACGGAGGAATAAAATGATTAACATTGCAGTTTTGGGCTTTGGTGTTGTAGGCTCTGGTGTAGTTGAACTGATAGAAAAAAACGCCGAAACCGTGAACAAAGGTCTTTCTAAAAAGATATGTGTTAAAAAAATTCTTGACATAAGAGATTTTGATGGACATAAATATCAGGACCTTTTTACAAAAGATTTTGATGAAATCTTAAATGATGACAGCATCAGCATTGTTGTTGAAACAATAGGTGGAAAAGAGCCTGCAAAAACTTTTACTGAAAAAGCACTTAAAAAAGGTAAAAGCGTTGTTACTTCAAATAAAGAGCTTGTTGCAGCTTTCGGAAGCGAGCTTATGGTAACAGCAAAAGAAAATAATTCATATTATATGTTTGAGGCAGCTGTTGGTGGAGCAATACCTGTTTTAAGACCGATGGGAACGTGTCTTGCAGCAAATAATATAACAGATATATGGGGTATTTTAAATGGTACCACAAACTATATTTTAACCAGAATGTTTGAGGACGGGGCGTCTTTTGCAGATGCGCTTAAAGAGGCTCAGCAAAAGGGTTATGCAGAGCGTGACCCCTCAGCCGACGTTGAAGGCTATGACACAATGAGAAAGATTGCAATTTTAATGTCTATCGCATCAGGTTATGAAGTGAACTGTGACAAAGTAATGGCAGAAGGTATTACAAACATACAAAAAGAAGATGTCAAAATTCTCGACAAAGCGGGATATGCTATAAGACTTATAGGGCACGGTAAAGCGTGTGACGGAAAGGTTTTTGCAAGAGTAAGTCCTATGGTTATTTCCAAAAACCACCCTCTGTCAGGCGTTAAAGATGTGTTTAACGCAGTGATGATTATGGGCGACGCTACCGATGAGGTTATGTTCTATGGTAAAGGTGCCGGAAAGTTTCCTACGGCAAGCGCAGTAGTTGCAGATGTAATTGATATTGCAAAGGCATGCGGTAATCAACCAAAGTATACATGGAAAAAACCTGAAACCGACATAATGATTGACATAAAAGACACGTCTTCTATGTTTTATGTAAGAGCAAAAGGTGTTACTGAAAATGACTTTAATGTTTTGCAGGTTATTTCAAATACAGATGATGAAATCGCTTTGATAACTGCTGAAATGAATGAAGAAGCATTTGAAACAGCTAAAACAGCACTTGAACAAAAAGGCGCCGAGTTTAAAGCTGTAATCAGAAAATTATTATAGAAAGTGGTGTTAATATGGGTTTGGTAGTTCAAAAATTCGGAGGCTCTTCGGTTGCAGATGCTAAAAAAGTTATGAATGTTGCCGAAAGAGTTACTGATGAGTATAAAAAAGGTAATAACGTTATTGTTGTTGTTTCCGCGCAGGGCGATACAACAGATGAGCTTATTGAAAAAGCAAATGAAATTAATCCTAATCATTCAAAAAGAGAAATGGATATGCTTCTTTCAACAGGTGAGCAGATTTCTATTTCACTTCTTGCTATGGCTATTGAAAAATTGGGCTTTCCGGTAATTTCTCTTACAGGCTGGCAGGTTGGAATGAAGACTGACAGTAACTATTCTTTGGCAAGAATAAGAAAAATCGATACTGAAAGAATTGAAATGGAACTTGACAAGAAAAACATTGTGGTTGTTGCAGGTTTCCAGGGAATTAACAAGTATGATGATATTACAACTTTGGGCAGAGGCGGTTCTGACACAACAGCAGTAGCACTTGCTGCAGCACTTCATGCAGATATTTGTGAAATTTACACAGATGTTGACGGTGTTTACACAACAGACCCAAGAATTGTAAAAGATGCAGTTAAATTGAATGAAATTTCTTATGACGAAATGTTGGAGCTTGCATCCTTAGGCGCAAACGTTCTTCATAACCGCTCAGTAGAAATGGCTAAAAAATATAATGTAAATTTAGAAGTTAAATCAAGTTTTGAAAGAGTACCGGGTACTGTTGTTAAGGAGGAAGTAGATATGGAAAAGATGTTGGTTAGAGGTGTAGCAAGAGATAATGACGTTGCAAGGATTGCAGTTATCGGTTTAAAAGATGAACCGGGAACAGCGTTTAAGATTTTCTCACTTCTTTCAAAGAATAAGATAAATGTGGATATTATTTTGCAGTCAATCGGCAGAGATAATACAAAAGATATTTCATTCACTGTTACAGAAGGTAATCTTAACAAAGCTGTTGAGATTTTGGAACAGAATAAAGACCTTATTGGTTACAAAGACATTTCAAGCTCAACAGACCTTTCAAAAGTGTCTATTGTTGGCGCAGGTATGGTAAATAACCCTGGTGTTGCATCAAAAATGTTTGAGGCGCTTTTTGAAAGCTCAATAAACATCCATATGATTTCAACATCAGAACTTAAAGTGTCAGTTCTTATTGATCAGGCTGAAGCAGAACGTGCAGTAAGAGCTATCCATGACAAGTTTGATTTTACAAACTAACTAAAAAATTTAAAATTTATACCGAAAGGATAAAACGCAATGAGTAAGCTTTGGCATATTGCCACAAAAGAAGAGATAGAAGATACCCTTAACACTGATTTTGAGCGTGGTATGACAAATGAGTTTGCACAGAGCAGGTTAAAGAAAAGACAAAAGACAGTATTTGACGACAATAAAAAATTTGTTGCTAAAAATACTTTGTCATACTTTAACTCTGCTATGGCTATTTTGCTTGTAATCCTTTCGGTTGTTTTTATGTTCAAAGGAAAAGCGGTGGAGGCAACAACAGTTGTAATTTTAGTGCTTATTTCAGAACTTTTAAGCTTTTTAAAAGATGTATTGGCATTTAATTCGGCAAGAAGGTTAAGAAACTTATTAAAGCCTAAGGTTACTGTGATCAGAGATGCCTCAAAAAAAGTTATTTTTAAAGACGAAATTGCACAAGGCGACATTATTGTGCTTAAAAAAGGCGACGTTGTTCCATGTGACGGAAGAATTACATATTGTGAAGACCTTACAGTTGATCAAAAGTGCATTACTGGAAATGAAGAGGCAATCCAAAAAAGTTGCGAGGCTGACCTGATTGCAGAAACCGAGCCGAAAGACTGCACAAATATGCTTTACGAGTCAAGTGTTATAATCTCGGGAAGTTGCAGAATGGTTGCGTGTGAGACAGGTGAAAATACTGTTTTGGCACAAACAGGAACTTTGGAAGAATCTAAAAAGTCGTATATGCAAGGGAAAATATCTGAAGTAAGCATAGTTTTAACCTTATTTTCAGGTATACTGCTTTTAGGGCTTTTGGCAATAAGTGCTTTTTCAGGAATAGATATTATGCAAGCGGTTTTAGTTTGTTTAGCGCTTGGCACAGTTTTAATTCCGTCAAAATTACCTGCAGTAATTTCATATATTACAAATAAAGGCATACTTAAAATGGCGCAAAATGGTAATGTTGTCAGAAATAAAAGCATAGCAGAACAGCTTGCAGTATGCGATACTGTTGTTTTTGGGAAAACAGGAGTTTTGACACAAGATGAAGCAGAGGTAACAGAAATTATTTCAAGCGAAGGCTGTGTGGAGCTTGGAAATGCTGATTTGAGTGTACCCCAAAAAAGCATTTCTAAGATTATTTTAGAATTTGCATCTCTTTGTACAAAAGAAAACGATAGTGCTTGTGAAGAACAAACTATTGACAGTGCAGTTTTAAAGGCGGCACAAAAAGTAGAAGCTTTGCCTAAAGGTGTTGAAATTGCAAAAGTATATCCTTTTGATATGGATAAAAAAACCATGACAGTTTGTGCATCCTTTGAAGAAGGATATAGAATTATCACTAAAGGTGATGTGAAAAAAATTCTTGATATATGTTCTCACGCGGTATCTACAACTAAGCTTGAAGAACTTACTGATGAACTCAAACAGTCTTTGACAGAACAATATGAGGAAAAACTAAAAAATGGTTATAAAGTAATTGCACTTGCCTACAAAGACAGCGGAAATCTGCCTGAAGAAGATTTGGCGGGCGACTTTACGTTACTTGGCATTTTAGTGATTGAAAATAAAATAAACAAACAGACAACGGAGTCAATATCACAGCTTTTAAGTGCAGGTATAAGACCTGTTATGGTTTCATATGATGATGAAATTCTTTGTAAAGCAGTGGCTCTAAAATGCGGAATTATCCAAGAAGATGAGCAGGTAGTTACAGGAAAAATGACAGAGGAAATGTCGGATGAGTTGCTTGACGAAACTACAAAAACTGTTTTTGTTTATGCAGAGCTATCACCAAACCAAAAGGAAAGAATAGTTAAAAGCTTAAAGAGAAACGGTAAAACAGTTTGTATGATTTCTTTAAGTTCAAGCGATAAAAAAGCTATGGAGTGTGCAGATATATCTGTTTCAAAAAAAGACGGAGCACAGGTTAACGAGTTTAATGCAGGGCTTGTTACAGACGGCACTCTTTTTGGTCTTGCAAATGCAATGAAATATGCACAAAAACTTTACCTAGATGTAAGAAAATCAATAAGATTTGCAGTTTCTGGGGCAATCTCTATTATGTTCTTTATGATTTTTGCTGTGCTTCTAACAAACTCGTTGCCACTTTCTTATATCCATACTTTATTAATTGGAATTATAACAACAGGTATTTTACCTTTCATTATGCCTTCGGGTTTTTGTGCGGACAAGCATCAGATAAAAAATGTAAAGGAAAACAAAACTATTTTCTTAAAAATGTGGCCAAGAATTATTGGCTCAGGCGTATTTGCGGCAGTGCTGGCACTTGCTTTATTTGTTAAAATCAAATACTTTGCGCCGTCTGCAACTGATGCAGAAAGCATTTTAAAAGCAAGCACAACAGTGTTTTTGTTTTTTGTGTTCTATCAACTTTTGTCGTGCCTTGATTTAAGAAGAACTGCATTTTTATTAAAAGAAGGAAAAAGCGAACTTTTGCTTGTTGTAGGAATAGCTGTGTTGGTTGTGGCTTTCACAACTTGTGTAATTTGTATCCCTGCATTTAAAAACCTTTTTGGATTTGCAAATAGCAGTGTTTTAAGTGCAGTATTGTTTGGCGCAATTTATGTTGTTTTTAAAATAGTACAAGAAGTTTTCATAACTTTTAAAAAGAGAAAAACGGAGGCTTTAGATGGAGCAGACATTTAAAATCGAGGGTAGAAATCCTGTTTTAGAGGCAATAAAATCAGGCAGAAGCATTGATAAGATTTATGTCTTAAAGGGTGAACTTAACGGCTCGGTTATAAAAATAAAAGCAATGGCAAGGGATAATAAAATTCCTGTTGTTGAAGTTGACAGAAAGAAATTTTCACAGATGTCAGACATTTCTTCAAGTCAGGGTGTTATAGCAAATGTTTCTCCTGTTGACTACGTAGATGTTGATGATATTATAAAAAGGGCAGAAAGCAAAAACGAACCGCTATTTGTGGTTTTGCTTGACGAAATAGAAGATCCGCACAATTTGGGAGCTATAATCAGAACGGCAAATGCGGCAGGTGCCCATGGGGTTATTATTCCTAAGCATAGAAGTGCATATATTACTGCAACCGTTGCAAAAACAGCGGCGGGTGCGTGCTTTTATACCCCTGTAGCAAAAGTAACAAACCTTGTTAATACTATGAAAAAGCTTAAAGAGTACGGGGTTTGGTTTTATGGTGCTGATATGAATGGCGAAAAAGATATTTATGAAACATCTTTTTCAGGGAAAATAGGAATTGTAATTGGAAACGAAGGCAAGGGCATAAGCCCCAGCGTGAAAAAAGAGTGTGACTTTATGGTAAACATCCCTATGATGGGAGAGGTTGAGTCGCTCAATGCGTCGGTAAGCGCAGGAATATTTATGTACAGCGCATTAAAAGACAGAAAATAAGGAGAAATAAAAATGAAAGCAGTAGTTACAGTAATCGGTGTTGACAAAGAGGGCATTATAGCTAAAATAAGCACAAAGCTTTATGAAAAAAATGTGAATATTTTAGATATTACTCAGACAATTATGGGCGATATTTTCACTATGATTATGCTTGTTGATGTCAAATCACAAAGTACAGATTTTGCTCAGCTTGTTACAGAAATGAAAGCGCTTGGAGAGGAAATCGGCGTGGAAGTTACTGTGACTCGCGAAGAAATTTACAAATCAATGCACAGAATTTAAGGGGTGAGGATATGCTTGACACATACGAAATACTTGAAACCATCAAGATGATAAAAAAAGAAAATCTTGATATAAGAACCATTACAATGGGCATATCACTTATAGATTGCAGCAGCGAAAGTGTTGAAAAAACCTGTGAAAATATTTATAACAAAATAACAAAGTATGCAAAAAATCTTGTAAAAACAGGCGAGGATATTGAAAAAGAATACGGAATACCGATTATTAACAAAAGAATTTCGGTAACACCTATATCCCTTCTTACTCCTGCATATAAAAAAGAGGATTATGTAAAGTATGCACTTACCTTAGACAAAGCAGCAAATGAGCTGGGAGTTAACTTTATCGGGGGATATTCAGCTTTGGTGCAAAAGGGTTACACTGATAAAGAAAAAATGTTTATAGATTCAATCCCTGAGGCACTTTCAAAAACTACACGTCTTTGTTCGTCTGTTAATATAGGAAGCACAAAGGCGGGCATCAATATGGATGCTGTTTACCATGTGGGCAAGGTGATAAAAGAATGTGCTGATGTTACAAAAGACAACAATGCAATGGCTTGTGCAAAGTTTGTTGTATTTTGCAATGCAGTTGAAGACAATCCGTTTATGGCGGGCGCTTTTCATGGAGTATCTGAGGGCGAATGTGTAATAAATGTCGGTGTTAGCGGCCCGGGAGTTGTTAAATGCGAAATTGAAAAATATCCCGATGCAGACTTTTTGATGCTTGCTGAAATAATTAAAAAGACAGCATTTAAAATTACAAGGGTAGGACAAATGGTTGCTATGGAAGCGGCAAAAAGATTAAACGTTCCGTTTGGAATTGTTGATTTGTCACTTGCTCCAACTCCTGCAATTGGTGACAGTGTTGCTCATATTTTAGAAGAAATGGGATTACAAAAGTGTGGCACTCACGGAACAACTGCGGCTTTGGCTCTTTTAAATGACGCAGTGAAAAAAGGCGGAGTTATGGCATCAAGTTCTGTAGGCGGACTTTCAGGAGCATTTATTCCTGTTAGTGAAGATGCAGGAATGATTGATGCGGCAAAATGCGGAGCACTTTCTCTTTCAAAGCTTGAAGCTATGACATGTGTATGCTCTGTTGGGCTTGATATGATTGCAGTTCCCGGAGATACTTCTGCCGAAACAATTTCTGCAATTATTGCAGACGAAGCGGCAATCGGTATGATAAATCAGAAAACTACTGCGGTAAGAATTATTCCCGCACCTGGAAGCAAAAAAGGTGATATGGTAGAGTTTGGTGGCCTGTTGGGAGAGGCTCCTGTTATGGAGGTTTCTTCATGGGGGGCAGAAAAATTTATTAAGCGCGGCGGAAGAATTCCTGCGCCTATTCACAGTCTTAAAAATTAACGGAGGGACTAAATATGAAGAAAATATTAGCATTGCTTATGTGCTTTTGCCTTTTAATTTGTGCATCTTGTGGCAAAAAAGGAGAAGAGAAACAAATAGAAACTGACGTTAACAAAGTAGAGCAGACAGTTGAAAATATTGACAAAAAAATCGCTCAGGACCCTATGAGTATTGATGAAGAAGATATTTCTGCAGCAAAAGAAACTGCTCTTGAAATGGAAAAAGAATTAAAAGATAAGATTGGAAAAGTAAAAGAAGAAGATGTTGAACAGTTTCAGAACAGACAGGTTTCTGTTGAGCTATTGAAACAAGGCTTGGATGCTTTGGAACAAGCTAAAAAATCAGGTGACGAGCAGGCGGTTATAGCAGCCCAGCAACAAATTGAAATGGCAAAATCTTTATGGGATTTTGTACAGGAACAAGAGTAATTTCAGAAGGTGTTTTTAGTTGAATATTAAAAAATTTTTCAAAACTTTTATAACATTTACACTTGCTTTGAGTGCTATTTTAGCGTTGATTTTGTTTGGTAAGTTTTTTTATCAGGACATTGGCTCAGGCGAAAAAATAGATTCTCTTGATGAATATGAACGTGGAGCAAGAAGAAATATTTTAGTTATGGGAACCGACAAAAGCGGCTTAAGGTCAGATGTTATAATGATTTTTTCTTTTTCGGAAAAAGAAAAAGATATCAATTCTGTTTCAGTACCCAGAGACACAAGAATGAACTACGGGAACGGCTATCAGAAAATAAATGTGGCACTTGCTTTAGGTGGTGATGAACTTGCTGTCGAAAAGATTAAGGAAGTTACAAAAATTCCTATACACGAATATGTAAAGGTTAATTTTCAGGCAGTAAGTGATCTTGTGGATGCAGTTGGTGGAGTTGAGTATGAAGTTCCGCAGAACATGAGATATAATGACCCCTATCAGGACCTTGTAATCAATCTTGACAAGGGAATGCAGACGTTAGATGGTGATAAGGCACTTCAGCTCTTAAGATTCAGAAAGTATCCTATGGGTGACCTTCAAAGGATTGAAGTACAGCAAGATTTCATAAAAGAGGCGTTCAAACAGAAAATGAAGGTTAAATATATTACAAAGATTGGAAAAATTTATTCTGCAGTTGAAGATAATATTTCAACAAGCTTGTCACTTTCTGATGTTACAAAGCTTGCAAAAACTGTAAAGGCAAAGGGAGTAGATGCAATTAATTCGCACGAGCTTCCAACATATTTGTCACCAAGCGGAACTTATGTAAGAATAGATGAAAGTAAAATTGATAATTTTGTAGAAGAATATTTTAAATAAAAAAGAGGCTTTTTAAGCCTCTTTTTACGTTTTAAATTTGTTTTTGGACGTTATTCTTCCATTTGCTTGCCCAAGAACGATGCCGCAGACTGAGAAAGCTTAAGCTCAATATCGCTCATAACCTGTGCTTGCTCGGGTGAGAAAAATATGACACTTCCAATAACATCGCCATCTGAAATTATAGGAGTTAAAATACTGATGGCATATTTATCGCTATTTTCTGCAAAAGGATATTTTCTGTCTTCGGGATGCTTTAATTCGTAAGATGTTCTGTCTCTCAAAAAGTTTTCAACTTCTGAAGATACCTTTCTTTCCAAAAGTTCTTTTTTAGGTGCACCTGATACTGCAATCACAACATCCCTGTCTGTAATACAAACACCATAACCGCTTATTTTTGCTAAAATTTCGGCATATTGAACGGCGAAGTTCCCAAGCTCGCCGATAGGTGAGTATTTTTTAAATATAACTTCGCCGTCTTTATCTGTAAATATTTCTAAGGGGTCGCCCTCTCTTATCCTCATAGTTCTTCTTATTTCTTTGGGTATAACCACCCTTCCCAAATCGTCAATTCTTCTAACTATTCCTGTTGCTTTCATATAATAAATGCTCCTTTTGGGTTTGATTTACAATTATATTGTGTGCAACCAAGGAATTTTTATGTAAGGAAAATGGTGGGAAAAGAACAAGCGATGTTGGTGTATCAACTATTGACTTTTTAATGCTTTGTGATAAAATATATCTGTCGAATTATTGATGGTTCGACACAAAATTTTTTCTTGCGAGGTGAAAAATATGCATTTGAAAAGTGATAAGCTTTTTTGGAAAAAAAAGGAGTTTATTTCTTTTTTGCTGAGCATTCTTGTTTTTTTTATTCATTCGTATTTTGCTCAGGAGATTGTCAGCAACAGTTTTATTTCTGTTGTTAATCACAAAGCGTCTTACTTTTTCTCCCGTTCTATCACACAGTTTGCTGTCCCAATGTTTTTTATGTTGTCGGGGGCATCTTTTTTCAAGGATTATGACAACAAAAAATATTTAACAAAAATAAAGGCACGCATATTCACACTTATTATACCATATTTGCTTTGGAATACGATTTGGATGGTCTGGAAACTTTTCACAGACAGTGCGGCAAATTCTTTAAGTTTAATAAGCATACTAAAAGGCATTTTTTTCTACGGATGCAACAGCCCGTTTTGGTTTGTATTTGATTTGATTATATTTTCATTTGCGGCACCGATTGTGTTTTTAATTATTAAGAACAAATACTTCGGCATAATTTCCGTAATGTTTTTATCTATAGCATCGTTGTTTGGAATATACTTGCCAATGGATGTGTTCTATTACCCTATGGCAATTGTTTTCTATTTGATGGGTGCTATTATAGGCTATCATTTTTTCGATTTTGCTTCCGGAAAATCATCAAAAACGACACAAGTTGCTTCTGTTATTTTCCTTGCGGCATATATTCTTTCTAAAAATATTGTCCCACAGGAAATGCATGTTAACAACTATTTAACACAAGTTATCGTATATACCCTTGCAGCATTTTCTTTGTGGAATGTCGTGGATATTTTTATTGAACGAATTAAGCCCAGAGCAATCTATCGTCGTTCCTTTGCCGTTTATGCAATGCATCTCAATGTTGCAATCATTATACTTAAAATACTTTCTTTTTGTACTCCGCAAAATGAATGGTTTGAAATTCCAAAATTCATTATTATGGTTGTTTTAACACTTGTAATAATTAATTTTGTGTGTGCTTTTCTCGAAAAGTTTTTCCCGAAAATTTATGCAATACTTATGGGAAACCGAATGAATAAAAAATAATAAAACAATAAGCGAGGCAGTTGCCTCGCTTTAATCAAAACTTTTTTTAATTCTCTCTATTGCATTTTTTTCAAGGCGTGACACCTGTGCTTGTGAAATGCCGATTTCTGATGCAACTTCCATTTGTGTTCTGCCTTGAAAAAATCTAAGATTAATTATATTTTTTTCGCGTCCTGAAAGCTTTGAAATCGCTTCTTTCAAAGAAATTTCTTCTATCCAGTTTTCGTCTAAATTTTTTTTATCACTTACCTGGTCCATTACAAAAAGTGTGTCCGTTCCGTCTGAAAAGACAGGTTCGTATAATGAAATAGGGTCTTGAATTGCCTCTAAAGCATTTGAAATTTGCTTTGGGTCAAGCTCCATTTTTTGAGCTATCTGCTCAATTGTAGGTTCTAATCCGTTTTCGCGGATAATTGTTTCTTTTGTCTGTAATGCTTTGTAAGCGATGTCTTTCAAAGAACGCGAAACCCTTATGGAATTGTAATCTCTTAAATATCTTCTTATTTCACCTATAATCATAGGAACTGCATAGGTTGAAAATTTAACGCCTACCGAAAGGTCAAAATTTTTGATTGCTTTTATAAGCCCCACACAGCCTACCTGAAATAAGTCGTCAGCATTTTCACCTCTTGAATTGAATTTTTGTATCACACTCAAAACAAGACGAAGATTGCCCACAATAAATTTGTTGCGGGCATCTTCATCGCCTTGTTTTATTTTAATTAAAAGTTCTTCTTTTTCTTTTCCTGATAAAACGGGAAGCTTAGCGGTATTAACTCCGCATATCTCAACCTTGTTGGTAATCATAGTATGCCTCCTTTGGGTATTTACAAATAAATTGTTCCCAAAGTAAAGGCTTATTATACCAAAATTGGTTGCAGTTGTTTGCCTTCTGATGCAAGGCAAAGTGTGTCATAAATTAAACTCATATCAGAAACCAATGATGTTTCTTTTTTCAAAAAATCATCTTGACCGAACGGCACAAAGTATATCCCCTTTGTGTTTAAAAGTGCCGCAATGTTTTTTGCAGAGCCTGAAAGACCATCGTTGGTTGAAATTGCAAGGACAACAGGAGCCTTGTTACGAAGCGACGCCTTTGCAGCCATAGTAACCGATGTATCAGTAATTCCGTTTGCGATTTTTGAGGCAGTGTTGCCCGTGCATGGAGCGATAACCAAAGCGTCAATTATTTTTTTTGGACCAATTGGCTCAGCTGCTTCAATTGTGTGTATTATATTATTCCCTGTAATTTCATAAACCTTATTTATAAGTTCATCTTTTTTTGTAAAACGAGTATCTGTGCCGTAAACAATTGGTGAAAAAATAGGGATAACGCTTTTGGCTTTTTTTGTTAAAAATTCAAGTTCGGGTAATACTTTTGCGATTGTGCAGAAAGAACCCGTTAGCGCAAAGCCTACATTTAAGTTTTTAAGTTCCATTTATCCTCCTTTCCTCAATAAGAGAACATATACAATTTGCCATTATGTCGGAGGAAGTTTTAGGGGCGATAATGCCGGGAAGTCCAAGCGCATGGACAAATTTCAGCCCAAGGTTGTTTGCAGACTCAAAATCACATCCGCCGGGGAGGGAGGCAAGATCTATAATAAAAGCGTCTTTTTTTACATTCAAAAGATTTTTGGCATCTAAAATAAGCGATGGTACGGTATTAAAGATAATATCAGCATTGTTTAGGTTTTCTATATTATAAATGTTCTGAGTATTAAACCCAAGACAGGATGCCATTGCAAGCACTTCGGGTTTTCTTGCACACACTGTTATATTTGCTCCAAATCCGCTTAACATTTTTGCGAGAATTTTTCCAATTCTGCCAAACCCTAAAATAAAGCACGAACTTCCAAAAAGAGTGAAATCCGTGTTTTCGAGTGCAATTTTGATTGCACCCTCTGCACTGGGGACTGCATTTAACACTTCAAATTCTTCGGTGTAATAATCAATAAGGGTTATGTTGTTTTTACAACAAAATTCATAAAGTTCCTTGGTCGGTTTGCCCGCAAGAACAGTTATGTTTTTTCCCCCATTCAAAACATCTTTTAAATCAATGCTTTCACTGGAGTTTAACATTGTCGAAGATGGTTTGCAGCAAGGAAGAGGCAAAATTAAAAAATCGCAGTCTTTTACACATTCAAATGGTGTGGGCTTTGAGTTTTCTAAACCCGTGACCCCATAGTTGTCTACCTGAAAATTCGCCTGCAGTCTGTCTTTGAGGTGTTTTAATCTTGTATCACCGCAAAGTATTGCGATTTTTTGTTTGTTCATTTAAAGCCCCCCTTATGCTACATAATATGTGAAAAAACTGATAGTGAAACTTGTACTTTTTCAAATAAAAAAACAGCAGACAAAAGTCTGCTGTTTGAATTTTTGACTATACATTAAATCTGAAAAGAATAATGTCGCCGTCTTTTACAACGTATTCTTTTCCTTCGGAACGGACAAGTCCTTTTTCTTTTGCGGCGGTCATTGAACCGTTTGCAATTAAGTCTTCGTATGCCACGACCTCGGCTCTAATAAATCCTCGTTCAAAGTCGGTGTGGATTTTTCCTGCCGCCTGGGGCGCTTTTGTGCCTTTTATGATTGTCCAGGCTCTTGTTTCATCTGAACCTGAGGTTAAGTAACTGATAAGTCCTAAAAGCTCATAGCTCTTTTTGATAAGTCTGTCAAGTCCTGATTCATTTAAATTCATTTCGGCAAGGAAAAGATCCTTTTCATCAGGTTCTAAAGTTGAAATTTCCTCTTCAATTCTTGCTGAAATAGGAAGTATTTGTGCATTTTCCTTGTTTGCAATTTCAGCAAGTGCTTTTACCATTTGATTGTTTTCAATTCCGTTTACAAAATCATCTTCTGATACGTTTGCAGCA
The DNA here is from genome assembly GCA_045589295.1 of Clostridia bacterium. Taxonomy (GTDB): domain Bacteria; phylum Bacillota; class Clostridia; order RGIG6154; family RGIG6154; genus RGIG2094. The sequence goes on from JAZNOU010000002.1 coordinate 72,655, forward strand.
TATATTACAGGTTTTCTTGTAAGAAGTGAAACTTCTTTCAAAATATCTTTTTCTTCATCTGTAAATTCAAGTGTTCTTGCGGCATTTCCTGCCTCTAATGTTTCTTTAATTCTTTCCATCAAAGCAATTTCGCCAAGATATTTTTTCTCACCTGATTTTGACATTTTTTTTGCTTTTTCAAGTCTTTTTTCAACAATTTCAATATCTGCAAAGATAAGTTCGTAATTTATTGTTTCCACATCGCGAAGAGCATCAACGCTTCCTTCAACGTGAATTATGTTTGTGTCTTCAAAACAACGTACCACGTGGATTATTGCATCAACTTCTCTGATGTGTGATAAAAATTTATTTCCAAGGCCTTCGCCTCTTGAAGCACCTTTTACAAGTCCTGCAATATCAACAAATTCAATTGCCGCAGGTGTTACCTTTGCAGAATTATACATTTTAGCCAAAACATCAAGTCTTTCGTCAGGAACGTCAACGATGCCAACATTTGGCTCAATTGTGCAAAACGGATAGTTAGCAGACTGCGCGCCTGCTTTGGTTATTGCGTTAAAAAGTGTGCTTTTGCCAACGTTCGGCAAACCCACTATACCTAGTTTCATAAAATTAATTCCTTTCTTAAGTAAGGTGAAAATTCTTATAACAGTATACTACAAAATTAAGTATTGTGCAATAGTAAAATTGGTGATATACTAAAAACAGGGGGGATTTTGATGAACAATGTCACTTTGCTGGTTGCAAGCGGCGATTTTTCTGTTACAACTTTTGTTAAAAGTGCACTTGCTTTAAAAGAGTATTCGGTTATTTCAACGGTCAGTGGCTTTGGTGCAATTAATTTATTGAAAGGCGAAACCCCGTCGGCAGTAATTTTGGATATTGAAATTGCTGAGTGCGATGCACTTTCTGTTATGCGTGAGATTATAAGAGTCAGTGACATACCCGTTATTTGCTTAAGCAAAAGAGAAGATGTTTTAGATAAGGTACTTTATCTTGAAATGGGCGCAGATGATTTTATAGTTATGCCGTGTGAAACGAGGGAGTTTTCGGCTCGTTTAAAGGCGGTAATGAGAAGATACTTAAAAGGTAAAAATGTTCTTGCAAAAGAACTTGTGTTTAGTAATTTGTGCGTTAATTTGAGTAACTACACTGTCAAAGTAAGAGGAGAAGATATAAAACTTCCGCCAAAAGAACTTGAACTTTTGTATTTTTTAGCATCAAACCCAAATACTGTGTTTACCCGTGAGCAACTTTTGGACAAAATATGGGGATATGATTATTTTGGTGATTCAAGAACGGTGGATGTCCATATAAAAAGAATACGTGAAAAACTTGAAAAGCACTATGAGGGTTGGTGTATTAAAACTGTGTGGAGTGTTGGATACGAATTTTCTACGCGGTAAATTTCAAAATGAATATACATATATTTCACATTATTTTCATAAATAAAAGTTATAATATGTTTGTAAACATTCCAAGAAAGGATTTTTCAAATGAACGAATATAACGGCTTTGAACAAAATGAAGAACAAAATAATACTTTTTTTAATGAAGATCCCGAGCAGGTTGAAATAAAAGAAGAAGTCTTTGAACAAGACGAGTACATCCCGCAGGTTGTTGAGCAAGAACAAAGTCAGCAATTTTATTTTTCTGAGGCTTTTGAGGAAAAACCAATAAAAAACAAGAAAAAGATTAATCCACTTTTTGTCGCTGCATCATCTGTGATTATGATTTTGATAATTGCAGGAACGATTTTTGCATTTAATTTTAAAGATTTGTCAAAAACTGGGTCTGACGGAGGAATTTATTATCATTCTTCAAATGCATCGGCTACAAATATAGCAAATACTTCTGAAGGGCAGTTTGTTCCAAATGGTGCAGAACTTACAACTGCAGAAATCGCTGCAAAAGTAGGACCTTGTGTTGTGGGAATTGAAAGCAAGGTTACTTCTGTAAATATATTCCAGCAACAAACAAGCAGTTCTCAGACAGGTTCTGGTGTTATAGTAAATGAGGACGGATACATTGTAACAAATTATCACGTTGTTGAGGGTGGAAAAGAACTTAAAGTTATTTTAAACTCGGGCAAAGAACATCCTGCAAAACTTGTAGGTTATGACGAAAGAAGCGACCTTGCAGTTGTTAAAATTGAAGAAAAAAATCTTACTTACGCAACCTTTGGTGATTCATCACAGCTTATGGTGGGTGAACGTGCAATTGCCATAGGAAATCCGTTAGGAACAGAACTTATGGGGACTGTTACACAAGGTATTATAAGTGCGGTTAACAGAACTGTTCAGGTTGATGATAAAACGCTTACTCTGTTGCAGACTGACGCTGCTATTAACTCAGGCAACTCAGGCGGGGCGCTTATTAATTCACGTGGCGAGGTAATAGGAATAAACACGGTTAAAATGTATGCGACCGGCGTTGAGGGAATTGGGTTTGCAATCCCTTCAAATGAGGTAAAAACTGTTTTAGATGATATTATCAGCTATGGTTATGTCAGAGGCAGACTTGTTGTGGGCGTTACAGGAACAAACATAACCGAGAGAATGGCTAAATACTACGAATTGCCGATAGGGTTTTATGTAAGTGAAGTCAGAGAAGGTTATGGTGCATATTTAGCAGGAGTCCAGGTTGGCGATGTTATTGTTAAATGTGACGGAAAAGTTGTTAAAACCATTGATGACATAAATGAAATAAGGGATTCTCACAAGGTGAACGATCTTATGGAATTGGTTGTTTCAAGAAATGGAAAGAATGTAACTTTAAAGGTTAAATTGATGGAAGAAAAACCGGATAGATAAAAAAACAGGGTGTAAAATTTTACACCCTGTTTTTTTGTTGGCTTTTTTAAAAAAACACTTGGAATTTGTCTTAATTTGTGGTACAATATTAAAATAAAATTAAAATGCGGTATTAATGCGTATTTATGCATAAACACGAAAGGCGTAAGTTTTATGATTATTACAGATTTTCTTGAAAAAAATGCAATTGAAAGGCCGGATGAAACTGCACTGGTTGAAATTGCACCTCAGATGATGGAAAAGGCAAAGATTACATGGAAAGAGTATGCCTTGATGCAGCCTAATCCTAATGAAAGCGGCAGAAAAGAAATGACATGGAAAGAGTTTGACAGAATGTCTAACAGATTTGCAAACTTTTTATTCAGCCGTGGAATTAAAAAAGGCAACAAGGTAGCAATACTTCTTATGAACTGCATAGAGTGGCTTCCTGTTTATTTTGGTATTTTAAAAACAGGTGCTTTGGCAGTACCTCTTAACTATAGATATACAGCAGAAGAAATCAGATATTGCGTTAATTTGGCGGAAGTTGATATTTTGGTATTCGGCCCTGAATTTATCGGCAGAATGGAAGAAATATGCGATAGAATTCCAAGAGTTTCGCAGCTTTTTTATGTTGGTGATAACTGCCCTACATTTGCAGAAAGTTATGATCAGCTTATTACATATTGTACATCTAAAAGACCTGATGTTACTCTATGTGAACAAGACGATGCGGCTATATACTTTTCTTCAGGAACAACAGGGTTTCCAAAAGCGATACTTCATAACCACGAAAGCTTAAAACATGCTGCGCTTACCGAACAAAACCATCACGGGCAGACAAAGGATGATACATTCTTATGTATTCCTCCGCTTTACCATACAGGTGCTAAAATGCACTGGTTTGGTAGTTTGGCGTCAGGTTCAAAAGGGGTGCTTTTAAAAGGCACAAATCCAGAGTGGATTATAAAAGTTGCAGCGGAAGAAAAATGCACAATCGTATGGCTGTTGGTTCCGTGGGCACAGGATATTTTAGATGCTATCGACAGAGGGGAAATTAAACTTAATGAATACGATTTGTCAGCATGGAGATTGATGCATATTGGAGCGCAACCTGTTCCGCCAAGCCTTATTAAACGTTGGAAAGAAGTTTTCCCAAATCACAGTTATGATACAAACTATGGATTAAGCGAATCAATTGGACCCGGTTGTGTTCATTTGGGAGTTGAAAATATTCATAAAGTTGGTGCCATTGGAAAAGCAGGCTACGGCTGGCAGACAAAAATCATTGGTGTAGACGGAAATGATGCAAAACCAGGTGAAGTTGGTGAGCTTGCAGTTAAAGGTGCAGGTGTTATGACTTGCTACTTTAATGACGAGAAGGCAACAAATGAAGTATTAAAGGATGGTTGGCTTTTGACAGGCGATATGGCAAAAGAAGACGAAGACGGGTTTATTTATCTTGTTGACCGCAAAAAAGACGTTATAATTTCAGGCGGCGAAAATATTTATCCTGTTCAGATTGAAGATTTTGTGCGTCGTCATGGCGCTGTTAAAGACGTAGCAGTTATCGGACTTCCCGATGCACGTCTTGGTGAAATATCAGCAGCAATCGTTGAAGTAAAAGAAGGCTTTAGCCTGACAGAAGAAGAATTTATGGATTTTTGTAAGGAACTTCCAAAGTACAAAAGACCAAGAAAGATTATTTTTGCAGATGTTCCAAGAAATCCTACAGGCAAAATTGAAAAGCCTGTTTTAAGAGAGAGATATTGCAAAGAAAGCTTAGTTGAAGCACAGATGAAATGATTTGAAAGGAATGGTAACTTTGAAAAAACTTATGCTTGGTAACCAGGCGGTTGCAAGAGGTGCATACGAGGCTGGGGTGACAGTTGTTTCATCTTATCCGGGAACACCAAGTACTGAAATTACCGAAAACATTGTAAAATATGATGAAATATATGTAGAATGGGCGCCTAACGAAAAGGTTGCAGCGGAAGTTGCAATAGGTGCATCAATTGCAGGTGCAAGAAGTATGTCTTGTATGAAACACGTTGGTATGAACGTTATGGCAGATCCTATGTTTACAGTGAGCTATATCGGTGCAAACGGCGGCCTTGTTTTTTGCGTTGCAGATGACCCCGGAATGCATTCTTCACAAAACGAACAGGATTCAAGACATTATGCAAGAGCGGCAAAACTTACAATGCTTGAACCTTCTGACAGCTCAGAATGTAAAGAGTTTACGAAGAAAGCCTTCGAAATCAGCGAAAAATTTGATATTCCTGTTATCGTAAGACTTTCAACAAGAGTGTCACATTCACAGGGCTTGGTTGAAGAATGTGAAAGAGAAAATGTAGAACTTAAGCCTTATGAAAAAAATATCGGCAAAAATGTTATGATGCCGGCTAATGCAAAAAAACGTCACGTTGATGTTGAAAACAGAAACGAGGCTTTAAAAGAATTTGCAGAAAGCACATGTCTTAATAAGGTTGAAATAAGTACAGATGAAATTGGTGTTATTACATCAGGTATTTCATATATGTATGCAAAAGAAGCACTGGGCGACAGAGTAAGCTATTTAAAACTTGGTATGGTTTATCCTCTGCCTGATAAGCTTTTGAAAGATTTTGCAAAAAAACACAAAAAAGTTTACGTAATTGAAGAGCTTGACCCGATTTTTGAAGAATATGTAAAATCTATCGGCATTGAAGTTATCGGGAAAGAAAAGTTTACAATGCTTGGTGAATATACACCCGCTATGATAAAAAAGGCAGTGTTTGGCGAAGATGGTGCAGAGTGCGTTGAAACTGATTTTGAAATTCCTGTAAGACCTCCTGTTATGTGTGCAGGTTGTCCTCACAGAGGAACATTTTATGTTCTTAAAAAATTGGGGCTTACTGTTTCAGGGGACATCGGTTGTTATACTTTGGGCGCAGTTGCACCGCTAGCAAGTGTTGATACTACAATTTGTATGGGTGCATCGGTTTCTGCGGCGCATGGTATGGCAAAGGCGAGAGGCGAAGAGTTTAACAAAAAACTTGTTGCTGTAATTGGTGATTCAACATTTATGCATTCAGGCATTACAGGTCTGATTGATATTGTGTATAACAAAGGCAACAACACAGTTATTATTTTAGACAACTCAATTACAGGTATGACAGGACATCAGGAGAACCCTACAACAGGCTTTACAATTAGAAAAGAACCTACAAAGCAGGTTGATTTAGAGCTTTTAGCAAAAGCGGTTGGTATTGAAAGAGTTGTTGTGGCAGATCCGTTTGATGTTAAAAACTTTGAAAAAGTAGTAAAAACAGAGGTGGAAGCTGACGAACCATCTGTTATCATTGCACAGCGTCCGTGTGCACTTTTAAAGACTGTTAAATATGAAGGACATTGCGAGATTTCTGATAAGTGCAAAAACTGCAAAATGTGTATGAAACTTGGCTGTCCTGCAATTACAGCTACAGAAAACGGTGTTAAAATTGATCCTAACCAGTGTAACGGTTGCGGACTTTGCATTAACGTATGCCCATTTGGCGCTATAGAAAAAGCTTAAGTAAGGAGGACCTGAAAATGACAAAAAATATTATGATTGTTGGTGTTGGCGGTCAGGGAACCTTGCTTGCCAGCAGAATTTTGGGAAACACAGTAATAAATGAAGGTTATGATGTTAAAGTTTCTGAGGTTCATGGTATGAGCCAAAGAGGCGGAAGTGTTGTGACCTATGTTAAATATGGCGAAAAAGTTTATTCACCTATTGTTGACAAGGGTGAAGCGGATATAATTTTGGCTTTTGAAATGTTAGAAGCAGCACGCGCACTTCCATTTCTTAAAAAGGGCGGAATTATGATTGCAAACACACAGCAGATTGACCCTATGCCTGTAATTACAGGTGCGGCAAAATATCCTGAGAACATTTCAGGAAAGCTTAAAGAAAAAGTTAACCTTATTTCTTTGGATGCAAGTGAACTTGCGCTAACAGCAGGAAATATAAAAGCAGTAAATGTTGTTTTAATTGGTGTTATGGCAAAATCGACAGATATTCCATATGAAAAATGGGTTGAAACCATTAAAACAACGGTACCAGAAAAGTTTTTGGATGTTAACTTAAAGGCTTTTGATGCAGGATACAACTACAAAGAGGTGTAAAATATGGGGATTTATCAAAAAGCTTTGGAGTGTATGCCAAGAGAAGAACTCAAAAAACTCCAGAGTGAAAGACTTGTATGGCAAGTAAAAAGAATGTATGAAAATGTTGCACTCTTTAAACAGCGTATGGATGAAAAGGGCATAAAGCCTGAGGATATAAAAGGTGTAGAGGACCTCTCAAAGCTTCCTTTTTCATACAAGCAGGATTTAAGAGATTATTATCCGTACGGACTTTTTGCAGTTCCTATGAAAGAAATAAAAAGGGTTCATGCCTCAAGTGGAACAACAGGGAAACAAATTGTTGTAGGCTACACACAAAAAGACCTTGAAATGTGGTCTGACTGTATGGCAAGACAGTTTTATGCAGTCGGCGGAGATGAAAATTCATTTGTTCAGATTTCTTACGGATATGGATTGTTCACCGGAGGTCTGGGTGCACACGATGGCGCTACAAGAATAGGCGCAACCGTTATTCCTACATCTTCAGGTAATACGCAAAGACAAATTCAAACAATGATAGATTTCGGAAGCACTATTCTTTGCTGTACTCCGTCTTATGCAATGTATTTAGCTGAAGCTATTGAAGAAATGGGCGTAAAAGACCAGCTTAAATTAAAAGCAGGAATTTTCGGTGCAGAACCATGGACCGAAGATATGAGAGCGGTAATAGAAGAAAAGCTTAATATTAAGGCATATGACGTTTATGGTTTGTCTGAAATTATGGGGCCGGGGGTTGCTTTTGAATGCGAAAAGCAACATGGCATGCATGTAAGTGAAGATATGTTCATTCCTGAAATTATTGATCCTGATACAGGCGAAGTTTTACCGGAAGGTTCATCAGGTGAGCTTGTTTTTACAACCATCACAAAAGAGGGATTCCCGCTTATAAGATACAGAACGAGAGATATTTGTTCGCTTAACTATGAAAAATGTGAATGTGGCAGAACTTTCGTAAGAATGAACAAGCCGACAGGCAGAAGTGATGATATGCTGATTATAAGAGGCGTTAATGTGTTCCCGTCGCAGATTGAAGAGGTTTTGCTTAGAGTAGGCGGTGATGTTACACCAAATTATCAGATTATAGTAGGCAGAGAAAACAACACTGATACTTTAGAAGTTCAGGTTGAAATGTCGGATAAAATTTTTGCAGATGATGTTAAATCAATCGAGCTTGTGGAAAGAAATATCAAGGATCAGATAAGAAGTGTGTTAGGTCTTGGTGCAAAAGTTACTTTGGTTGCGCCAAAGACAATCCAAAGAAGTGAAGGAAAAGCAAAAAGAGTTATTGACACAAGAAAGCTTCATTAATAAAAGGGGATAAAAAGATGAAAAAGATATTGCCTGTTTTAGTATTTTTGTTGGTACTTACATTTGCATTTTCTGCTTTTGCAGATTACCAAACTGTAGAAGTTTATGTTAATGGCGACATTTTGGTGGCGGATAGCCCTGCTATTTTAGTTGGGTCAAGAACTATGGTTCCGCTTCGCGCAATAAGTGAAAAGTTAGGTTGTGATGTGAGTTGGGATGATAAAACTCAGACTGCGGAAATTAAAAATAATAAAACTGCGGTTTATGTTACAATAGACAGTGACATAATGGTGAAAAAAGATGTTAAGGCAGGTAAAAGTGAAAATATAAGAATTGATGCACCTGCAATGCTTTACAAATCAAGAACAATGATACCTCTAAGAGCAGTTTCGGAGGCGTTAGATGCCAAAGTAGACTGGGACAGCGAGAAGGAATGTGCGCTTATTACTGTTAACAAAGTTTCAGGAGCTTATGGCGTAACCACCGAAGATGGTTATGTTAGCGATGAACTTGATATAGCATTTGATGCAATAGATGGCGTTACAATGGTTGGCTATTCTGATGGCAAATTTATTAAAGAGAACGCTAAGACGGCAGAAGATGTTGACTATATGGCAACAACGGAGTTTGCAGCAATTTTTGAAAACTATGGTGCAAATATTACATTTGCGGTAGGACCTGAAACGGAAGTTAAACCTGAAGAATACCTTGAGTATTTTAAAAGTGTTTGCCCGACAAACCAAGATGGGTATGTTTATCTTCCTGCCCTTAAAATTGAAGACAGTGTAGTTGGCGGTGTTAATTTTAAAAAGCTTGGATATATTGTTCAAAACGGTGAAAATAAATTTAATTGGGATTATTATGCAGGCATTGTAAATGGAAGAATAATGATAACAGCTACATTTTATACAGATGGGTCAAGAGAAAAAGCATTTGAACTTTTAAATTGCATCAGATTTAATTTAAAATAAGGGGGAACAACTATGTTAATAAAACAGGTTTCTGTGTTTTTGGAAAACAAATCAGGAAAACTTTCTGAAATTATTTCCATTTTAGCTGAAAATGATATTGATATAAGCGCTCTCAGTATGGCAGATACTGCTGATTACGGCGTTTTGAGAGTTATTGTGGATGACCCGTTAAAAGCTGAAAAGGTTTTAAGGGAACAGGAAATTATTGTAAAAGTGACTGATGTGATTGGTGTTGCGATAAGCGATGGCCCGGGTGCACTTGCTGAAATTCTTGAAATTCTTAAAAATAATTCGTTGTCAGTAGAATATATGTATGCCTGCGTTGGAAAACTTGAAAACAGTGCTTTGGTTGTTATGAAAGTAAGTGAACCTGAAAAAGCGTTGGATGTTCTTGCAAAGGAGCATATTAATACTTTTGATGCAAAAGATATTTACAGAATTTAAGGAGGAAGCTTGATGACTAGCAAACAAAGAGCTTATTTGATGAGTCTTGCAGTAAACATTCCGGCAAAATATCAGATAGGGAAAAACGGAATTGATTATAACTTTCTTGATTTGATACGTGATGCTTTGGAGGCTAATGAACTTATTAAAATAAATGTACTGGAAAATTCTCTGGCTGACCCTAAAACCCTTTGCTATCAGCTTTGTGAGACGGTAGATGCCGAGCCCGTTAAAGTTATAGGAAATAAGATTATTATATACAAAGAATCTAAGAATAAAAAGAAAATAGTACTTCCTAAAATAAATAAAAAGTAAATTTTTTAAAAAATTAAGTGGAAGTACTTGACATAAAAGACAACTTGTTATAAAATAATATACGTCGTATTTTACTAACGATGAATTTTAATTTGCTTGATACACTTTTAGTGTATGTATATAGCGGAGGGAGGGAAACCTAGTGTCAGAGATTAAAATCAAGGAAAATGAATCCTTAGATAGTGCTCTTCGCAGATTTAAACGTCAGTGTGCTAAAGCAGGTGTTCTTTCTGAAATCAGAAAAAGAGAACATTATGAAAAGCCAAGCGTTAGAAGAAAGAAAAAATCCGAAGCGGCTAGAAAAAGAAAGTTTAAATAAGTAAACTGAAAACACAAAGCTTATTGCTTTGTGTTTTTTTTGTTTAAATTTTATTCATGACACCGCGTAAAGACTCCCAGTTTCCGTCAGCCATAATCGATACATTTTTCCAGGCGATTCCTCGGTAGCCTTTTTCTTTTATCAGGTTATGTCTTGTGCTTATGCTTAAAGTGTCTTCAAGAAAAACTAGTCTGGGACTTCCGCCTGGGGATAAATATGTGTAGTATGAATAACACATTGAATCTATAAAAAAAGTTTTTGCTCCTTTCAATGAGCATTTTAATATTGCCTGATTATAGCTTAAATTTTCCCACGAAGCATCAAGCATATCAAAATCTGTGCACTCACCTGAAAGTTCTATTAGAGTTTTGTTTTTTAAAGGTAAAAATTCTTCTAAAACTTTTTTAAAAGAGGTGAGAGGATATGGCGGTGTTAACGGGGAAGTGATGGGGAATCTTACAATTAAAAAGTCGCACAATGGTGCATAAAACTCTGCTATTTTAAACGACGGGGGAACAATTGCAACTTTTTTTGTAAATGAGTTTAATAAAGTAATATTTTTTTCAAATTGAGAGTAGCTTTTTGAAAAATCGAAAATTTCTCCCAAATATTGTTTTTCGTGTATGCAGTTTGAGAAACCATTAACAGAAAACTGAGAAACGCATTTTAAAAGCCTCTCACTTGGGGGTTTGGGAAAAAAGCCGTGTACAATAAACATAAAATCTCCTTGCCCTTGAATTTTATATATATTTATGGTATACTTATTATAATATATGTATATTTTACGGAGTGATAAAAAATGAAATTTTTGTTGCCGAGATTTATGTTTAATGCAATTGAAGAAATTCCGATAGAGGCTATGAAAAACCTTGGTGTTAAAGCTGCAATTTTAGATATTGACAATACTTTGGTAGAACCCCATACACCTGTTGCAGATGAGCGAGCTAAGGCTTTTGTTAAAAAACTTGAACAAAGTGGAATTTTGGTATGTATTGTTTCAAATAATATATATGACAGAGCAAAAAAATTTGCAGACTCAATTCCTGTGCCTTTTGTTTGTGATAAGAATAAGCCAAACAAAAAACCATTTTTAATGGCACTTGATATTTTAAAGGTTGATGCCAAAAATGTTATGGTTATAGGCGATCAGCTTTTGACAGATGTGTGGGGTGCAAACAGAATGGGAATGATACCTGTTTTGGTAAAGCCTGTTTGTGATAAAGAGGGAAAGTTTGTTAAATTTAAAAGAATAATTGAAAGAAGAATTTTAAAAGGTTTTGAGGGTGAAAAAATTGACTGAAAAATTTTTTGTAGCAGGTCACCCTGTGGGACATTCGCTTTCTCCTGTGATACACAGTGTGTTTTTTGAGCACTTTGGAATGAAAGAAAAGTATGGCACAAAAGACATATTACCTGAAGAATTTAAAAACGAGGTAGAAATTTTTAAAAAAAGTGGTGTTGTAGGCTTTAATGTTACTATACCGCACAAGATTTCCGCTTTTGAGATGTCAGATGTTGTTGACGATTATACTAAAATGGTGGGGGCGGTAAACACTGTTGAATTTAAACAGGGTAAAGTTTACGGCTACAACACAGACGGGATTGGGTTTATAAAAGCATTAGAAAAAAATGGGATAAGCGTTAAAGGTAAAACAGTTTGTATTTTAGGTGCAGGTGGGGCGGTCAATTCAATTGCAGTTAAAACGCATTTAGAAGGCGGGAAAATTATTATACTTGCAAGAAGAAAAGAGCAGGCAGATGCCATTTGCAAAAAGCAAGGCTTTGGGAGTTCAGATTACATTGAAAATATCAATAAATACACTTTTGACATATTGGTAAATGCGACACCTGTTGGAATGCATCCTAACGAGGGGACAAGCCCGATTGAGGAAATTAAGGAATGCGAGTTTGTTTATGATCTTATTTATAATCCTGGCAGAACTGAATTTTTAAGAAGAGCAACAGAAAAAGGGATTAAGTGCGACAACGGTTTGTGGATGCTTGTATATCAGGCGGCTGCTTCGTTTGAAATATGGACTGGCAAAGCGCTTGATGTGAGTGCCATTGATGAAGCTTACAAAAGGGTTTTGTTGACGTTGGAGGGAAAGAAATGAATGTTGTGCTTACCGGGTTTATGGGTGTAGGGAAATCAACTATTGGCAAGCTGCTTTCAGAAAAACTTGGATTTGGGTTTTGTGATACTGATAAAGAAATTGAAAAAAACTCTAATATGTCAATCCCTGAAATTTTTGAAAAGTATGGAGAAACAAAATTCAGAGAAATCGAAACTAAAGTAATTAAAGAAATTTCTTTAAAACAAAATTGTGTCATTTCGTGTGGCGGCGGAGTTGTTAAATCAGATGAAAATATGAATTATCTGAAAACAAAAGGCAAAATTATTAACCTTTACGCTACAGTTGAGAAGATTTTGTCAAACATAGGCGACGATCAGGGAAGACCGCTTATTAAGGGCAAATCAAAGCAGGAGATAAAACAGCTCATGGAAGAAAGGGAGCAGTTTTATAAAAATGCAGACCTAAGAATAGACGTTACTTATCTTACAAAAGAAGAAATAGTAAATCAAATAGAAGATTTTATAAGAAACGGGGAAAAATATGATTAGATTTGGTCCATCCGGAAATCCTGATAAATTTTATGAAGATGGTAACAAAGCGAGCACGGCTATGCCGCAATGGGTAAAAACACAAGGACTTAATGCTTACGAATATCAGTGCAGTAAAGGCGTTAAAATTTCTGAAGTTACCGCAAACAAATTGGGCGATGAAGCAGATAAAAACGATATTTATTTAAGTGTTCACGCACCGTATTTTATAAGTCTTTCTTCGGTAGAAGAAGAAAAAAGACTTAAAAGTGTTGATTACATTATGCAGACAATGGCAGCAGCAAAGTTTATGGGAGCTAAAAGAATTGTTGTTCATTCAGGGTCTTGCAGTAAAATGTCAAGAGAAGAAGCATTGGTACTTGCATGCGATACGTTGAAAATTGCAAATGAAGAAATTAAAAACTTAAGGGTTGAAGATATTTCACTTTGCCCTGAAACAATGGGGAAAATTAATCAGCTCGGTACGGTTGAAGAAGTAATAGAACTGTGCAAAATTTCAGAAAATTTTGTTCCGTGTATTGATTTCGGACACGTTAACGCAAGAGAAATGGGAAGCCTTAATGAGTATAAGGATTTTGAAAGGATTGTTAATTTAATTGAAAATGAACTTGGCATAGACAGAGCTAAAAAGTTCCACGTTCATTTTACAAGAATTGAATATACAACAGGCGGTGAAAAAAAGCATATTCCGTATAGTGATGAGTCTTTTGGCCCTAGCTTTGACCCGTTTGCAGAACTTATTGTAAAAAAAGATTTAAAGCCTGTTATTATCTGTGAATCACCGGGAATGCAGGCGGAAGATGCACTGACTTACAAAAGAATTTATGAAACTATGAAGGGGAGATTTTGAGTATGAAAATTCTCATTTTAAACGGAGTTAATCTTAATTTGACCGGAATCCGTGAGAAAGGTATTTACGGAAGCCTTACACTTGATGAAATTAATGAAAAAATAAAAAAAGAATGTGAGATAAAAGGCGTTGAGTGTGAATTTTATCAATCAAATCACGAAGGTGATATTGTTGATAAATTGCACGAAGCGAGAACAAAATACGATGGCGCCATTTTAAATGCAGGAGCATTTACGCACTATTCGTATGGTATACATGATGCTATTGTTGCGGCTGAAATTCCTGTAATTGAGGTTCATATGTCCAATGTGCACAAAAGGGAAGAATTTCGTCATAAATCCGTGATTTCACCAGCGTGTAAAGGTGTAATTTGTGGTTTTGGATATAAAAGCTATATTTTAGGCGTGGAGGCGCTTATTGATGCTTAAAAAAAGAATAGACCGCCTTTTAAACGAAATAGGTGAAACTGCGGTGTATCTTACTGATTCAGACGATATGTACTATTACTCTGGTTTTGCAGGCGAGGGCGGAGTTGTTGTTTCGAAAGATAAAAGAATTGTTTTAACTGATGGCAGATACACAGAAATGGCGCAAAAAAGCTGCCCCGGATTTGAAGTTTTGGCAATTAATGATATGACCCTGGTTTTGAACAGTCTTAAATGTCCTGTTGTTGTGCAAGCGGACAGTATAAGTTACAGTATGTATTTAAGGCTTAAAGAAGCAGGACTTGAACTTGATCCGTTAAAAGATGTATTTGATCATCTTCGTTCGGTAAAACAAGAAAAGGAAATTGAGTGTCTGAAAAAAGCGGCTTTAATTGCAGAAGATGTTTATAAAGAAGTTTTAAAGTTTTTAAGCGTTGGAAAAACTGAAAGAGAAATTGCAGCATTTATAGATTATCAGATAAAATTAAAAGGTGCTGGAAAAAACTCATTTGAAACAATTTGCGTATCTGGAAAAAACACTTCACTTCCGCATGGTGTGCCAACTGATAAACAGTTGCAAAACGGGGAATTTATAACATTGGATTTTGGTGCAAAAGTTGATGGGTATTGTTCTGATATGACAAGAACAGTTGCATTGGGAAGTGTTACTGATGAAATGGCAAACGTTTATGACGTTGTTTTAAAAGCACAGGAAAAATCACAAAATGCCATAAAAGCAGGGATATCTTGCAAAGAAATAGATGAAATCGCAAGAGATTATATAAAAGAAAATGGCTATGGTGAGTATTTTGTGCATAGTCTTGGACATGGCGTAGGGCTTAAAATTCACGAACAGCCCAACTTGAGTCCAAAGTCAGAAAAAGTACTTGAAGTTAATAATGTCGTGACCGTTGAACCTGGCATTTATATACCTGATAAATTCGGAGTCAGGATTGAAAATACAGTGATTGTTACACGTACAAAGGCGATAAGTTTGCAAAAAAGTTCCAAAGAATTGACAATATTATGAAAAAGACTTGAAATTATTGCAAATTTGTTATAAAATAAGAAGAAGAATAAATTGGAGGTTTTTATTTATGATTTCAGCAGGAGATTTTAGAAATGGTATTACATTTGAAATGGAAGGCAATGTTTTTCAGATAGTTGAATTCCAGCACGTTAAACCTGGTAAGGGTGCGGCTTTTGTTAGAACAAAGCTCAAAAACGTTATTACAGGTGGCGTTGTTGAAAAAACATTCAGACCTACAGAAAAACTTGAAAAGGCTCATATCGAAAGAAAAGATATGCAGTATTCATACTCAGATGGTGAACTTTATTACTTTATGGACCAGGAAACATTTGATATGGTTCCGATCAGCGCGGATCAGGTTGGCGATACTCTTAAGTTTGTAAAAGAAGAAATGATTTGCAAAATCCTTTCTTACAAGGGAAATATTTTTGGTATCGAACCACCTACATTTGTTGAACTTTTGGTTACAGAAACAGAACCTGGAATCAAAGGTGATACTGCAACAGGTGCAACAAAGCCTGCAACACTTGAAACTGGTGCGCAGATTATGGTTCCGCTCTTTATTGATAACAATGAGATGATCAGAGTTGATACAAGAACCGGAGAATATATGGAAAGAGCGTAATTTTAGACTTTTGGTATTTAAATAATAAATTAAAAGGAGAATGAAATTATGAGCACATTAAAAGAAAGAGCTTCATACCTTGCAGGATTGGCTGAAGGAATGGAATTGGAAGCATCAAAAGAAAGCAAGCTTATTTTAAAGCTTTTGGAAGTTGTTGACGAAATGGCTGAGAGAATTGACGATTTGGAAGCATACGTTGAAGAACTCGATGCTAAAGTTGATGAAATTGATCACGATCTCGGCGATTTGGAAGAAGAATATTATGAAGATTGCGACTGTGATTGCGATGATGACGATTGTGATTGCTGTGATTGTGATTGCGACGATGACGATGTTTATGAATTTGAATGTGATAAATGCGGCGAAACAATTTTCGTTGACGGAAGCCTTTTAGATGAAGATGAAGAAATTCTTTGTCCAAACTGTGGTGAAGAAATTTCTCTTGAATTTGATGATTGCGACTGCGGTTGCTGCGATCACGAATAATAATTAAGTTAAAAAAGCACGTGCATATTTGCACGTGCTTTTTTGTATTATTTGGAAAAGCTTACAAATTTTTCTTTATTTTTCTTTGTTTTGTTGACTTTTTTTGGTTTTGCTATTGACTTTGGTTGTAAAGTGGTGTAAAATATAGTTGTATTATTATCGAGGTATTATATATGAAACTGATTGCAAGTGATTTAGACGGAACTCTTTTGTTAAAAGGAGAGAAAAAACTAAATAGCAGAGTTTTAAAGTCTTTGACAGCGCTTAAATCTTCCGAGATTGATTTTTCAGTTGCGTCAGGCAGAACATATGGCGAACTTATAAGAATTTTTGACGGTTTTTTAAGAGATACATATTTTATTTCATTTGACGGAGCACTAGTGGTTAAAAACGGGGAAAATCTGTATGGCAGTCCTTTTTCAAAGGAGGATTTAAAGCTTATAAATAAGTTTGATGAGTTTGTTTTGCATGGCAAATTTATGACTTATGTGAAATCTCGTTATCCTTATTTTATAAGAAAGATAAAAAAACAATACAATGGGCACGTGGTGCAAATTTCTGATGTATCCGAAATAAAGGATTGTACTTTTAAGTTGGTTTTGTATAAAAATTTCAGAACGCTGGAAAAACTTCCGTTTGATATGGTGTATAAGGACAATACCTTGTGTGAGTTTGTAAAGCAGGGGACAAACAAAGGAGTTGCTCTTAAAAATATTTTAAGCGAACTTAAAATACAACCCGAAGATTGTGCTGTGTTCGGCGACAGTGAAAATGATAAAGAGTTTTTAAAAGTTTCACAAAACAGCTTTGCAGTTAAAAACTCAAAACACGAGATAAGAAAGATTTGCAAATTCTATACTGATGATATTTCATCGACAATTGATATGTTAGTTAAGGAGGCAACAAAATGAAAAAATTTGATTTTGACGGCATTTTAAAAAGTCCTAGAATTGACCGTTTGATTGATAATTTGTTTGTGAAAATGCCGGAAATTGAAGCAGAACGTGCGGTGCTTCTTACCGAGTCCTATAAGCAGACTGAAGGAGAACCAATTATTTTAAGACGTGCAAAAGCATTTAAAAATATCTGCGAAAAGCTTCCGCTTACAATTCGTGATGAAGAACTTATCGTAGGTGCTGCAACAAAAGTTGCACGTGGTTGTCAGGTGTTTCCTGAGTATTCTTTTGAATGGCTTGAAGAGGAGTTTGATACAGTAGAAACAAGATCTGCAGACCCTTTCCACATTTCTGAAGAAACAAAAGCAACTTTAAAAGAAGTGTATAAGTACTGGAGAGGAAAAACCACCAGCGATCTTGCTACTTCATATATGTCGTCTGCGGCATTAAAGGCAATTGAGCACAATATCTTTACACCCGGGAATTATTTTTACAATGGTGTAGGTCACGTTACAGTTGATTATAAGAAAGTTCTTGAAGTAGGTTACAAGGGCATTATGGCAGAGGCTAAAAAGGCTTTGGCAGAATGTGATGTTGCGCAGTCTGATTATGCATCAAGAAGTGCATTTTTAGAAGCAGTAATTATAAGCTGCGAGGCAGCAATTACCTTTGCAAAAAGATATTCAGAATATGCTTATCAGCTTGCACAGAATACCGCAGATGCTACAAGAAAACAGGAACTTTTAATAATTTCAGAAAACTGCGCAAATGTTCCTGAAAATGGTGCAAAATCATTCTATGAGGCTTGTCAGTCATTCTGGTTTGTTCAGCTTCTTATTCAGACAGAATCAAGCGGGCACTCAATTTCACCTGGTCGTTTTGACCAGTATATGTATCCTTATTATAAAAAGGATATTGATGCAGGCAAAATCACAAAGGAGTTTGCTCAAGAGCTTATTGATTGTGTTTGGGTTAAACTCAACGACTTCACAAAGGTAAGAGATAAAGCATCGGCAGAAGGTTTTGCAGGCTACAGTTTGTTTCAGAACCTGATTGCAGGCGGTCAGACTCCTGACGGAAGAGATGCCACAAACGACCTTTCATTCATGACAATTGAAGCAACTATGCATGTGCTTTTGCCACAGCCGTCGTTCTCTGTAAGGGTATGGAACGGAACTCCGCATGAATTTATGATTAAAGCGGGTGAACTTACAAGAACAGGTGTTGGTCTTCCTGCTTATTATAACGACGAAGTTATTATTCCTGCTTTAGTAAACCGCGGTCTTACTTTAGAAGATGCAAGAAACTACAACATCATCGGTTGTGTTGAGCCTCAGTGTCCTGGCAAGACAGATGGATGGCATGATGCAGCGTTTTTTAATATGTGTAGAATTGTAGAGCTTGTTTTCTCAAACGGTGTTGATGAAGGTGAGAAAATAAGCGTTGACACAGGGAATGTTGAAGACTTTAAAACATTTGAAGAATTTTTTGATGCTTACAAAGCTCATATGAATTATATGATAAAGCTTATGGTTAACGCAGACAATGCTATTGATATGGCACATATGAACCGTTGTCCGTTGCCATTCCAGTCATGTATGGTGGCTGACTGTATCGGCAGAGGCAAATCAATGCAGGAAGGTGGCGCGATTTACAACTTTACAGGTCCGCAAGGATTTGGTATTGCTAATATGGCAGATGCTCTTTATGCAATTAAAAAGCTTGTATTTGATGAAAAGAAAATTACTTTGGCTGAATTTAAAGAGGCTTTAAAAGATAACTACGGAAGAAGCACAGACGAAAAGCAGGCTATGAGCATTACAACTGAAATTGTGAGACAGATTGTATCTGCAGGTCAGACAGTTTCTGAAGAAAAAATTGCTGAAATTTACAAAATGGTTGCCGCAAGTGGTGGCGTAAGCGAAGAGAAAAAAGCAAAATATGATAAGCTTCTTGAGATGATTGATGCACTTCCTAAGTTTGGTAATGACAACAGTGAAGTAGATGCTTTAGCGAGAGAAGTTGCTTATACATATACAAAGCCATTGGAACAGTATAAAAATCCAAGAGGCGGAAGCTATCAGGCGGGATTATATCCTGTGTCTGCTAACGTTCCGCTTGGCGCACAGACAGGGGCAACTCCTGACGGAAGGTTTGCTTGTACCCCTGTGGCAGATGGTGTATCGCCTTGTGCAGGCAGGGATGTCAACGGACCTACTGCGGCTGCAAACTCTGTTTCAAAGCTTGACCACTTTATTGCATCAAACGGAACGTTATTTAATATGAAGTTCCATCCGTCAGCTTTAAAAGGAAGAGCGGGTCTTGAGAGCTTTGTTTCGCTTATCAGAGCCTACTTTGACCAGAAAGGCAGTCACATGCAGTTTAACGTTGTAAGCCGTGAAACACTTCGCGATGCACAGAAGAATCCTGAAAAGTATAAGAGCTTGGTTGTTCGTGTTGCGGGATATTCTGCACTGTTTACAACACTTTCAAAATCACTTCAGGATGATATTATTAACAGAACTGAACAAGGTGGATTTTAATGGATAAGGATTTTTACAATGTAAAAGGGCGAATTTTTGACATTCAGAAATTTTCGGTTCATGATGGTCCTGGTATAAGAAGCATTGTGTTTTTAAAAGGCTGTGCGCTAAGGTGCAAATGGTGTTGCAATCCTGAGTCTCAAAGTTATGACATACAGCAGATGAATATGGATGGTAAAATTAAAACCGTGGGACGTGATGTTACTGTAGCAGAAGTAATGGATGAAGTGCTAAAAGACTTCCCTTATTTCAGACGTTCGGGTGGAGGAATAACTCTTTCTGGCGGCGAGTGTTTGCTTCAACCTGACTTTTCGGTGGCTCTTCTAAAGGCAGCAAAGTACAACGGAATTTCTACAGCTATTGAGTCTACTGGGTTTGCTAAATATGAGGTTATTGAAAAATTGCTTCCTTATTTAGATGTTTATTTGATGGATATAAAACATATGAACAGTGAAAAACACAGGCTTTTTACAAGTCAACCAAATGAACGGATTTTGGAAAATGCGGTGAAAATAGCACAGAATGCAAAAAAACTTATAATAAGAGTTCCGGTTATTCCGACGTTTAATGATACCGTTGAAGAAATAACTGATATTGCAAGATTTGCAAAAAGTCTTAAAAATGTTGATGAAATTCATCTTCTTCCTTACCATAGATATGGAACAGACAAGTACAAGTGGCTTGGAAGAAAGTATGAACTTGAAAACATCACTTCGCCGACCGATGAAAAAATGCAGGAGCTTTTAAGAGCAGCAGAAGCTGTAGGGTTAAATGCTCAGATAGGAGGGTAATATGCAGGATATTTCAATGCAGGATAAAATGAGAATAGTGCAAGAGCTTGTTCCGGGTAAGCAGATTACTCTTGCACATATTATTGCAAATCCGGATCAGGTTTTGTATAAAAAATTAGGACTTGACCCTCAGGTTGAGTATTCAAAATCGGCAATTGGAATTATTACACTTTCGCCAAGTGAAACTGCAATTATAGCAGGTGATATTGCGATAAAGGCGTCAGGAGCAGAGCTTGGATTTGTTGACCGCTTCAGCGGAACACTTATCACAACAGGAACTGTATCTGAGGTAGAGGCTTCGATGAACGCAATTTGTGATTATTGCAAAAACAAGCTTGGTTTTACAATTTGTGAAATAACAAAGACCTGATTTTCTGGAGGGGTTTTACATTAAAAGAATAATTTTTATGGGCAGAACCGGCAGCGGAAAAACATCAATTACGCAGGCGCTTAAAAAACAGCCTGTAAAGTATAAAAAGACTCAGTACATAAATTATTATGAAGCAATTATTGATACTCCGGGTGAATATGCCGAAAATGCTCACTTAGGAAGGGCACTTGCTCTTTATTCTTATGAGGCAGATGTTGTTGGACTTTTGCTTTCTGCAACAGAAGAATATTCGCTTTTCCCGCCAAACATTACTTGCCTTGTAAATCGAGAGGTTGTAGGAATTGTGACAAAAATTGATAAACAAAATGCAAATCCTGACAGGGCAAAAAAATGGCTTGAGCTTACAGGATGCAAAAAAATATTTTTTGTAAGTTCAAAAACTGGTGAGGGAATAGAAGAATTGACTAATTATTTGTCAAAATGAAAATAAAACCACAAAAAACCACAAAAAAATTAAAAAAACAACATATTTTTGTTGACAAAACAAAGAAAAAGTGGTACTATTATATTGTAAACAAATATATTCAAACATAATATACAATTTCAAGAGAAAAGGAGAATAGATTATGACTTCAGAATTTGAAATCAAAAAACAAATTTGTGACATCGGTAAGAGAATTTACAACAGAGGCATGGTTGCTGCAAATGACGGTAACATTTCTGTTAAGCTTTCCGACAATGAATTTTTGTGCACACCTACAGGTGTAAGTAAGGGCTTTATGACACCCGAGTACATCTGTAAAGTTGACAGAGACGGTAATGTTATCCAGGCAAATGGTAACTTTAAGCCTTCTTCTGAAATCAAAATGCACATGAGAGTTTATCAGCAGAGACCTGATGTAAAAAGTGTTGTTCACGCACATCCTATTTACGCAACAAGTTTTGCTATTGCAGGCATTCCGCTTACACAGCCTATTATGCCTGAAGCAGTTATTGCACTTGGTTGCGTTCCGATTGCTGAGTACGGCACACCTTCTACAATGGAAATTCCTGATGCTGTAGAAAAATACTTGCAGTATTATGATGCAGTGCTCTTGGCTAACCATGGTGCACTTGCATATTCTGATAGCTTACTTGCAGCATATCACAAGATGGAATCTTTGGAATTTTATGCAGAGCTTCTCTTTAAAGCAAAACAGCTTGGTGGCCCAAAAGAATTGTCAGAAGAACAGGTTCAGAGACTTTACGAAATCAGAAGACAGTTCGGTATGACAGGTAAACATCCTGCAGACCTCTGCCCAAATGCTAAAGACGGAAAAACAAGCTGCCATTCATGCGGCGGACACTGCGGCGGACACAAAGCTGCTACAATAAGCGGGGCAGATGCTGATTTGGTTGCATCAATTACAAAAAGAGTAATGGAACAGCTTGGCAAATAATTGCACTTTGAAAGGAGCAGTTATATGAATGAGCAAAATATTTCTTCTTTGGTAGCTGCTGCAATTAAAGACGTGATTTTAAACTCTTCTTCCGAAATGAATCTCGACAAGGCTAAGAAGCTTGCTTTAATTGTTGAAAACGAAGCAAAAAGGATTGGGGTTAAGGCAGTGGTTGCAATTTCCAATTCGGGAGCAAGACCTGTTTTGGTTGAGTGTATGGATGATTCTTATATAGCAAGTTATGATGTTGCTTTTAACAAAGCCTACACTGTAGTTGCACTCAAAATGCCAACTTCAAAGCTTAAAACTTTGAGCCAGCCCAACCAACCACTTTACGGTATACAATTTACTAATCAAGGACAGATTGTTATTTTCGGCGGTGGTGAGCCACTTTATAAAGATGGTAAGATAGTTGGAGGCCTTGGGGTAAGCGGCGGAACCGAAGAACAAGATACCTACCTTGCTGAGTTTGGTGCTAAAGCATGGGAGGAACTTTAAAATGACCGAACTAAAGAAAAAAGCTCTTGAAATTGCAAAGAGCAAATCCAGTACGGTTGTTGAAGTTTTTAGAGAAGAAAAACAAGAGTTTATTTATTATCTTATTGAAAACGGCGGATATTTCGCAAATGATAATGAGATAAAAAGGCTTGAAACACATGCAGTTACAAAAGCTGACAATTTAAATGCTGTGTTGTTTAAAATGAAAGCAATTACAGCATACGACCACAAGTTTATAATTTATGATGCCGACAAGGCATATTTAGACGGGTTTAATGTTCCAATGGTTGGAATTAAAACCTTAAAAAAAGAAAAAAGGAGCGCTGAAATGGATATTAATCAGGATAAAATTCAGGCAATAGTTCAGCAGGTTCTGTCCGAAATGGGAGGAAATGCAAAGCCGGCTCCAAAGGCAACAGGTGGCGCAATCCCCAAAACAAGCAGGGCGGCAATGCTCACAAAGCTTGAAAATTACGAAATAAAAGAGTTCCCTATTCCTGAGCTTGGCGACGATGACATTTTAGTTAAAGTTGAAGGTTGCGGCGTTTGCGGAACCGATGCACACGAATTCAAACGTGATCCCTTTGGTCTTATCCCACTTGTTCTCGGTCACGAGGGCACGGGCGAAATTGTAAAGATGGGTAAAAACGTTAAAAAGGACAGTGCAGGAAAGCCACTTAACGTTGGCGATAAAGTTGTTACCTGTATGATCTTTAAAGACAATCCGGATATCACAATGTTTGATTTAAACAAACAAAATGTCGGCGGTGCAGATGTCTACGGACTTCTCCCTGATGATGACATTCACTTAAATGGTTGGTTTGCAGACTACATAGTAGTAAGAGGCGGTTCTACAGTATTTAATGTTAGCGACTTAGACCTCGATTCAAGAATTTTAATTGAACCTTGTGCAGTTTTAATTCACGCAGTAGAACGTGCTAAAACAACAGGAATTTTAAAATTCAATTCAAGAGTTGTTGTTCAGGGTTGTGGACCTATCGGTCTTATCTGTATCGCGATTCTTCGTACAATGGGTATTGAAAATATCGTTGCAGTAGATGGCGAACAAAAAAGACTTGATTTTGCAAGAGAAATGGGCGCGACAGGTACAGTTAACTTCAAAGACCACAAGGGTATTGAAGCACTTACCGGTGCAGTAGAAAACGAATTTGGCGGATACTTAGCTGACTTTGCATTCCAGTGCACTGGCTCACCAATTGCTCACGCTAACATTTACAAGTTTATAAGAAACGGTGGCGGTCTTTGCGAACTCGGTTTCTTTATAAACGGCGGCGACGCTACAATCAATCCACACTTTGACATTTGTTCAAAGGAAATCACAACAGTAGGTTCTTGGGTTTACACTTTAAGAGATTATGCTACAACATTTGATTTCTTAAAGAGAGCAAAAGGTATCGGACTTCCGATGGAAAAGCTCATCACTCACAAGTTCCCACTTGACCAAATCAATGAGGCTCACATCACAAACCTTAAGATGGAAGGCCTTAAAATAGCAATAGTAAATGATTAATTTTAGGAGGGTATAAATCATGGCATTAGAAGCATTAGGTATGATTGAAACAAGAGGTCTTACTGCAGCAATTGAAGCGGCAGACGCAATGGTTAAAGCTGCAGAAGTAACACTTATCGGAACTGAAAAAATCGGTTCAGGATTAGTAAGTGTTATGGTTCGTGGTGATGTAGGAGCAGTTAAAGCTGCTACAGAAGCAGGTTCTGCTTGCGCATCTCGCCTTGGCGAATTGGTTGCAGTTCACGTAATCCCAAGACCACACGCTGATGTTGAAAAAATTCTCCCCAAATTCTAATTAAGAGGTGAGATAAATGGCAACAGCTAAAAAGACAACTAAGGCGGCTGCTCCAAAAGCAGAGCCTAAAAAAGAAGTAAATATCAAGGTTGAATCTATTAAGGAGGAAAAGAAAATGGCATTAGAAGCATTAGGTATGGTAGAAACAAGAGGTTTGGTAGCTGCAATTGAAGCTGCCGATGCAATGCTCAAAGCTGCAAACGTACAGCTTTTAGGAACTGAAAGAATCGGTTCTGGTTTGGTAAGCGTTATGGTTCGCGGTGATGTAGGCGCTGTTAAAGCTGCTGTAGAAGCTGGTCAGGCAAGTGCTCAGAGACTCGGCGAAATCATTGCTACACACGTAATTCCAAGACCTCATGGTGATGTTGAAAAAATTCTTCCGTCACTCAAATAATTTAACTGTCAAATATAAGGGTTGCCGTGCTTAAATGCACGGCGACCTGATGATAGTATTACGGGAGGGTACTTAAATGATTATCGGTAAGGTAATAGGAAGCATTGTTTCCACAAGAAAAAACGAAAATTTAGTTGGCAATAAATTTATGATTGTTGAACCTGCTCAAAAAACTGGAAATGGCAACATCGTTGCAGTTGATAATATCGGTGCAGGTATCGGAGAGTATGTTTTAGTTGCAACAGGCAGTGCGGCAAGAATTGGCTGCAATATGGAATCAAGTCCTGTTGATGCTGCAATTGTCGGAATAATTGATGATGCAAGCGAATTAAAATAAAACTATTATGAAAGGTAACAAATGGCTATGACACTTGAAAAATTGCAACAGCTTATGAAGGACAATGGTATAGTCGGTGCCGGTGGTGCTGGATTTCCTTCATACGCAAAGTTGGATAAAAGAGCAGATACGATTATATTAAACTGTGCAGAGTGTGAGCCTCTTTTAAAGCTTCACAGACAGCTTTTGGCAGAGTATGCGTATGAAATTATGAGCACTCTTGACTTAATTGCTGATTTAGTTGATGCAAAAAGTGTTATTATTGCTGTAAAACATGCCTATACTGAGGCTGTTAATGCGGTAAAAGCCAATCTTGATTCTTTTAAAAGAATAAGCATTGGATATTTACCTGAAATTTATCCGGCAGGCGATGAGGTTGTTACAATTTATGAAACAACCAAGAGAGTCGTTGCACCGGGTAAGCTCCCCATTACGGTGGGAGTAACGGTGTTTAATGTTGAAACTATTTATAATGTGTACAGAGCGATAAATGAAAATGAGCCTGTTACATATAAATACATAACTGTTGCAGGCGAGGTTAAAAAACCTGTGACAGTAAAAGTTCCTCTTGGAACATCAATTAAAGAAGTCATCAAAATGGCAGGTGGCGCAACCGTTGAGGATTATAAGTTAATCAACGGCGGACCTATGACAGGTGGCTTGATTGAAGAATTTCAGACAGTAACAAAGACAACAAATGGTATTTTGGTTATGCCTAAAGACCATTATATTATAAATAAAAGATTGGCAAGCATCAAGACCGATATGAAACGTGCTATGAGTGCTTGTTGCCAGTGTAAAATGTGCACAGATATGTGTTCAAGAAATCTTTTGGGACACCCTATAAAACCTCATGAATTTATGAGAGTGGCAACATCGGGAGTTACAAGAGATATTGAACCATTTATTAATACAATGTTTTGTTCTGCGTGCGGACTTTGCGAGATGTATGCCTGCAATCAGGGGCTTTCACCAAGAGCTTTGATTTTAGCTTACAAGAACGGACTAAGACAAAACGGAATAAAAATCCCAGATGATATTTCATTTAAAGAAGTATCAAAGCAGAGGGAATTCAGAAAAGTTCCCATGCATCGTCTTGTTGCAAGACTTGGACTTACACCATATGACAAACCTGCACCACTTGATAATGAACTCAAAAGTGTAAAAACTGTGAAAATTGCATTAGCACAACATATTGGTGCACCTTGCAATGCAGTTGTTAAAAAAGGTGACAAGGTTAAAAGTGGACAGATAATTGGAGAATCGTCGGTTGACAAGTTGGGTGTGAACATTCACGCATCGATATCTGGTGTTGTACTTGATGTCAACGACAGATTTGTTACTATAAAAGGAGAGTAAGGTATGGGAAAAGCAATTGGTATGGCTGAATTTCAGAATGTGTCATCAGGTGTTCAAGCTGCTGATATTATCATTAAAACAGCCGATGTAGATGTAATTGAGGCACAGGTTGTGTGCCCTGGTAAATACATAATAATCATTACAGGACAGCTGAGTGCTGTAAGAGCTTCCATTGATGCAGCAAAAGTTAAGTTTGCACAGACAATGGTAGACAGTTTTGTACTTGGAAATCCCGATGAATCAATTTTCCCTGCAATTTACGGCTCAAATCCTGTTGAAAACCCAAACGCTTTAGGTGTTTTGGAAACATACTCTGCAGCTTCAATTATTGTTGCTGCTGACCTTGCAGCAAAAACTGCAGATGTTAATTTGATTGAACTCAGAATTGCGAGAGGTATGTGCGGTAAGTCTTATATGTATATTACAGGCGAGGTTGCTGCAGTAACCGCTTCAATAGAAAATGCAAAAGCTAAAATTGGTGATAACGGAATGTTGCTTGATGCATCGGTTATTCCAAATCCTGATAAAAAACTTTGGGACACAATTTTATAAGCTGGAGCATAGAAGAAATAAAGCTTATAATGAAACGGCAGTATGGTAATTTATAATAGAGGGTGAGAACTTATGAATATTAGTGAAAGCTACATTAAACAAATTGTAGAACAGGTAATAAACGGAACACAGACCGTGGCTGGCAACAAAACACTTAAAGGTGTATTCCCCACAATGGGCGAGGCGCTTGTTGCAGTTGAAAAAGCTTATAAAGAATTTAAATCATACAGCGTAGCACAGCGTGAGAAAATGATTTCTAAAATCAGAGAATACACATTGGCAGAAGCTGAAAATATGGCGGTGCTTGGTGTAAAAGAAACCAAAATGGGAAGGGTTTCTGATAAAATTATCAAGCATCAGTTGGTTGCAAACAAAACTCCGGGTACTGAAGATTTACAGCCATCAGTTATGACAGGTGATGATGGTATGACATTGGTTGAAATGGCACCTTACGGTGTAATTGGTAGTATCACACCTTCAACAAATCCATCAGAAACTGTTATTTGCAACTCAATGGGTATGATTGCAGGCGGAAATGCGGTTGTATTTAATCCGCATCCTAACGCGTGTGATACAGCAAATTATGCAGTTGACCTTGTTAACAGAGCAGTTTTAGAGGCGGGAGGCCCAGAAAACTTAGTAGTTTCTGTTGCAAAACCTACGAGAGAGTCTTCAAATGAAATGATGGCTTCTCCTGTAGTTAAAATGCTTGTTGCAACAGGCGGACCTGGTGTTGTTAAAGCACTCTTGTCTTCTGGTAAAAAGGCAATTGGTGCAGGGGCAGGAAATCCTCCTGTTATTGTTGACGATACTGCAGATATTGAAAAAGCGGGCGCAGATATTGTTAAAGGTGCAAGCTTTGACAATAACTTGCCATGTATTGCAGAAAAAGAATGTTTTGTATTTAACAACGTGGCAGACAGACTTATTGCTTCAATGCTTGAAAATGGTGCGTACCTTGTTAAAGGAGCAGACATTGATAAGCTTGTTAAAGTCGCACTTGTTGAAAAAGACGGAAAATATTCAATCAATAAAGATTTTGTAGGCAGAGATGCTTCTAAGTTCTTAAAAGAAATTGGAATTGATGCAGATCCAAGACTTATAATCTGTGAAACGGATTTTAACCATCCGTTTGTTCAGGAAGAACTTATGATGCCAATTTTGCCGATTGTAAGAGTTAACAATATTGACGAAGCTATTGAACTTGCTGTTAAGGCAGAACACGGCAACCGTCACACAGCACATATTCATTCAAAGAATATCGACCACCTTACAAGATTTGCAAGAGCGGTTGAAACAACAATTTTTGTTAAAAATGCTCCTTCTTATGCAGGTATCGGTGCAGGCGGAGAAGGTTATACAACATTTACTATAGCAGGTCCTACAGGTGAAGGTTTAACAGCTGCTCATTCATTCACCAGAAGCAGAAGATGCGTTATGGTAGACGGACTTCATATTGTTTAATTTTACTTATTGACGAAAGGAAAGCGAAAATGAAAGCTTTGGGAATGATAGAAGTTTATAGCTTTACAACTGCTGTATGTGTTGCCGACGTTGCAGCAAAGGCAGCAGATGTTAAGGTTATTGCTTTTGATAGAAACAGACCTATATCCCCTGATGTTCCAGCTCCGGTTGTAATGATTGTTAAAATTGAGGGTGAGGTTGCTGCAGTCAGAGCTGCAGTTGAAGCAGGTGTGAATTATTCAAAGGAAAAGGGTAAGTACATTGTATCTCATATAATTGCACGTCCTGATGAAGACACAGAAAATATGGCTTATCTTATAGATATAAACAAAGATAAGTACAACAAAAAATTCCCCAAGAACTTTAAGGGCGTACAAACTTCAGAGCCTGAAACAAAAGGTGCTATTGGACTTTTGGAGGTAGAGGGTTTGGTTGCTTCAATTGAAGGATTGGATACAATGCTTAAAGCTGCTGAAGTTAAGCTGGTACATACAGAAAAAAGACTTGGAGGTAGACTTGTAACTTACATTATAACAGGTAATGTATCCTCAGTTAAAGCGGCTGTGGAAGCAGGTTATAGTGGTGCAAAAGTTTTAGGAAGAGTTTTTGGTAATGAGATAATTGCAAATCCTCATAATGAAGTACTTAAATTTTTTGATATGGAAGTTTAATGTTGCATAAAGGAAGAGTTTTTATGGATACAAAAATCATTGAAGATGCAGTTTTAAAGGCTATAAATGAATATAATATGGACGTAAGCGGCGAAATCAAAGTGGGTGTGTCACAAAGACATATTCATCTATCCCGTGAAGACCTTGACATTTTGTTTGGAAAAGGATATGAACTTACAAAAAAGAAAACTTTGATGGGAAGAGAGTATGCCTCGGAAGAAACAGTAACCTTAGTTGGACCATCACTAAAATCCATTGAAAAGGTGAGAGTTTTAGGTCCTGTGAGAAAAGACACACAGGTTGAAATTTCAAGAACGGATACTTTTATTTTAAAGGTTAGTCCGCCTGTTCGTCCGTCAGGTAAAATTGAAGGTTCTGAAAAAGTTGTTGTTGTAGGACCTAAAGGCAGTGTGTATTTAAGGCAGGGTGTTATTATTGCTAATCGTCACATTCATCTTACACCTGCTTACGCTGAGCGCCACGACATTAAAGACGGCGACTATGTTGATGTTATGGTTGAAGGCATTAAGCCAACCAAGTTTTTTGATGTTCAGGTGCGCGTGAGAGATGATTTTAATGTTGAAATGCATATTGATACTGATGATGCAAACTCAGCAGGAATCAAAAACGGCAGTATTGTTAAAATTGTAAGAAAATGCGAAGATTGCAATTGTCGTTAAGATAGTAGGGGTGATATGATGTTTGCTCTGGAACGCCAGAAAAAGATTTTAGAGCTTTTAGAACAAGATGGTGCGGTGTTTGTTACAAAATTAAGCACAGAACTTGGTGTTACAGAAGAAACCGTTCGCCGAGATCTTGAGAAGCTTGAAAAACAAGAGGCTTTAGTCAGAACTCACGGAGGCGCAATGCCGATTGTTGAATCTAACAGAGAGCTTTCTTTAGAAAAAAGAAAAAATATAAATGTTGATGCCAAAATTCGCTTAGCAAAAGAAGCGGTTAATCATATTGTGTCGGGTGATACAGTGTTTTTAGATGCATCGACTACAACGTTTTACATTGCCAGAGAACTTAAAAACTTTAAGAATGTTACTATTGTAACAAATTCGCTAAGAGTTATAACCGAGCTTGCAGGTCAGCCAAATTTAAATGTTATTGCAATCGGGGGGTACGCTTCTGATAATCAGTCACTTGTAGGGAGTATTGCTCAAAGAGATATTGCGAATAATTATTTTGCAAATAAGATGTTCTTCTCAAGCCGAGGCATGACAGAAAGTGTAGGTATTTTAGAAAGTAACGAGCAAGAGTGTGGTATAAAGCAGGCAATGATGAAAAATGCTGAGAAAAAATACTACGTTTGCGATCACTCCAAAATTGGAAGGGTTGGATTTGCAAAGCTAGCACAATTTACCGATGTTGACTATGTAATTACTGAGGGACCTTTAGGAGAGTCGTTTAAAAAAATATTCGAAGATATTGACACGAAATTAGTTGAGATATAATAAAAACAGGTGCACAACGCACCTGTTTTATTATTTGAATAATTTTAGCAAAAGTAGTTGAATTTTAACTTATTATATTATATACTATTTGTAAGGTTGATACAATGCTCAAATCAAGAATATGTGCTTATAAGCAAAGCTTGGTGTAATGGGCGTTATTGAGATTGTAACACTAATTGTAAATGCATAAAAGAGGAATGATTACGTTGAGAAAAACAAAAATTATATGTACACTAGGACCATCTACTGATAATCCCGAAATCATTGAAAAAATGGTTAAAGCAGGCATGAATGTTGCAAGACTTAATTTTTCACACGGGACTCACGAAGAACAGCTTAAAAGAATAAATATGGTAAAAGAAGTAAGACAAAGGCTTAATTGCCCATTGGCGATTTTGCTTGATACCAAGGGACCTGAAATAAGAATAGGCATGTTTAAAGATGGGTTTGCAATGCTCAATGCAGGTCAGAAATTTACACTTGTGTGCGACGAGATACAAGGTGATAATCAAAGGGTTTCTGTATCACATAAAAAAATCTCCTCAATTTTAAAGAGCGGAGATACCATTCTGATAGATGATGGTTTAATAGAACTTAATGTTGAAGAATTTGACGGTAAAGATGTAGTTTGCCGGGTTATAAACGGGGGGAAGATTTCAAACAAAAAAAGTATAAATCTCCCAGGTGTTAAATTGGATATGCCTTATATGACCGAGCGTGACAGAGAAGATCTTTTGTTCGGAATTAAGGCAGATGTTGATTATGTTGCGGCTTCGTTTATCAGAAATGCCGATGATGTAAAATGTGTCAGAAACTTGCTTGATGAAAACGGCGGTAAAGATATTAAGTTGATTTCAAAAATAGAAAATAACGAGGGTGTAGAAAATATTGACGAGATTTTAGCAGAGTCTAACGGTATTATGATTGCCAGAGGGGATATGGGTGTTGAAATTTCGTTTGAAAGACTTCCTGCAATTCAAAAATCACTTATCAAAAAGTGCTATGAGGCTGGTAAGCCTGTAATTACCGCAACACAGATGCTTGAATCTATGGTGCATAGCCCAAGACCTACAAGGGCAGAGGTTTCGGACGTGGCAAATGCTATTTATGACGGAACAAGCGCCATTATGCTTTCGGGTGAAACCGCTGCAGGTATGTATCCGATAGAAAGTGTTGAAACAATGTCAAAAATTGCCGAAATGACTGAGAAAAATATTCATTATAAGAAAAGATTTCTGGCTCAGCAAAAAATAAAAAATACGTCTATTACTGACGCGGTAAGTCATGCTGCGTGCACAATGGCGATTGACTTGGGAGCGGCTGCTATTGTTGCAGTTACCACCAGCGGACATACAGCGAGAATGCTTTCAAAATTCAGACCATCATGTCCGATAATTGCCGTTATAGTTGATGAAAAGGCATACCATCAGACTTCTATGACATGGGGAGTAGTTCCGGTAAAAAATGATATGCAGGAAACAATGGACGATATGTTTGAATCAGGAATGAGAAAGGCGATTACAACAAGAATTTTAAAAAAAGACGATATGATAGTTTTAACAGGAGGATTACCTGTTGGAATTGCAGGAACAACAAATGTTGTAAAGGTGCAGATTTTATAAAAAAAGAAGGTGTGAAATTCACACCTTCTTTTTAAATATAGTCTTTTCGTTTTAATACACTTAAAGCAATGCCTATTGAGATGAATGTTGTAAGTATGGAAGAACCACCATAGCTGAAAAAAGGAAGAGGTATTCCTGTTACAGGCATTATTCCAATACACATTCCAATGTTTTCAAAACTCTGGAAAATAAGCATTGCGGAAATTCCTGCTAAAATGTATGACCCTGAGCTTTTTTTTACCTCAGCGGCATTTTTGATAAGAATAAAAATGATAGTGCAAAGCAATGCTATTATTAAAATTGAACCTAAAAAGCCAAGTTCTTCTCCCGCTACTGCAAATATAAAGTCTGTATGTTTTCCGGGTAGAAAATCCATCTGGATTTGGGTGCCTTGAAAAATACCTTTGCCAAAAAGTTTGCCGGCTCCTACTGCGAGTTTTGATTGAATAACATTGTAGCCTGCCCCTGCAGGACTTAATTCCGGATTTAGAAAAACTAAAATTCTGTTTTTTTGAAATTCATCTAAAAACATCCATATAAATGGTGTTGACGCTAAAAATATTGTGCCGGCAGCCACAAAATAACGAATTTTAAGACCTGCAAAAAACAACATAACGATTGTGATGAATATAAACACCATAGCAGTTCCGTAGTCAGGCTGAAGCAAAATAAGCGCAAGTGGAACTAAAATATGCAAAAGCAAAAGTGATATACTTTTAAAACTGTTAATGTTTTTTGTGCTGCCAAGATGCGCTGAAAAGGTAAGAATAAAGCCTATTTTTGCAAATTCCGATGGTTGAATATTGACAGGGCCTAAAGCAATCCAACCGTTCGTGCCCGTTTGCTCTCTTCCCGTTCCGATAAAAAGAACTAAAATTAAAAGCACTGTGTATGCTATAAATATTATTTTATTAAGCTCAAGTAAAATTTCAAAATCCAGTGCCTTTAAAACAAGCATAATCGCAATTCCAAGAACTATCCCGATAGCCTGAACTACGACGTTTGATATGCTTCCGCTTGAATGAGTGGCGCTTGCTATTAAAACAAGCCCGTAGATGGCAGAAATAATACTAAGAGCTGTTAACACAGAAATGTGTTTGTTCTTTTTCTGCATAAAAAACTCCTGTAAATTTATTTGTAGCTTAATTATAATTTATTTAAAGGTAAAAGTAAAGAGTTTTTTTGCCAAAAATGTGGACAAATATTCTTAAATATGGTAAAATAAAGATTATTATAATTATGTAAATGTTAAGGGAGATGAACAGTAATGGATTACGAAAAATTAGCGGAACTTGTTTTGCCCGAAATTGATAAAAACATACAAGATTATGAGTTGATATATCCCAAAAGACAACTTCCAGAAGGTGCACAGGTTACAAGGTTTGCACCTTCACCTACAGGATTTTTGCATATAGGCGGTCTTTTTTCTGCACTCATATCTGAAAGAACTGCTCATCAAAGCGGCGGAAAATTTATTTTAAGAATTGAGGATACTGACAAAAAACGCGAGGTTGAAAATGGCGTTGAAAAAATTTTGGAAGGTCTTAAAGAATTTGGCGTTAATGTTGACGAGGGTGTTATAGGAGAAGATAAGGAAACAGGAGATTATGGCCCTTATACTCAGAGCAAACGCGGTGCTATTTACGGAGCATTTGCAAAAGAACTTGTAAAAAAAGGTTTGGCATATCCGTGCTTTTGCACAGAAGAAGAAATTGCCGGCATAAGACAGTTACAAGAACAACAAAAGCTTCTTCCTGGTTACTATGGCGAATTTGCAAAGTGCAGAGAGCTTACTTTAGAACAAGTTGAAGAAAACATCAAAAAAGGAATGCCTTTTGTTTTAAGATTAAAATCACCCGGAAATGCCGAAAGAAAAGTTTCTTTTAAAGACGGTATAAGAGGCAAGATTGAAATGCCTGAAAATATTGTGGATGTTGTAATTTTAAAATCGGATAAAATCCCCACATACCACTTTGCACACGCGGTTGATGACTATCTTATGGGTACAACTTATGTTATCAGAGGCGATGAATGGATTTCGTCCGTTCCAATACATCTGCAGCTTTTCTACTGTCTTGGTATCAAGCCTCCTAAATATGCACATATTGCGCCCATTATGAAAGAAGATGGTGGCGGAAAAAGAAAAATTTCAAAACGTAAAGACCCCGAAGCTGCAGTTTCTTTTTACACAGAAGAGGGTTTTCCGGTTGACGGAGTTATGGAATATCTTTTGAATTTGGCAAACTACACGTTTGAAGATTTTAAACGCGCTAATAAAAAGGCTCACTGGACAGAGTTTAAGCTTGAAATGAATAAAATGAGCAACTCAGGCGGGCTTTTTGATATGGTAAAGCTTACCGATATATGCAAAAACATTATTGCATCAATGACGGCTGAGGAAGTTTATGAAAAAGCGGCTGCTTGGGCAAAGGTGTTTGACAAAGAACTTTATGAGCTTTTGTCACGGGATAAAGAATTCAGCACAAAAATGTTCGGGTTTGACAGAAATCCCGACAAACCAAGAAAAGATATTGCAAAGTGGTCTGATGTAAGAGAAAGCTTTTCATTTATGTTTGATGAAACTTTTGATGGTAAATACGCTGAAGTTGAAAATGTATCAAAGGAAGATGCGAAAAAAATCCTTGACCTGTATAAAGTTATGTATGACGAAACTGCAGATAACACAGCGTGGTTTGAAACTATGAAGGATTTGGCTGAAAAAGTTGGATTTGCAAGAGAAGTTAAAGAATATAAAGCAAATCCGGATGCTTTTCCGGGGCATGTTGGTGATGTGAGTAATATAATAAGAGTTGCAGTTACAGGCAGAACAAAATCACCTGATCTTTGCTCTATTATGAAACTTTTAGGGAAAGAAAAAGTTGTAGCAAGAATTGACAGAGCAATTGCTGCTCTAGGACTATAAAAGTCAAAGGAGAAGAACAATGGAAGAATATATTTCATCTAATTTTATTCATGATGCAATAGATAAAGATTTGGAAGATGGCGTTTACAATTCTGTTCAGACAAGATTCCCACCAGAGCCTAACGGATATTTGCACATAGGTCATGTTAAAGCGATTAATATTGATTTTTCTACTGCTAAAAAGTACAATGGGAAATGCAATTTAAGACTTGACGATACAAACCCGACTAAAGAAGATACCGAGTATGTGGATGCTATAATGGAGGACATCAAGTGGCTTGGATTTGAATGGGAAAATGTATATTACGCATCGGATTATTTCCCGATTATCTATGACTGTGCGATAAAACTTATCAAGAAAGGCAAGGCTTTTGTTTGTGACCTTACCCCAGATGAAATGAGAGAGTACAGAGGAACACTTAAAGAACCAGGTAAAGAGAGTCCGTACAGAAACAGAAGTGTGGAAGAAAACCTTGATTTGTTTGAAAGAATGACAAAAGGTGAGTTTGAAACAGGTTCAAAGGTTCTTCGTGCAAAAATTGATATGGCATCAGGTAATCTTAATATGCGAGATCCTATCATTTACAGAGTTTTAAAGGCTACTCATCACAGAACAGGAGATAAATGGTGTGTTTATCCTATGTATGACTTTGCACATCCTATTTCAGATGCTGCAGAAGGTGTTACACATTCACTTTGTTCACTTGAGTTTGAAGACCACAGACCGCTTTATGATTGGGTTTTAAAAGAATGTGATTTTGAAGTTCCGTCAAGACAAATTGAGTTTGCAAGACTTAATTTGACAAACACTTTAACAAGCAAAAGAAAGTGTAAAAAACTTGTTGATGACGGTATTGTTGATGGTTGGGACGATCCGAGGATGTCAACCATTTCTGCCATGAGAAGAAGAGGATACCCTGCAGATGCTATGATTGATTTTGCTAATCGTATTGGTGTGGCAAAGGCATTCAGCGTTGTTGATTATGCACTTTTAGAGCATTGTGTAAGAGAAAATCTTAACTTAAATGCACCTCGTGCTATGGCTGTTTTGGATCCCCTTAAAGTAACAATTGAAAACTATCCCGAAAATGTAAGTGAAGATATAGAAGTTGACATCAATCCAAATGACGAAACCGCAGGCAAAAAAACAGTTACATTCTCAAGAAATATATTTATTGAAAAAGATGACTTTATGGAAGTTCCTGTTAAAGGCTACAAGAGACTTACACCTGACAATGAGGTAAGACTTAAAGGCGCGTACTTTGTAAGGGTTAAAGATATTATAAAAAATGAAAACGGCGAAGTGGTTGAGCTTATATGCACATACGACCCTGAGTCTAAGGGCGGAAATTCACCAGACGGAAGAAAAGTTAAAGGGACAATCCAATGGGTTGATGCTAACAATTGTTTAACTGCTCAGGTTAATATGTATGACAAATTATTTATGACTTCAAATCCGGGTGATTTAGAGGATTATCTTGACAATTTAAATCCTGACTCACTTAAAGTTTTAACAAATTGCAAAATTGACAAGGATTTGGAAAATGCAAAACCTGGTGACAGCTTCCAGTTTATGAGAAATGGATACTTTACAGTAGATAAAAACTCCGGCGAAGATAAAATAATATTCAACTTGACTGTTACACTTAAAGATTCATATAAGCCTACAGTATAAGTTGTTGAAAGGATATGATAAAATGGGAGAAAAATTTTATATAACCACTGCTATTGCGTATACTTCCCGCAAGCCCCACATTGGGAATACTTACGAAATTGTTTTAACTGATGCTATTGCGAGATTTAAGAAACAGCAAGGTTTTGATGTGTTTTTCTTAACAGGAACAGACGAGCACGGCATTAAAATTCAAGAAATAGCAGAAAATGCAGGTATTTCGCCAAAAGAATATGTTGATGGTGTTGCAGGTGAAATTAAAGCTATATGGGATTTAATGAATACAAGTTATGATAAATTTATCAGAACAACTGATGATTACCATGTAAAACAGGTGCAGAAAATTTTTAAAAAATTCTACGACCAGGGCGATATTTATAAAGGTGAATATGAAGGAATGTACTGTGTACCTTGCGAAACTTTCTACACAGAAAGCCAGCTTGTAGACGGCAAATGCCCTGACTGCGGAAGAGAAGTAAAACCTGCAAAAGAAGAGGCGTATTTCTTTAAAATGAGCAAATATCAGGATGCTTTAATGAAACACATCGAAGAAAATCCTGATTTTATTCAGCCTGAATCAAGAAAAAAAGAAATGGTAAACAATTTCTTAAAACCAGGTCTTCAGGATCTTTGTGTTTCAAGAACATCATTTACATGGGGTGTTCCTGTTGAATTTGATGAGGGACACGTTATTTACGTGTGGATTGACGCTCTTTCAAACTACATTACAGCTTTGGGTTACGATACAGAAAATCCGTCAGAACTTTACAATAAGTACTGGCCTGCAGATGTTCACGTTATCGGCAAAGACATTTTAAGATTCCACACAATTTACTGGCCGATTATGCTTATGGCACTTGGCCAGCCTCTCCCTAAAAAAGTTTTCGGTCATCCGTGGCTTTTGTTCGGAAACGATAAAATGAGCAAATCAAAAGGCAATGTTATTTATGCTGACGATTTGGTAGAACTTTTTGGAGTTGATGCAGTAAGATTTTATCTATTGTCTGAAATGCCGTACGGTAATGACGGAAGTATAACTTACGAAAACATTATAGCAAGATATAACTCAGAGCTTGCAAACGTTTTGGGCAACCTTGTAAATCGTACTGTTGCTATGACACATAAGTATTTTGGAGGTATTGTTCAGGCACCTTCAAAAGCAGAAGAAATCGACAACGAACTTATTGCTCAGGCGAAAGAAACGGTGAAAAATACAATCGCTAAAATGGAAGAATATAAAACAAGCGATGCAATTGCAGAAATCTGGAACCTCTTAAAAAGAAGTAACAAGTATATTGATGAAACAACTCCGTGGGCACTTGCAAAAGACGAAAGCAATAAAGAAAGACTTGGAACAGTACTCTATAACTTGATTGAAGCGATAAGAATTGCGGCGGTTTTACTCACTCCGTTTATGCCTGAGACAGCAGAAAAAATTGCAAAGCAAATTAATGCGGATAATCTTTCTTTTGAAAGCATTAAAGAGTTTGGCGGGTATAAAGCAGGTACACAGACAAATGAAGCAACTCCGCTTTTTGCAAGACTTGACGAAGCTAAAACTTTGGAAGAAATCGAAAAGTTTTTAGAAAAATATAATGAGCCTGAAGAAAAATTTGAGCCTTTTAAAGAAGAAATCGAATTTGAAGATTTTGAAAAATGTGATTTAAGAGTAGCTCGCGTTTTAGAGTGTGAAGAAGTTCCTAAAGCAAATAAGCTTTTGAAATTCAAACTTAAAGTCGGCAACGAAGAAAGAGTTATACTTTCGGGAATTAAAAAATACTACAAACCAGAAGATTTGGTTGGCAAAAATGTTTTGATTATTGCAAACCTTAAGCCAAGAAAGATTATGGGTATTGAATCTAAGGGTATGATACTTTCAGCAGTTGATGATAATGAAGACATTCTTTCAGTTACAACAACCTTAGATGGTAGTTTTAAAGCAGGATCAATTGTTTGCTAAAAAGTGAATAAACCTCCTTTTTTGGTTAATAATACTAAAAAAAGGAGGTTTTTTTATGGAATTAAAAGG
Organism: Clostridia bacterium; assembly: GCA_045589295.1. GTDB lineage: Bacteria > Bacillota > Clostridia > RGIG6154 > RGIG6154 > RGIG2094. The sequence continues at coordinate 111,796 of JAZNOU010000002.1, forward strand.
TTCAAAAACAGAAGCGAATTTAATGGCAGCTTTTGCGGGTGAAACTCAGGCAAGGACAAAATATCATTATTACGCATCAAAAGCAAGGGAAGATGGCTATGAACATATTGCAAAGGTTTTTGAGGAAACTGCCGCAAATGAAAAAGCACACGCAAAAATATGGTTTAAGCTCCTTAAAGGCGGTATGCCCGGTACGCTTGATAATTTGAAAGACGGCGCATCAGGTGAAGATTATGAATGGTCTGAAATGTATAAAGAATTTGAAGAAGTTGCAAAAGATGAGGGGTTTGACAACATTGCAAGGCTTTTTAAAGAGGTTGGAGAAATTGAAAAAACTCATCTTGACAGATATAATCAGCTTATAAAAGAAGTTGAAAATAATGAGGTGTTTCAAAAGCAGACTGAGGTTAAATGGCGCTGTGCAAACTGCGGATACATCCACCAGGGACAAGGTGCGCCTGATGTTTGTCCTGTGTGTGCTCACCCTAAAGCATATTTTGAGGTTAAGGCAGATAATTACTGATTTTCTGCGAATAAATTCCAAATATAATACAATAAAAGGAAAAGCAGGTATTTTTACCTGCTTTTTTTAGTAAAAAAATAAGAAAAAATAGCCTAAAAGGTTGAAATTTTTGCTCATATAGTATAAAATATAATAATAGACTATTAGTGATTATTTAAAAAAAGGATATGATAAATTTGACTGATGTTTTAGTTTTATTTGGTGGACAGTCAACTGAGCACGAAGTATCTCTTTGCTCTGTTACAAATGTTTTAAATAAATTGAATCCCCAAAAGTATAATATTATAAAAGTCGGCATTACAAAAACAGGACAGTGGCTTTTATATGAAGGAGACAACAAAAATATCAAGGACGGAAGCTGGGAAAACAATAATGTAACTCCTGCGTTTTTAGTTCCTGATGCTTCAATGGGACTTGTTGTTTTAAGAAACGGAAGGGCTGAAATAAAAAATGTTGATGTTGTGTTCCCTGTTCTTCATGGTGCATGCGGTGAGGACGGAACCATTCAAGGTCTTTGTGCACTTGCAAAAGTTCCTTGTGTAGGTCCTGATATGATTTCATCTGCCATTTGTATGGATAAAACATCAACCAAGATTATGCTTAAAGATTTAAATATTCCTCAGGCAGACTGGATTACAATTATAAGCAGTGAACTTTCAGACATTGGAAATGTTGTAAAAAGAATTGAAGAAAAGTTTGAATATCCTGTGTTTATAAAGCCTGCAAATGCAGGATCTTCGGTTGGCATAGGAAAATCACACAATAAAGAGGAGCTTATAGAGCACCTTGAAAATGCGGCAAAGGTTGACAGCAAGATATTGGTTGAAGAATTTATTGACGGCAGAGAAGTTGAATGTGCGGTTTTAGGAAACGACGACCCTGTTGCATCTGTTTTGGGTGAAATTATTCCTGATAAAGAGTTTTATGATTACGAGGCAAAATACCACTCAGACTCAAAGCTTATAATTCCTGCGCCTATCTCTGAAACAAAATCAAATCAGATAAGAGAGATTGCGAAAAAGGCGTTTACAAAAATCGGTCTTAAGGGAATGTCAAGAATTGATTTCTTTGTACATAAAATTACAGGCGATATTTACTTAAATGAGATTAACACAATCCCAGGATTTACAGACATCAGTATGTATCCTGTTCTTATGGAAAAAACGGGGATTGGCGGGGAAATGCTGGTTGATAAACTGATAGAACTTGCCATTGAAGAATTTGCTGGTGAAAGATTATGAAAAACAAACCAATCGGAGTTTTCGACTCGGGACTTGGCGGACTTACCGCGGTTAAAGAAATAATGAATCTTATGCCTAATGAGGACATAATTTATTTTGGTGACACAGCAAGAGTTCCTTATGGCTCAAGGTCGAGCGAAACTATAATTAAATATGCAAAGCAGGACATTAACTTTTTAAAATCGTTTGATATAAAAATAATTTTAGCTGCTTGCGGAACAGTTTCTTCTGTGGCGCTTCCTGAAATTCCCAATAAGGACGTTAAAGTTATCGGCGTTGTTGAGCCTGCAGCAGTTGCATCAGTAAAGGCTACTAAAAACAAAAAAATAGCCGTTTTGGGAACACAAGGAACTATAAACAGCAGGGCATACGAAAAAGCAATAACAAAAATCATGCCGGAGGCTTTAATTACATCAGTTGCGTGCCCATTGTTTGTGCATTTAGTTGAAAATGGCTATCACGATAACGAGGCGACGTATTTGATTGCAAAAGATTATTTGAGTGAGGTTATAAAAAGCGGTGCAGATACTGTTATTTTAGGTTGTACTCACTATCCAATGCTCACACAAGTAATTGCAGAAATTTTAGGAAATAAAGTAAAGCTGATTAATGTGGGCGAAACTGCGGCGCAGTACCTCAGGGAAATCTTAGAGCAAGAGGGTAAGCTTTGCAGTGAAAAAAATCCTACGTATGAATTCTATGCATCAGATGCTAAAAGCGGATTTGACTACTTAGCAAAAATGTTTTTAAAAAGGGATTTAGGAATACTTAAAAGCGTGGATATTGATAAAATCAAGGAGGACTAAATGACAGTTAATGCCATTGCATCTATAAAAACCTGTCAGAAAACACCTGACGGAGAAAACTTTAATATAGAAATGATGTGTGACGCGGAATATATTTACTCTTTTGATAAATGCACACTAAAATATAACGAGCCTGAGGGGTCGGAACTTGGCAAAACCCAAACACTTATTGAAATAGAGGATGAAAGTATTACACTTACAAGAAGCGGTGAAAATAACTCAAGAATGTATTTCAAAAAAGGCGAAAAGTATATGAGTGTTTACGAAATGCCTTTTGGAATGTTTTCAATCAATATAAATTCTGAGTATGTTGAGATTTCAAAAAATGAAGAGGGGGCACATATTGAAATAGAATATGCCTTGGAACTTGAGGGTATAGTTTCATCAAAAAATAAATTAGAACTTGATATAAAGAGGAAAATATAATGAAGTCAGTTAAAAAAGCAGGACTTTTGTTGGTTTGCTTTGTGCTTGCTTTAAATGTAATCACGGTACAGGCAGCAGAGTTTACTGCAAACCAGAATGTGTATAACGAACTTATAAATATTACCTACGACGATATGGCGTATATGCCTGTAAACCATTGGTCAAGCACAGCAGTATATGTAACATCTGCGGCAGGGCTTATAAAAGGGTATGATGCTAACTTTAATCCGGGAGGAACAGTTACTAAAAGCGAAGCTTTAGCGGTGCTGTTCAGGTCGTCGGGACATGAGGGACTTGCAAATTCATATTACAGCAATATCCTAAAATCTAAAGAAAAGGAGCCTTATGAGTACAACAATGTAGACTCGTGGGCAGACGGATATATAAGACTCGCTGTTGACTTCGGAATTTTAACACCCGATGAGTACCTTTACTGTATGTCATCTAAGTATAATAACGATGGCGAGTTCCAAAAAAACAAACCTGCACTTAAGGCAGAACTTGCAAAGTGGATTGTTAAGGTATATAAATTGCCCGTCCAAAAAGGCGAGAGCAAAATTTCTGCGTTTTATGACTATAGCGAACTTAAAAGCGAGGACAAGCAGTACTTAGAAACTGCTGTATACTATGGAATTTTAAATGGTTCTGGTGACAGACTTGACCCGTACGTTACAATGACGCGCGAACAGATGGCACAGATTTTTTATAACATAAGAAATTTGTGGGCAGAAAAACTGGGATACGAAATTTTGCAGGGTACGATTTCTGACGTAAATAAAACAACAACTCAATCAGAGGGCAAAATTACAAACGACATTGTTATTTCAACCGATGCAGGTAATTTAATCACCCAAAGAGAGTATAAGTTAAATGGTGAAGCGGTAGACAATACCTATGACAGCGGGCTTTTGTATAAAGATTTTGTTGTAATAGCACAAGGTCATCTGCCAACCGACTCTACCATTTTAAAGAAGTCTGATGGGATAAGCATTTTTGTAAAAGACAGTGCCGTTAAGTTTATTTTAAAAAATAAATCGGGCGGAAATCTTGATTTTTCTTCTGAAGAATTTAAAGATGCTTCGGTACATAAGGGCAGACTTTATTTTTACGATGCAGATGAAATGACATTGGTTTTAAAAACGGAAAAAGGGTTTGAGGAAATCAACTGCAGCAATGCAACAGAGTTTTCATACAGAACAAATGTAGTCGACAAATCAAAAATTAATGAAATGTATAAAGACAGCGAAATTTACGTATTTACCTGTGTTGAAATAGCAGGAAACAGAGAGTTTGCGTACAGAGTACAGATAACAGATTAACAAGGAGAGGATTTGATGAAAAGAAGAATTTTAGCACTGCTTTTGGCAGTATTTATTATAATACCTAATGCTGCCTTTGCATCAGAAACCACAGAGCCTGAAGGTTTTGCGGTAATAACAACTCTGTTTAATTTTGTAAAGCACTTTTATCAATTTGATGTGGATGATTCTGCGGCAAACGAAAACATAATAAAAGAAGTTTTAAGAGAAAATCCCGATGCTTTTCAAACCATTATAAAAGCGTTTATGGCAACTTTGGACGAGCACAGTGTGTATTACACAAAAGAAGAGTTTGAAAGCTTTAATAATTATATAGAATCAGGTTTTGCAGGAATAGGTATTACATATTTAAGAGAAAATGGCAAGATGGTAGTATCAGGAACTGTAGAAAATTCACCTGCATATAAGGCAGGTATTCAGCCTGGTGATATAATCGCAGCAGTTGACGGAGTTTCACTTTATGAATGTGACACAGATTTTGCCGCGTCACTTATTAGAGGAAACGAGGGAACAAGTGTTGTAATCACGGTTGAACGTGGTAGTGAAAAGTTTGATGTTACGCTTATAAGAGCAACACTTCACGACTTTACTGTTAACTACTCAATGCTTGAAGATGATATTGCGTATTTTAACATTACTATGTTTGGTTCTGAAACAGCAAAAGAGTTTGAAAAGGCATATGAAGAACTTCAGCAGTACAATCCCAAAGGATATATCATAGATTTAAGATATAACACAGGCGGTGTTACAGATGCGGCGCTATCTTGTCTCTCGTATTTTCTCCCTAAGGATGCTGTTACAATGAACATTTATAGCAAAACTCAAGGAACAGAGGTGTATAAAAACAAAAAAGACGGGAAAAAGCAAAATGTTGCAGTTTTGGTAAACGAATTTTCAGCATCGGCATCGGAAATTTTTACTGCGGCGATTAAAGATAATGAAGCAGGCGTAATTGTGGGCACAAAAACTTATGGTAAAGGTACTTCGCAGACTACAATTGGTCTTGGTGAATACGGCGGACTTAAACTTACAATAGCAGAGTTTCAGTCGCCAAACGGTAACAGGATTGACGGCGTTGGTATTACTCCTGATGTCTATGTAAAAAATGTTTCTAAAAAAGCAGAAGCAGGAGATTACGAAAAGCTTGAATATAAAACTATATACAAGCAGGGCGACAGCGGTGATGAAATATATGCAATAAAGCAAAGGCTTTCGGCAACAGGGTATTTTAAGGGAACAATGGATAGTTACTTTGATTTGTCCTTAGTAAATGCCGTAAAGGCAATTCAGAAAGAAACAGGGCTTTTTGTTTACGGAGTCGCAGACATTACAACACAGACAGTTATCAATAATCTTGCGTTGGAAGCAGAGATTATGATAGATTCGCAGTTTAACGAAGCTTTAACACAAGTTAAAAATAATATAAAATAAAGAGGGTAATAATAATGAACGGAAAAACAAAACAAATTGTAATTTCAGGACTTTTGGTGGCAATAGCATTTATTATTCCACTTATACTTCCTAACCTTAGCGGTTTGCCTGAGTTCTCAGCAACTCCTTTTGCACACGTACCAATTATGGTTGCAATGTTTATCAATCCATCTGTTACAATATTTGTTGTACTGGGTACTGCACTGAGCTTTTTTATAAAGTATGTTCCTATTGTGGGGCTTCGTGCGCTTTCGCATCTTTTGTTTGCAATGGTTGCTACAAATATGCTTAAAGAATCAAAGTCAAAAACAAATATTTTTATTACATACCTTGTAACACTTGTTCTTCATGCAGGTGCGGAGGCAATTATTGTTGCACTTTGGTTTATATTTTTTGCAGGCACCGGACTTGCAAGTCCGCTATTCCTTGGAATAGGCATTTTTGCTTTGCACCATACATTTGATTTTGCAATAACACTTGTAATTTACTTTGCACTTGTTAAAGCAAAAGTTTTAAAATCATAATTTGAAAGGTAACTACTATGAATTTCAGAAATATTTTAACTCAAAAAGTTAAAGAGGCATTTTTAATTGCAGGATATGATGACAACAATGCATACGTTAGCGTTTCATCAAGACCTGACCTTTGCCAGTATCAGTGTAACGGCTGTTTACCTCTTGCTAAAGTTTACAAGCAAAAGCCAATGGATATTGCAGAAAAAATTTCATCTATTTTATCGACAGATGAAGCATTTGAGTCGGTAATTGCTTGTCCTCCTGGTTTTCTAAATATTGTTGTTAAAGATGAATTTTTAACAGGCTTTATCAATAAAATGAATGAAGACGACGGATTTTTGTATGAAAAAACTGTAAGTCCCACAAAAACTGTTGTTGACTATGGCGGAGCCAACGTTGCAAAATCACTTCACGTAGGACACCTTCGTTCTGCAATTATAGGTGAAAGCATTAAAAGACTTTTAAGATTTGACGGCAACGAAGTTTTGGGTGACGTTCATTTAGGTGATTGGGGACTTCAGATGGGTATTGTAATTCTTGGCATCATTGAGCAGTTCGGCATTGAAAACCTACAGACTGAGAAAGACAGAAGCAAACACATTACCATTTCAGTTTTGGAAAAAACATACCCTGCAAAGAGCATGGAAGCAAAAAGCGACGAAAATGTTATGGCAGAGTGTAAGAGAATAACATTTGAACTTCAAAAGGGTGAAGGCATTTACTTTGATATCTGGCAGAAAGTTTTAGAGGTTTCTGTTGAAGATTTAAAGAAAAACTATGCAAGACTTGGTGTTGAATTTGACCTTTGGAAAGGTGAAAGCGACACAAGGACTGTTACAGCCGCTATGATTAAGTCATTAAAAGATAAAGGCTTTGCGCACGAAGACGATGGAGCGTTGGTTATTGATATTACAGAAGAAACAGACAATCCGCCGCTTCCACCATTTATTTTGGAAAAATCTGATGGTGCTATACTTTACTCTACAACAGACCTTGCAACTATCTTGCAAAGGTGTGAAGAGTTTGACACAGACAGAATGATTTATGTTGTTGACAACCGTCAGGGAACACACTTTAAACAGCTTTTCAGAACGGTTGAAAAAACCGGCATTGCAGGGAAAGAATTACAGCTTGAATTTTCAGGTTTTGGAACGATGAATGGCAAAGACGGCAAACCTTATAAAACCCGTGAGGGTGGTGTTATGCGTCTTGAGGATCTTATAAATGCACTTGAAACAGAGGCATATAAAAAACTTGACGAAACAATGGGTGACAGTGCTTCTTTAGATGAGAAGAAAGAAATTGCGCATCAGGTGGGCGTTGGTGCACTTAAATTTGCAGACCTTTCAAACCACAGAAGTAAAGATTATAATTTCGATGTTGAAAGATTTTGCTCCTTTGAGGGCAAGACAGGTCCTTATGTTCAGTATACTGCGGTAAGAATTGCATCAATCCTTGCTAAATGTGAAAAAACGGACGGGAAAATAGCGGTTCCTGAGGGTGATGTTCAAAGAGATTTGTTTATTTTATTAACTGAGTATCAGACTGCTGTTAAGGCGGCTGCAAACGAACTTGCACCAAATATTTTAGTTGATTATATCTATCAGCTTGCGGTGCTTTTAAATAAATATTATCACGAATATAAAGTTGCAACAGAAACCGATGAACAGAAGAAAAAATCAAGAGTGGCGACACTTACACTTTCACTTAACTTGATGAAAACACTTTTAGATATTGTGGGAATTGAAATCCCAAGCAGAATGTAAAGGAGAATTAAAATGGAAATAGAATCAAAATGCCTGTATTCAGGGTATACACCTGAAAACGGAGGTCCTCAGACACTCCCTATTTATCAGAGTACAACATTTAAGTACAATTCAACAGAGCAGGTTGCAAAACTTTTTGACTTAACGGAAAATGGATTTTTCTATTCAAGAATAGGAAATCCAACAGTTGATGCTGTTGAACAGAAAATTGCAGATTTAGAGGGTGGTGTTGGAGCACTTTTAACATCATCTGGTCAGGCGGCAAATTTTATTGCGATACTTAATATTTTAAGTGCAGGCGATCATATGATTTCATCAAATGAAATTTATGGCGGAACTTTTAATCTTTTCGCAGTAACGCTCAAAAGAATGGGCATTGAAGTTACATTTGTTGACCAAGATCTTTCAGTAGAAGAGCTTCAAAAGTATGTAAAACCAAACACAAAAGCAGTTTTTGGTGAAACAATTACAAACCCTACCATTTCGGTTTTAGATATTGAGAAGTTTGCTCAGTTTGCACACAAAAATAATGTGCCTCTTATTATTGACAACACATTTGCAACTCCTGTGCTTTGCCGTCCATTTGAGTATGGAGCAGATATTGTTACACACTCAACTACAAAGTATATGGATGGTCACGCACTTACTGTTGGCGGTGTTATTGTTGATAGCGGCAAATTTGACTGGACAAATGGTAATTTTCCGGATCTTACAACACCAGATGAATCTTATCACGGAGTTACATATACCAAAGAATTTGGCAAAATGGCATATATTGTAAAAGCAAGAGTTCAGCTTATGCGTGACCTTGGTGCAACACCATCTGCTTTTAATGCGTTTTTAATCAATCAGGGATTAGAAACACTTCCAATGAGAATTAAAACACATTCTGACAACGCAGAAAAGATGGCACAGTTCCTTTCTAATCACGACAAGGTAGAATTTGTTAACTATCCTACAATAGAGGGTAACAAATACGCTTCTTTAGCGAAAAAGTATTTAGACGGAGGAAACAGCGGTGTTATTGCCTTTAGCTTAAAAGGTGGAAGACAGGCGGGTGTCAAATTTATTGACAGTTTAAAAATGGTGTCACTTTTAGTTCACGTTGCAGATATAAGAAGTTGCGTGCTTCATCCTGCAAGCTCTACTCACAGACAGCTTTCAGATCAGCAGCTTTTAGATGCGGGTATTACACCTGGTCTTATCAGATTTTCTGTTGGTACTGAAAATATTAAAGATATTATAGCCGATGTTTCTCAGGCACTTGATCAGATTTAATGAGGTGAAATTTAATGGTATATAACAATATTTTAGAAGCTATCGGTAACACTCCGATTATAAAGCTTCAGAATATTGCACCAGAAGGCGGCGCGGATATTTTAGTTAAGTTTGAAGGACTTAATGTAGGTGGATCAATAAAAACAAGAACTGCTTATAATATGATTATGCGCGCAAAAGCTCAGGGGAAAATAAATAAAGATACAATAATTGTAGAACCTACAAGTGGTAATCAGGGGATTGGTCTTGCTCTTGTTGGTGCGGTTTTTGGCTATAAAACAAGAATAATTATGCCGGACTCTGTTAGTGAAGAAAGAAGAAAACTTGTTAATCACTATGGTGCAGAGGTTGTTTTGGTGCACGACTCAGGGAATATTGGACTTTGTATCGATGAGTGTGTAAAACTCGCACTTAAAATGCAACAAGAAGATGAAAATGTGTTTGTTCCCCAACAATTTGAAAATCCAGCAAACCCGGAAATCCAAAGATATCAGACAGGTAGAGAAATTTTAGAGCAGGTTGCAGGCCCTATTCACGGCTTTTGCTCAGGCATTGGCACAGGAGGAACTATAACAGGTATCGGCGAAACATTAAAGGCGGCAAACCCCGATATGAAGATATGGGCAGTTGAGCCTGAAAATGCCGCAATTTTATCAGGTGGGTCAATCGGAACTCATATTCAAATGGGGATTGGCGACGGACTTATTCCTGCAATTTTAAATCAAGACATTTATGATGATATTTGTATTGTAAAGGATGAGGAAGCAATTTCCGTTTCAAAGGCTCTGGCTGCAAAAGAAGGAATTTTGTGCGGTATTTCAAGCGGAACAAATGTTGCAGCAGCAATTAAGCTTGCAAAAGAATTAGGTCCAGGAAAAACTGTGGTAACCATTCTTCCCGATACGGCAGAACGATATTTCTCAACACCGCTTTTTGAGTAAACAAAAATAAAGTGACTATTTAGAATAATAAAACAAAAATCCTCAAATTTTTTGAGGGTTTTTGCTTTATACAGGAACTCTTGCTGGAATAGATGCGTCTTGTAGATACTTTGAAATTTTTATTTGACAATATATGTATAAAACAGTTATAATAATTAAGTAGGAATTTGTTTTTTAAACTGAGGTGTTTTTTTGAGAATACTTGGAATTGACCCGGGCTTTGCAATAGTAGGGTACGGTGTCATTGATTATGAGAAAGGTAAATATAAAACGGTTGATTACGGCAAAATTACCACTCCTGCGGGAATGGATATGCCACTTAGGTTAAAAGAGGTTTACGATGGTATTTTAAGGCTTATTGAACTTTTTAATCCTGATGTCTTGGCAATAGAAGAATTGTTTTTTAACACCAACGTAAAAACTGCAATTGCGGTAGGACACGCAAGAGGTGTAATAGTTTTGGCTGCCGCAAACAAGGGGATTAAAATAAACGAATATACGCCGCTTCAGATAAAACAGGCGGTAGTAGGTTATGGCAGGGCGGATAAAAATCAGGTTCAGCAGATGGTTAAAATGTTTTTAGGACTTAAAGAAGTGCCGAAACCCGATGATACGGCAGATGCTTTAGCAGTTGCAATATGTCATGCTAATTCATCTTCGTTGGGCGGAGTCTTAGGTTTATAAAGAAAGGAATTTTACTATGTATGCATATATAAAAGGCAGCCTTGAATTTTTAACTCACTCAGAGGCAGTAGTTGAAGCAGGTGGCGTGGGGTACAGAATATTCATTTCTCCCAAAACAAGAAGCAGATTGCCTGATTTGGGACGTGAGGTGAAACTTTTTACTCATTTTGCGGTAAGAGAAGATGCGATGGAGCTTTATGGTTTTTATTCTGCAGAAGAGCTTTTTGTATACGAGCAGCTTATTTCTGTTTCAGGAGTAGGACCAAAAGTAGGTCTTGCAATTCTTTCTGCTATGGAACCTAACGAGTTTATTGCTTCAGTTGTAACCAATGATGTGAAGGCAATAACAAAGGCACAAGGGGTTGGGGCAAAGCTTGCAGCAAGAATTATTTTAGAACTTAAGGACAAGATGCAGAAAGAAAGTGCAGAGCTTGATTTGGAAATTATCCCGCAAAGCGAGGAAACAGTCGATGCCGGCGAGGCGGTTGAGGCACTGTTAGCGCTTGGATATTCTGCACAGGAAGCTAAGAAGGCAGTAAGTGGACTTTCGGGAACGGTTGAAGAGATTATAAGTGCGGCACTCAAAAATTTAATGAGAAGAGGGTAATTAAATGGAAGACAGAATCATAACATCTACATATACAACAGATGATGAAGATATCGAGGTTTCATTAAGACCTAGAACACTCTCTGAGTATGTCGGTCAGTCAAAGGCAAAAGAAAACTTAGAGGTTTTTATTGAGGCGGCAAAAATGAGAAATGAGCCTTTGGATCACATTCTTTTGTACGGACCGCCGGGGCTTGGTAAAACTACTCTGGCAAGTATTATTTCAAATGAAATGGGTGTGAATATAAGAATTACATCGGGTCCTGCAATAGAACGCCCTGGTGATTTGGCTGCAATTATTTCAAACCTTTCAACAAATGATATTTTGTTTATTGACGAAATTCACAGGCTAAACAGAAGTGTTGAAGAAATTCTTTATCCTGCCATGGAAGATTTTGTTATTGACATCGTGTATGGAAAGGGCGTTTCTGCAAAAACTGTTCGCGTTGCACTTCCAAAATTCACATTAATCGGCGCAACTACAAGAGCGGGAATGTTATCATCGCCACTTCGTGACAGATTTGGGTTTATAAGCCGACTTGAAATGTATACAAAAGAAGAACTTACTGAAATTGTTACCCGTTCTGCAAGAATTTTAGATATTATAATAGAAAAAGACGGAGCAGAAGAAATTGCAATGCGTTCAAGAGGCACACCGAGAATTGCAAACAGACTTTTAAAGCGTGTGCGTGACTATGCGCAGATAAAAGCCGAGGGAATTATTACCAAAGAGGTGGCAGACAAGGCACTTAATATGATGGAAGTGGATAAATTAGGATTAGACAGTATTGACAGAAGAATTTTATCTACTATTATAAACAACTTTGCGGGAGGTCCTGTTGGTCTTGATACAATAGCTGCGTCTGTAGGTGAGGAAGCAAATACAATTGAGGATGTTTGTGAGCCATATCTTTTGCAACAAGGGTTTTTAACAAGAACCGCAAGGGGAAGATGTGCTACAAGGCTTGCTTATGAGTATATGGGGATACCGTTTTCCGAAAAACCGTAAAAACACGCAAAAACAAAAGAAAACTAAAGATATCTTGTGGAAAAATCACAAAACAAACTAAATAAGGCTGTAAAAACGGCTTGAAAAAAATATTTAAAGTGGTAAAATATACTTTATTAGCACTCGTTTGATTTGAGTGCTAATTTAAAACAGAGAGGAGAATGCTAAATGAATATTAAACCATTGGCAGACAGAGTTGTTATAAAAATGGTGGAGGCTGAGGAAACAACCGCAAGCGGTATCATTCTTACAGGCTCCGCAAAAGAAAAACCACAGATGGCTGAAGTTGTAGCTGTAGGTCCTGGTGGAATTGTTGACGGCAAAGAAGTTGTTATGGAACTTAAAGTCGGTGATAAAGTTATTACAAGCAAATACGCTGGAACTGAAGTTAAGTTTGACGGCGTAGAATATACTATTCTCAAACAGAGCGATGTTCTGGCAAAAGTTGAGTAAATAATAGGAGGAATTAAATTATGGCTAAAGATATTTTATTCGGCGAAGAAGCCAGAAAAAGTTTAGAGCGTGGCGTAAACAAGCTGGCAGACACAGTAAAAGTTACATTAGGCCCTAAAGGCAGAAATGTTGTTTTGGACAAAAAATTCGGTGCACCGCTTATTACTAACGATGGTGTTACAATCGCTAAAGAAATCGAGCTTGAAGATCCGTTTGAAAATATGGGTGCTCAGCTTGTTAAAGAAGTTTCAACAAAAACCAATGACGTTGCAGGTGATGGTACAACAACTGCTACTCTTCTAGCTCAGGCTATGGTAAGAGAAGGTCTTAAAAATGTTGCAGCAGGTGCAAATCCCATGATCTTAAGAAAAGGTATGCAAAAAGCTGTTGACAGCGTTGTTGAAGCAATTCTTAAATCAAGCAAAAAAGTAGATGGCAAAGACGATATTGCACGCGTTGCTGCTGTTTCTTCTGCTGATGAACACATTGGTGAGTTAATTGCAGATGCCATGGAAAAAGTTACAAATGATGGTGTAATCACTGTTGAAGAATCAAAAACTGCAGAAACTACAGTTGAAGTTGTTGAAGGTATGCAGTTTGACAGGGGTTATATTTCACCTTATATGGTAACCGATACTGACAAAATGGAAGCTGTTATTGACGATGCTTACATTTTAATTACAGATAAAAAGATCTCAAATATTCAGGAAGTTTTACCGCTTTTGGAGCAAATCGTTCAGGCAGGTAAAAAACTTGTTATTATAGCCGAAGATGTTGAAGGTGAAGCCTTAGCTACCTTGATTGTTAACAAATTAAGAGGTACATTTACAGTTGTTGCTGTAAAAGCTCCGGGATTTGGTGACAGAAGAAAGGCAATGCTTGAAGATATTGCTATTTTAACAGGCGGTCAGGTTATTTCAGAGGAATTAGGATTTGACCTTAAAGAAACACAGATTATGCAGCTTGGTCGTGCAAGACAGGTTGTTATCCAGAAAGAAAACACAATCATTGTTGATGGTGCAGGGGATAACGATGCCATTAAGAGCAGAGTTAATCAGATTAAAAACCAGATTGAAGAAACAACATCTGATTTTGACAGAGAAAAGCTTCAGGAAAGACTTGCAAAAATGTCAGGCGGTGTTGCAGTAGTTAAAGTTGGTGCTGCAACAGAAACTGAAATGAAAGAAAGAAAGCTTCGCATTGAAGATGCTTTAGCTGCTACAAGAGCTGCAGTTGAAGAAGGTATCGTACCGGGTGGCGGAACAGCTTATATCAATGCAATTCCTGTTATTGACGCACTTTTGAACGATGCTTCTGGCGATGAAAAAACAGGTATGATGCTTGTTAAAAAAGCTTTGGAAGAACCTGTTAAGCAGATTGCTAAAAATGCAGGTTTAGAAGGTGCAGTTATTGTTGAAAAAATCAAAGAAAGCGAAAAAGGTATTGGCTTTAACGCACTTACTGAAGAATATCAGGATATGATTAAAGCAGGTATTGTAGACCCTGCAAAAGTTACAAGAAGCGCACTTCAAAACGCAGCATCAGTTTCTGCGATGATTCTTACCACAGAAAGCGTTGTTGCAAATCAGCCTGAAAAAGAAGCTCCTGCACCGGCTGGTATGCCAGGCGGCGGAATGGGAATGTATTAATTAGCAAGCAATATAGCTTAATAAACAAAAAAGCGGAATTATCCGCTTTTTTTGTTGTGAAAATTGTCGATTTCTATTGTAAACGCAACTCACTTATGATATAATTGTTGCATACAGAATTTTATTTCATAAAATTCTCAAGAGCTAACGCTCTTTCGTACTCTTTCGAGCACTGCAACAATTGACGGCGTCGTAAAAATGCCCTTGCAAGCAAGCATTTTTACTCCTGGTAAAATTGGCATCTATTTTGTACACTAATTCTATAATTGTTGCATACAGATTTACTGATTTTATAATTAAAGCACAGAGTTTTGTGATTTAAGTATTTAAAGGGGGAAAACAAATGGAAAAACTTACTAAGAAATATGGTTTGCTTACTGCTATTTGTATGGTAGTAGGAACCGTAATTGGTTCTGGTGTATTTTTTAAGGCCCAGAACGTACTTGCAGCTACGGGCGGCAGTATGCCATTAGGAATCATTGCATGGGTTATCACAGGATTGTTAATGGTTATCTGTTCTGCACAGTTTGCTGTTATGGCTACAAAATATGAGAAAGTAAGCGGTATTGTTGACTATGCAGAAGCTACATGCGGAAAGGGTTACGCTTACTATTTTGCTTGGTTCATGGTAAATATTTACTATCCTGGCATGACATCCGTTCTTGCCTGGGTTTCAGCAAGATACTTAGGTGTTCTTTTTGGATGGGATATGACAGGCGCCGAAGTTATGGCGTTGGCGGGATTCTTTCTTATAGCATCTTACACAATGAATGCTCTTTCACCAAAACTTGCAGGTAAGTTTCAGGTAAGCGCTACTGTTATTAAATTAATCCCAATTGTTCTAATGGCAATAGTTGGTACTATTGCAGGCATTGTTAACGGAACGCTCACAAACAATTTTACGACTGTAGTTTCTGAAGCTGTTGGCTCAAGTACAAGCAGTGGCCTTTTTGCTGCAATTGTTGCTACAGTTTTTGCATATGAAGGTTGGATTGTTGCAACTTCTATTAATGCCGAACTGAAAAACCCGAAAAAGAATCTGCCAATCGCACTTGTTATCGGATCTTTGATAGTAGTAAGTGCCTATGTTCTATACTTTATCGGTGTTGCAGGCGGTGCTACAAATGCTGTTCTTATCAGTGAGGGCGCGACTACTGCATTTATTAACATATTTGGCGGTGTTGGTGGAACATTACTTAACATTTGTATTATTATTTCCTGTCTTGGAACTTTGAATGGTCTTATGGTTGGTGCAACACGCGGAATGTATGCTATAGCAGCCCGTAATAATGGCCCTATGCCTCAGACATTTTCACAAATTGATAAAGCAACAAATATGACTACAAACTCTGCAATATGGGGACTATTTGTATGTGGAATATGGCTTATATATTTCTATGGTGCAAATCTTACATCAGGTTGGTTTGGCGTTTTCAATTTTGATTCATCAGAACTTCCTATTGTTACAATTTACGCTATGTATATTCCTATTTTCATTGCTTGGATGAAGAAAGAAAAGGATATGGGCGTATTCAAAAGATTTATACTACCAACAATATCATTGATTGCTTGTGTGTTTATGGTGTTTGCTGCAGTTTATGCTCATGGTATTACACCTTACCTTGCGGCAAAAGCTAATGGAACTTTCTCATTTCCAGTACTGTTCTATTTAATTGTTTTTGCGGTAGTTATAATATTAGGTGCAATTTTCAAAAAGCCTGAAGATAAAAATGACTAATAAATATAAAACCTCCCTCGGAAAACCTTCTGGGGAGGTTTTTTATAGTAGTTAACAGTGTTGCAACTGCTGCTATAAGAAAAAAGAGGTATATGGTTATAGGACAAAACCTGCTTGAGTATTAATTTATCAAGGAGGTTTTTTATTGTGGAAAAAGGATTGTTTACGGCATCTACATTTACGTCAGGCAGAATTTTGCCTATAGAAGGAGTTAACGTATATATATCAAGAGAAAATGAGGGAGGAGAGGAACTTTTATTTGCATTAAAAACCGATGAAAATGGGAATACGCAAGTGGTCGAACTTGATGCACCCGACATGGAACTTTCTGAAAACCCCGGGAATTACAGACCATTTTCTGTATACAATGTAAGGGCTGTAAAAGATGGATTTTTCAGGACAATAATAAAAGACGTTCAGGTGTTTGCAAACAGAACTACACAACAAAATATAGATATGATACCGCTTCCTGAAAACATACAAAATATTGACACGACAAATACTTTTGTTGTATTGCCGCAAAATTTGTAGGAGGTAAATATGGCTATAAAATATCCAGTGATTCCCGAGTATATAACAGTTCATTTAGGACCACCAGATTCAAATGCAAAAAATGTCACGCTTTCGTTTGCTGATTATATAAAAAACGTAGCATCGGGCGAGATTTATCCTACATGGCCTGAAAGCTCTTTAAGAGCAAATATTTATGCTCAGATTTCCTATGCGCTTAACAGGGTATATTTAGAGTACTATCGTTCAAGAGGGTATGATTTTGACATAACATCTACAACGGCGCTTGATCAAAGCTTTGAAGAGGGAAGAAATATATTTGAAAACATTTCTGAAATAGTTGATGATATATTTAATTCTTATATAAAAAGAGAGCAAAATTTAGAACCGCTAGCTGCAAAATTTTGTAATGGCACAACAACAACGTGCGATGGCTTGTCACAATGGGGGTCAGTAGAACTTGCAAATCAGGGGCTTGGAGCTTATGATATCTTAACAAATTATTATGGAAGTGATATAGTGTTAGTTGAGGATGTTTCAGTAGAAGGGATAGCAGAATCTTATCCTGGAACGGCGTTAAGACTGGGTGATAGCGGGCCCGATGTGTTTGTAATACAAAGGTCGTTAAATGGCATTTCAAATAATTATCCTGCAATCCCTAAAATAAATCCTGTAAATGGCGTGTTTGATGAAAATACTGAAAATGCGGTAAGGAAATTCCAAGAAATTTTTAAACTAACACAGGACGGAATTGTGGGTAGAGCAACGTGGTACAGATTAGTTGAACTTTTTGTAGGGATTAAAAGACTTTCAGAACTTGAAGCAGAGGGCATAAGACTTTCAGATTATTTAAATGGGAATGGCAATGCGCAGAGTATAGCAAAAACTTCAAGTCGCATTAAACAAACGATACAAAATGATTTAACAATAGGAAGTACGGGGCAAGAGGTGTGGAATGTGCAGTACATACTTTCATTCTTGTCATACTTTTATCCTACAGCGCTTCCTACGAATGTGACAGGAGTTTATACCGAAGCAACTGCAAATTCGGTAAGAGCATTGCAAAAACAGTTTGATTTGCCTGAAACAGGTATAGTTGATCAGGCAACCTTAAATGAAATTTATAATGCCTACATTACTATAGCGCTTTATTTGAAAATAAGAGAACCGTTTGATAATGAAAAATTTTTGGCGCCTTTTTCCGGAAAGGTTTTGTCAAGAGGGGATACTGGTGATGATGTAAGAGAGATACAAAGACATATAAACTATATTGCAAAATATCATGGTAGTGGTGTGGGAGAGGTTGAACAAACAGGTGTGTTTGGTCCACTCACAGCAAAAAGTATTTTTCAAATTCAGCAAAATGCTGGGATTACTGCGAGCGGGGCTGTAGAAAGTGCTACACACAGTGCTATTAGAAGTCAGAGCTATGATGCAATAAGCACTGTGAACTCAAAAGAAAGACAGTATCCGGGATTTAAGCTGAGTGAGGGCGATAGTGATGCTGCTCTTAGACAAAATAACAAGACTATTTCAACTCCTGTAGAAGATGTTCAACAAAAATTAAGGCGAATTTCGTCCGTTATGGAAATCCCGGTTGTTATTCCGAACGGAAGATTTGGAAGTGATACTACAGATGCTGTTATTGTTATTCAGAAAGAAGCGGAACTTGATCCAAATGGCGTGATTGATTATGATACGTGGGAATATATAGTGCTTTTGGATGATGATTTAATAAAAGAAAGCAAAGGATTTGATTGTGTTGTTCCTAATGCTAAAGATGTACAAAGTTTTGCCCAAATTATGGCAGACAGAATTTCTGATGAGTTTTCAAATGTAGGTGATGAAAGCTTTGAAGAGCAAATTAAAAAAATTCAGCAAGCTTTATCTTTAGAGCAAACGGGTATAGTGGATAAAAGAACATGGGATGGGATAGTGACTTTATATGAAAGTATTGACAGTAAGTAAGTGGTTAGTTTTGGCATTAATGTTGGTTGTTATAATTACAGCTGTTATGGTATTTTCACACGTGGAAAACAAGACACCGCGAGAGCAAAAAAAAATAGAAATAATTTTGCCTGAGGGAGGTAAGCGTTGAAGACGGTAAAATATATTGCACTTTTTTTAATGGCAATTTCTGTATTTTGCATGGCGTTTGCTGTGTATGTTTTATATGTGAGGAAAGTCGAGCCAACGAGCGCAAATAAAATCGGCAAGGAACTTAACATTTTAATGTATCACAGCATTTTGGATAATTCAAAAAGGGTTGGAAATTATGTTATTACTCCCAGCATGTTTGAAGATGATTTAAAATATTTAAAAGAAAATGGATATACAACAATTACAACAAAAGATTTGACAGATTATGTAGAAACAGGAAAAGAACTTCCAGAAAAAGCAGTTATTATAACCTTTGACGACGGATATTATAATAATTATTCGTATGCATATCCGCTGCTTAAAAAGTATGATATGAAGGGCGTATTGTCGGTAATAGGGTATTATACTGAGCAATATTCAAAAGAAAGGTCGTTTAATAACAATTATTCACATGTTACATGGAAGATGATTAAGGATATGTCGGACAGCGGAGTGTTTGAAATACAAAACCACACATACAATTTGCATAACTTAAACAAAAGAAAGGGAGTGCTTAAACAAAAGAGTGAAACAGACGAAGAATATAAAAAAATGCTTGAAAATGATATAATTAAAAATCAAAAATTATTAAAAATTAATTGTGGAATTTCTCCCGTTGCGTTCACCCCGCCATTTGGTGCCATAAATGATGATGCTTTGGGAATTATAAGAGAATTAGGGTTTAAGGTAACTTATGGTTGCGAAGAAGGAACTAATTATATAACAAGAGATCCTGAGTGTCTTTTTGAATTAAAACGGTATAACAGAACTAAAAATTTTGATATATCAAGGATTTTGTAGCACATTATATACGCTTTGAATAATATGTATTATATGCATTTAAGGGGCGTTGGGGGGACATTTAAAAGTGTGCGAATTTTGTGGGATAGTTTCGGCATTGAGGCCCGAAAGCTCTTACTGGCGAAAAATGTGCGAATATATCATAAAAGGAGGGAAGTCTTTTCAGGACAGTGGAATTACCGTTTCCTACAAATGTGATTTTTTTGAAAAAGAAGTAGCAGGCAAAAAATGTTTTGCAGTGTTATGGGGTAATATAAGCAATTATAACAGACTAAGACAAAGTATGCAGGTTAAAGGGGTAACTTTTGAAACAGAAAAGTGTGCAGAAATTGTACTTAGTACATATCTTGCGTTTGGTAAAAGTGTTTTAAAAAGCTTTAATGGTGAGTTTGCAGGGGTTATATGGGACGGGTATGAAAAGGAGTTAATTTTATTTCGGGATAAAGTAGGGTTTAAAAGGCTTTTTTATTATTTTGATGGGCAAAGAATAGCATTTTCATCAAATATTAAGGAAATTTTTGAATTTCCCTTTGTAAAAAAGGAGCCATCATACGATATTTACTGTAAACTTTTCACTTGGTCGGGAAGTATTATTAATTCTGAAACTTTTTTTAATAATATTTATGAAATACAACCTTCGGGGTACCTTTCATATAAATCGGGGAAGTTAAAAGCTAAAAGTTATTATGTGTTTGATTTTGCAAGTTCTACCGATAGTTTTTGCCAGACTGTTAATGGCTTTGATTATTTTTTAAAGGATACAAATTTTAGGTTCGGGGATGAAAAATTAATATCAAAATCAACGCTTTATGAAAGAATTTGTAAATATATTTATCAAAACTGTATGCCATCGCCGTATTTGACTTTGACAGATTTATCCAATTCAGACAGTAAAGAAAAGATTTGCTCGGATATTAATTTGTTTACAATTCCTAAAAGATTTAAATTGCCCATAAAAGCATGTGAGGAGGGGGACAGGGAGTTGATAAATGATTTCTTGTCTGAAATACCTCTATTTGAGTATCGGGATGAAAAGGATATAAGCAGGAAAGAGGAATTATATATAAAAACTTCAGTGGTGCTTCCAAGTGTTATTGCTGCCAAGAGGTCAGTTAGCCCAAACATCGCTTTTCCCTATCTTGAAGAGAAGTGTTTGGCATATTCAATAAAAAGTGAAAGATACAGAGAAAGACTTTTGAAAAGCTATTTTTATCATCAAAAATACAAACCACTAAAAAATAATGTGAAAGGTCTTAAGTCACTTTTTTACGAAATGATTAAAAATGAGAGCTTTATGTTTGGAATGATTTCCAAAGAAGAAATTTTAAAGTTTACACGCCTTTTTCCGCGACCTGAAACAATGCTATATTTAATTCAGGTAGATGTGTGGCTGAATACGTTTATGTAAAAAAGCGCTATCTTTAAGATAGCGCTTTTAAAATTTTTGTTAATTATTTTGCCATTGAAGCAACTTCAGCTGCAAAATCGTCTTCTTTCTTTTCAAGACCTTCGCCTTTTTCAAATCTTACATAGTCAATGAGTTTAACACCATTTGCTGCAAGATATTTTTCAACTGATACTTTATCGTCTTTAACGAATTTCTGCTGAAGGAGACAGTTTTCTTCAAAGAATTTGTTGATTTTACCTTCAACCATTTTTTCTAAAATATTTTCAGGTTTACCTGCCATTTTAGGATCTTCTTTAATCTGTGCTAAAATAATGTTCTTTTCTTTTTCAACATCTTCTGCTGGAACAACTGATTTATCCATATATAATGGGTTCATAGCAGCAATCTGCATAGCAGCATCTTTTGCAGCAGTAACTGCCTGAGCGTTTGAAAGGTCAGCTTCAACCTTTACCATAACACCGATTTTACCACCCATATGAATGTAGTCAACAACGTTTCCTTCAAAACGAGCAAATCTTCTTACATTCATATTTTCACCAATTTTAGCAATTTTTTCTGTTAAAATATCTTTAACAGTGCTACCATCGATTGTTGAAGCTAAAAGCGCATCAACGTCTGCAGGGTTTTCTTTAATAACCTGTTTAGCAAAGTCTTTAACCATATTAACAAATTCATCGTTTTTAGCAACAAAGTCAGTTTCTGAGTTAACTTCAACGATTGCGCCGACACTACCATCAACAACAATGTCAACTAAGCCTTCTGCAGCAATTCTTCCGCTCTTTTTAACAGCTTTAGCCATTCCTTTTTCACGAAGAATTTCGATAGCTTTGTCCATATCACCGTCAGCTTCGGTAAGAGCCTTTTTGCAGTCCATCATACCGCAGCCTGTTTTTTCTCTTAAATCTTTAACATCACTTGCTGTAAATGCCATAATAACATCTTCCTTTCGTATATTGATAAGCGGTCTTTCAATTCTGTTACCAAAAGACCGCCCCAAAGTTTAAATTAAATTATTCCTGAACAGCAGCTTCTGCGTCATCTTCAGCAACGCTGTATGATTCGCCCTGTCTGCCTTCCAAAATTGCATTTGCGATTGTAGAAGCGATAAGTTTTACTGCTCTGATAGCGTCATCGTTACCAGGGATAGGATAATCAACTTCTTCAGGATCGCAGTTTGTGTCAACGATAGCAACAACCGGAATGCCAAGCTTGTGAGCTTCAGCAATTGCGATTTTTTCTTTCTTAGGATCAACAACAAACATAGCAGCTGGAATTTCTTTCATATCTTTAATACCGCCAAGGTATTTTTCAAGTTTTTCAGCTTCGTTGTTGAGATTTGAAACTTCTTTCTTAGGGAGAAGGTCAAATACGCCGTCTTCTTCCATTTTCTTAAGCTGTTTTAATCTTTCGATTCTCTTTTTGATTGTACCAAAGTTTGTAAGCATACCGCCGAGCCATCTAGCGTTAACATAATACATGCCAACTCTTTCAGCTTCTTCTTTGATTGATTCCTGAGCCTGCTTTTTAGTACCAACAAAAAGTACTTCACCGCCATCTGCAGCGATGTCTCTTACAAAAGAGTAAGCTTCTTCAACTTTTTTTGCAGTCTTCTGCAAGTCAATGATATAAATACCATTTCTTTCAGCAAAGATATACTCTGCCATTTTTGGGTTCCATCTTCTTGTCTGGTGACCGAAGTGAACGCCTGCTTCTAACAATTGTTTCATAGAAATAACTGCCATTTTTACTACACCTCCGTGGTTTTTTCCTCCGCTTTTTTGTGTATTTCCGGAAGCCTTATTCAAAGGACCACAACCGGCAAAAAAAGCGTGCGTATTTTTTCCGCCCAAATAGTATACCACAATTTGTAAGAAAGTGCAAGCTTTTTTTGAAAAAATTTAAAAATGCGAAAACCAAATCGGTTTTCGCATTAAATTCAACCTAAAAGGTAGGATGAGATTGACTGATAAGTTTTGTCCATTTTTTCAAAATCCATTGCACTTATGTATATCTGTTCAATTTTTTTGTGATGTGTTTTTGCATCACTAAGGCTTTTAATTGCAAGGTTTAAAAGTTCTTTTATATGTTCGTTGTTATGAGAAGGAGTTTCAAAATGTATTGTTTCGTAAGTTCTGTCAAAGCTGTGAAATTCGTTTTTTGTTGTGAAACTTAAAGAAAGCTCTTTTATGACAAGATGTTCTGCCTTTTCGTTTGGAAACATGGGACAAAAGAAAAGTTCGGTGTCATAACCTGATATATTAGCAGAGAAATTAAGTTGTTTTAAAATGTCAGAAGTGTTTGGGCTTTCTTTGATACCTATTATGCGTCCCACTAAAATATCTTCAAGAAAATTTACGTTACCGTCGGGAGTTATGCCTGATGCGAAAAACTTTCTTGTTTTACCGACACTATCTTTGTGTGGAAAATTGAATTTACGGCATATATTTTTTATGTCATATAAATTTGAAGATTTGTTGGGATAAAGAGTCTGCGCCGCAGCTAAGTATCTGTAGCAGTTGTTAAAATTCTCCTTTTTTAAAGAAATGAGGTGCATTATTTCATCTTTGTGAGGAATAAGTAATTCTTCGTTCCAAAAGTCAGCAATGTTATAAATTTTGCCGGATATTCCAGGCATCAATGGGTCCTGGGTATGAGGTGACGTTGCATCTACAATTACCGCCCTTTTATCGGGTATTCTTACTCCATCTAAAGAGTTTGGGTCGGATGAACAAAAAAATGCTTCTGTTTCAAAACCCAGGGTTTGGGCATCTTTCAAAATTTTTTTCATTAAAGTAGATTTGCCTGTGCCGCTTCCACCTTTTATAAACACGACTTTGTTGTCATCTTTTTCATCATAAACAGAGTCAAAGCGGCTGAAAAATCCTTGGGGAGTATTGGCAGCAGGGAAAAACTTACGCATTTTTTACCTCCTTTTGTTTCAAATACTTGTTTTTGGTTGCAATTCCGCCCCTTAAGTGCCTTTCTGCCTTGTTGATTGCAAGAATCGGTTGAACGTCATAAAAAAGCGCACGGTTTATATAATAAAGCCGCTCCGTGACATCTTTATGTACAGTAGATTTAGAAACGCCGAAGTGTTTTGCTGCAGCGCGGACTGTTGCTTTTTTATCTATAATGTATTGAGCGATAGTAACGGTTCTTTCTTCGATATCCGAATTCATAAAAAACGCCCCTTGCTTTTATATATTCCTTTAAAATATATGAAAGCGAAGGGGAGTTAATTACTGTATTTGTAAGGTTAAATTTTTCAAGTTCTTTTATACTCTTATAGCTAATATGCAGAATTGATTTCCTTTAATAATTTTTTAAGGTCCTCTATTACATTTTCGGGTGAGATGATTTTAGCTTTATTGCCAAAACTCATTACCCAAGCCAGGAACTGAGGGCTTACTGCTACGTTTACGTTGCAGGTAAAGTGGCTTTCGTCTGATTTTATTATTGAAATGTCAGTGCCGAATTTATCAAAAACTACACCTACGAGTGAGTTGTCAAATTCTATTTTAATTTTTGTTTCTTCACCGCCAAACATTGAAAATACTGATTTTGCGTATGCTGAAAGGTCAAAATCTTCAGGAGGCATAGTTCTTTTTTCTTCAGTTATGGTTATTGCATCCATTTTATCCACGCGGTAGTGAGTAAAGTGACCGTACTTTTCCTTGTATGTAATAAGGTAGTAATTTTCGTCATCCCAGGTGAGTGAAATGGGGGATTCAATATATTTTTCACCGTTTTTTCGGTATTCTTTCTCCTTGTTTATATTAAGGTTAAAATATTTAAATGATATTTGTCGGTCGTTTGCAATCGCATCGTAAATTTTGTCTACATTGTAGTATATTTGTTCATTGTATGCTTTTACTCTGTTAGTAACAACGACCTGTCGGTGGAGTTTTTTTGCATTTTCATGGCTTGTAAGTTTTTCTATTTTTGAAATAAGTTCCATGCTTTTTTTATGTGTAATAAATTTTGAAGACTGAACGCTGTCAACCAAAAGTTTAAGCTCAGGGAGTTCAAAATCTCTGCTGCCTATAAAATAGTCGTGGGTTTTAGTTTTTCTTGAACAGATGTCAAGACCAAAAAGGCGGAGTTGTTCTAAATCATCATACACACTTTTGCGTTCTGCTTTAATTCCATATCTTTCAAGCTCTGAAATTATTTGCGGTACAGTTAGTGTGTGGTCATCATCTGTTTTTTCTAACAGAAGCTGAGCCATATATAAAAGTTTTAATTTTTGTCCTGAAGATTTCATAATAACACCTCACAGTATTGTCGAAATAAGTATATCATTGTTTGAGTTTTTGTGCAATATAAAAACTTGCGCATTTAACGCAAGTTTTTAATGGACGGGCCATTTATAAGTGTTCCGTTTTTTTCAAATCTTGAACCGTGGCAAGGACAATCCCATGAATGTTCGGTATGATTCCATTTAAGTGCGCATCCTAAGTGAGGGCATCTGGGAGCAGTTGGGGTTAAAAGATTTTTTGCTGATTCAAGTCCATTTACAAAAAGCTGTGGCTTTAATATGTTTCTGTCAGGTGCAAAAATTTCATGGTATTTACTTTTCTTTTCTGTTATCATATCACACAGAATTTTTGCGGCAACCATGGATGATGTCATACCCCACTTATTAAACCCTGTTGCAACGTATAAATCGGGGGTGTTTTTAGAATAGTTTCCGATATAAGGGACATTGTCTAAACTCATACAGTCCTGAGTTGACCAGGTATATTTTAACTGGGCGGTAGGGTAATGCTTTTCTGTTAACCGTGTTATTGCCTGCCAGTTTTCACCATACTTACCAGTTCTGTGACTTCCACCGCCTAATATAAGCAGATTATTGTGAAAACTAAGTGATAAGCCTTTTAAATCCTCATCAACGTACATTCCTTTTAAATTAGGTGAATTTTCAAAAGCACTTACGTAGCTTCTGTGTTGGTATAACTTCAGAAAATAGCTTCCGTGCTTGTTTATAAAAGGAAAGTGGGTGGCAACAATTATTTTTTTTGCCGTGATTTTTGCCTTATCTGAAATTGCGCAATGTGATTTTATTTCGCGGATAAAAGTGTTTTCGTATATTTTTAAGTTTTTTGCGAGTTTCTTAATAAGTTCAAGAGGATTAAACTGTGCTTGATTTTTATAGCATATGCCACCTACCGTTTTAAAAGGAAGCTCGCTGCAATCTGAAAATTCTGCAGGAAATCCCAAAGATTGAACTGCCCTGATTTCGTCTTCTATTTTCCATCTGTTTAAAGTTGAATAAGTGTAAGAACTTTTAGTTTCAAATCCTGAGTTTATATCTGCACACAGTTTTTCGTATTGCAAAAGTGCATCCTTGTTGGCATTAAGGTACATAAGGGCTTTTTCTTTGCCGAAATCTTTTATAAGTTTACTGTAGATAAGCCCATGACCAAATGTGATTTTGGCAGTGGTGTTTTTGGTAGTGCCTGAGGCAATACGATTTGCTTCTGTTAAAACACAATCTACTCCTGCCTCAGACAAAAGGTGTGCACATAATATTCCGCAAAGACCTCCGCCGATAATCAAAACATCAGTTTTTATATCTTCTTTAAGTTCTTCAAATTTAGGTAAGTCAGTTATATCTGACCATAGTGATTTGTTCATTTTAGTCCTCCCTTTATATAGGAATAATATACCCGTTTTTTAGGAAAAATAAAAAAATTTTTAAAAAAGTGGAACTTTTTGTAAAGGTGATAGTCTAAGCACTGTAACCAATAAGGAGTTACCAAAATAATTTATCTTATAAATGGAGGAAAAAAGAAGATGAACATTAAAAAAAGAATTTTAGCTTTAGTTGCTGCAGTGACAGTGCTTGCAAGTTTTGCGGCAGTAGCAGAGGAAACAAACGATGTAATGCTTATTTCAGAAGACGTAGCAGTTGAAGAAACTGTGCCGGTTAACGGTATGACTCTCTGGGGTGTTGAAGTTGAAGTGTTGGATGACATCACAATGATGCCTCTTCGCGAAGTTGCAGAAGGTTTTGGTTATACAGTAGAGTGGAATGACGAAGATTGGTCAATTGCTCTTTACAAAGGTGCAGTTTACATAACAATGGAAATTGGCGAAGATGCTTATGCTTTCTCACGTATGACTCACAGACCGCTTGGTAAAGCACCTACACTCATCGACGACAAAACTTTTGTTCCGATTTCATTTGTAGAAGAAATGCTTGGCGGATATGCAGTAGCTGAAGAAGAGGGAACATACAAATTCGTAAGCCCTTCAATCGTTACAGTTAAAGAGTTCACAGAGGAAGGTTCAATCCTTGTTGAAGACGAAATGCGTGGCGAAGTAATCGTTCACATTGGCGAAGAAACAAAAATCTTTGCAGGCGAAAAAGAAGTAGCTAAAGAAGAAATTAAAGAAGGTATGCTCTTAGGTGTTGAATACGGTATGGCTATGACAATGAGCATTCCGGCTCAAACAACTGCAGAAAGAATTATAATTTTAAACGTAACAGAATAATATAGAAATTTTCATAAAAAAAGACGGTGCTAAAAGCATCGTCTTTTTTACTATTTACTTTTACAATGGCCCTTGCAATTTTTAGCATAAGGACAGCCTATACATTTAGCTCCCTTTTTCTTTTGAGTTATTATGTAGTAAATTGCGGAGCCTAAAATAAGCATTAAAATAATTAAAACAATAATATTTTTCATACTCTCTCCTTGTTTGTTTTAGTTAAATAGATAACAATAAGAACCATAGAAAGAACTGAAATTAAACCAGGTATAAAACCAACCCCCAAAGTGCCTAGTTCGAAAATCGAACCAATCTGGTACACTAAAAATGCAATTGTATAACCAAATCCAAACTGGAGCATTATTCCGCCCAAAAGCCACTTTGGGCTTTTCATTTCGGCATTCATAGCGCCGATTGCTGCAAAGCAAGGGGGAGTAAACAGGTTAAACATAAGGCAAGCAAGAGCAGCGGCTTTTGTAATGCCTAAAATAGTAGCAACTTCGTTAGCACCGCCTACTAATGCAAGTTCTTCTGTGTCAATAAAATTAGAAATTGCATAAACTGATGCGAGTGTACCAACTACATTTTCTTTTGCAATAAAACCTGTAATAGCAGCTGCAGCCATTTGCCATACACCAAAGCCCAAAGGGATTAAAAGTACGGCAACAGGTGATGCGATGGTTGCAAGAATAGAAGTGCTTTCCATTCCTTCTTCTACCAATTGAAAACTCCAGTTATAGCTTTGCATAATTGTAACAGCTGCATTGCAAATTAAAATAACTGTTCCCGCTTTTACAATGTATGCCCAACCTCGTGAACACATTGACTTAAATGCAAGTGTTAAGCTTGGAATTTTATATTCGGGAAGTTCAATTATAAAGAATGATTTTTTAGGGTTATGACCTGTAATTTTATTAACTAAAAGAGCACCAAAGAAAATGAGGAAAATACCTACAAAATACATAATTGTACCAACCCACTCATTTCCGCCGAAAAATACTCCTGCAAAAAGTGCAATAACAGGAAGTTTGGCTCCGCAGGGCATAAAGGGGGTGAGCATTGCAGTTGCTCGTCGTTCTCTTTCGTTTCTGATTGTGCGTGATGCCATAATTCCGGGGATTGAGCAACCGGTACCAACAACGAAAGGGATAACGGATTTACCTGAAAGACCTACTTTTTTGAAAATCGGGTCTAAAACAATTGTAGCACGTGCCATATACCCTAAGTCTTCTAACAGTGCAATGAAAAAGTACATAACCATAACAAGTGGCAAAAAGCCCACTACTGCACTTACACCGCCCACTATTCCGTCAACTACGATTGTTTGCAGTATGGGGGCAGTGCCATCCATCCAAACCTTTACAAATTCTCCGAATTTGTCGATTATAGGACAAAGTATACTTTCGGCAAGCCAAGGACCTAAGGATGCCTGTGATACCCAGAAAACAAACCACATTACAATGCCAAAAACTAAAAGTCCTACAAACGGGTTTGACAAAACCTTGTCAATCTTGTCCTGAGTGTTGATTACTTGTGACAAAATTTTCTTCGTTTCTACAACCGTTACAATTTCGTTTACAAATTTAAATCTGTTTCTGTCATCTGCTTCAACTACAGATTTGTCTGTTAAATCAATGTCACCCTGAACGTAAGGGGGAATAACTTTTGTGCCTTTTAATGAAACGGCAGCATCAATTACTGATTTTAAACCTTTTTTGTTTGTTGAAATGGTTTCTATGACAGGACATCCTAGCTTTTTGGAAAGTACATATATGTCGATTACAGTTTCTTTCTTTTCATTTATGTCGCTTTTGTTTAATGCCACAACAACAGGAACACCAAGTTCTAAAAGCTGTGTTGTGAAAAACAGGCTTCTGGCCAAATTTGTGGCATCTACTATATTTATAATAACATCGGGATTTTCATTTTTTATGTACGTACTTGTAACGCTTTCTTCAGATGTGAAAGGGGACATAGAGTACGCGCCCGGAAGGTCAACTGCAATTATTTCTTCCTTTAAAGAATGGTAGTATTTTTTTATTTTATTTTCACGCTTGTCAACAGTAACACCCGCCCAGTTTCCCACACGTTCGCTTTTGCCTGTTAAAGCATTATACATAGTGGTTTTACCGCTGTTCGGGTTGCCTGCTAATGCAATTCTCATATTCGTCCTCCTTTGTTAGTTAGCATTGGCTAACTGTACATTAAAATATATACGGCTACACTTTCAAAAAGAGTGCCGTTTATATTTTAATAGCTTTAGCTAATTGGTTATCTATGTTATATCTTGAGTCTTTTATAGCTATAATACATCCACCTATTACACGATTGATAACGGTAACAGTTTCACCGCTGTAACAGCCTAATGTAAAAAGGAACGCATTTAATTCCTCATCATCTGTTTTAATATCTTTAATTATGTATTGTTTGCCAATCTGAGCTTCGGTTAAATTCATTTTGAACCTCTTTCTAAATAGATAAGTTAGTCTTTGCTAACCAAGGTATTTTAACATTAAAAAAACGGCTTGTCAATACTTTTTGGTAAAAAAATGAAATTTTTGACAAATAAATGTTTCTGTGGTAAAATATTTATATATTAAATTTATGAGGTAAGAGCAATGATTATTAAAGAATCAGCAGAGAATTATCTGGAAACTATATACGTTTTAAATAAAAAAAATGGATTTGTGAGAAGTATTGATATTGCAAATGAGCTGGGTTTTTCAAAACCAAGCATTTCAGTTGCGATGAAAGGATTTCGTGAAGACGGATATATCCTTGTGGCACCAGATGGTAAGATAACATTAACTGAAAAGGGTATTTTAGTAGCAGAAAGAGTTTACGAGCGACACCAGATAATTGCAAAAGCACTCATTGCTTTGGGAGTCAGCGAACAGACTGCGTTTGAGGATAGTTGTAAGTTAGAACACGATTTAAGTGATGAAAGCTTTGATAGAATAAAAGAGCATTTTGAAAAATTTAATAAATAAAAAAAGCAAGCCTTTACGGGCTTGCTTTTTTATGGAGCTGGTAATGCGACTTGAACGCACGACCCCTTCATTACGAGTGAAGTGCTCTACCGACTGAGCTATACCAGCATATAAGCAAAAAGCTTTAAAGATTAAATAACGGTTTTCACTAAAAGTGAAAACCGCAACACGCAATCGGTAAAGGTTAATCACTTGATTAACCTTTTAAATTTTAATTACATAGCTCTTGTAACTTTTCCCGAACGCAAACATCTTGTGCAAACGTTAACAGTTTTTTTAGTGCCGTTAACAACAGCTTTAACCTTTCTGATGTTGGGTTTCCAAGCTCTGTTTGTTCTGATGTGTGAGTGAGAAATATTTATACCGAATACAACGCCTTTTCCGCAGATATCGCATTTTGCCATGTATGATACACCTCCTTGAAAATCCGTACTAAATCAAAGTACAACATATTGTAACACAAAAAAATGTAAAATGCAAGTAATTTTTTATTTTTTGTTAAATTTTTTCTTCAAAAACCTCAAAGGTTGATTTTAAAGCGGTAATATGATACACTTTAAGGCATTAAATTTGTTGGAGTTTGGTATGAAAAAAAGGTATTTATGTGTCTTTGTATGCGCGTTTGCTACGGGTATTTTAGCTTTCGGGTTACCTTTTAAAATATTTTGGGCTGTTTTCTCGCTTATATTTTTAGCGGGAATGTTTTTGTTGATTAAAAATAAAAAAATATATATTTTTATTTTGTCTTTAATTTTTTTAATTGGTGGAATTTACGGTGATTTTACTCAAAATGCATATAAGAACTCACCTCTTTATGAATATACAAAGATTCCGTGCAGCGGCAAGATGTTTGTTAAGGCAATTGAAACAAAACATGAAGACTATGTAACGGTAAATGCGGTTGTTACTGAGGTGGAGGGTAAAAAGATAAATGAAAAAGTGCTTTTTACCATTTTGGGGATAAATGATGTAAGAGTAAACAGTGTAATACATTTTAATGATATAAATTTTAAAATCCCTGACAGAGAAAGGAACAGAGGGGGATTTAATTACAACAAGTATTTAAAATCAAAAGGAATTTATTTCACGGCAAGTGCATCAAAAACTGATTTGAGAGCCAGTGGAAGTGACGGGTTCATTATTTTAAGAAAATTAAGGACATTTAAGCAAAAACTTGCGTATCGGAGCGAGGAGGTATTTAAAGACAGTTCGGCTAAAGAAATAATGCCTGCAATACTTGTAGGTAATGACGTTTTAATCTCAAAGCAGGTTGATGGCCTGTTTAAGCAGGCAGGTATAACACACATTCTGGTAGCATCGGGGATGCACGTTATGGTAGTTATGCTTTTATGTGCTCTGATTTTGTATCCATTGAGAAGGTTCAGGTTTATTTATTATACAGTTTCTTGTTTGTGTCTTATTACATTTGCAGGCATTGTTGGAATGCATCCGTCAATAGTACGTGCAACAATAGCATACTTTATGTATCTTATTGCAAGAAATACATTAAAGAGTGCAGATAGCTTAACAATTCTTTTTACAACAGCGCTTGTTATTCTTATTATCAATCCTATGAGCATTTATAACACAAGCTTTCTTTTGTCATTTGGGGCGGTGTTTGGTATTTTAACATTTACCGAGCACATTAAAAGGCGTATAAAATGGTGCCTGTATGTGCCGTCGGGATTGGTTTCGTTAATAGAATTTTTGCCAATAAAAACAGCTGTTGTTGTAAAACGTGTTGTCTTTTCGATATACAATACAGCGGTTAGTGCAATGGCGGTGTCGGCTGCTGCACAAATAGGAATACTGCCTATTATGCTGGGTACTTTCAAATCAACAGCTGTACTTTCTATATTTGTAAACATAGTAATATCATTTGCAATACCATTTTTGTATGCTTTTGGTATAGCGGCGCTTATTTTTAACATACAGCCTTTCGTAGCTTTGACTGAGTTTTTGTGTGATTTGTTTGTAAAGGGGGCACAGATCACTGCAAGCATTCCAGGGAACAATGTTAGTGTTGCGTCGTCTTATTTAATAATTGCAGTGACAGTTTTGTTTGTTGTTATATTTCTCTTAAGATGTAAAACCAAATGGACCGAAAAACTGTTTGAACCCTTAATTTTTGTATGTTTAATTGTTGCGCTGTTGGGCAACGCGTTTTATGGATATATTCCTAAAGATAAGGTGAATGTTACCTTTTTAAATGTTGAACAGGGTGATTGTGCAATAATAAGACTTCATAATAAAAAGACAGTTATAGTCGATACGGGAACTGAAAAAATGTGCAGTCAGGAAGTAATAGAATTTTTGACAAGAGAGGGAATAGATAACATTTGTGCTTTGATAATTTCTCACGATGATAGTGATCATTCAGGAGGAATAGAGTTGCTTTGTGATTATATGAATGTTGAAAAAGTAATCACAAGTGAATTTTGCAAGACCGATACACAAACTACCATAGTGAAAAAAGGAGACACATTTGATATAGAGGGAGCAAAATTTACTGTTTTAAGTCCAGGGGAACAAATGTATGAAAATGAAAACGAGTCATCTTTAGTTGTAAGAATGGATTTTGGTGAAAGTTCTTTTTTGTTTACAGGTGATATAGGTCAAGAAACTGAAAAAACTATTGAAAATGTTGACGTTGATGTTTTAAAGGTTTCACATCACGGCTCAAAAAATTCAAGTGCCAAAGAGTTTGTGGATAGAGTTTCGCCTTTGTATTCGGTTGTTTCAGTCAGCAAGAGTAACAGCTATGGGCATCCGGATAATGGCGTGTTAAAACGACTTAAAGCAAGTGGAAGTGAAGTTTTGAGGACAGACGAGGATTTTACAATAACATTTGTGGCGGACTTAAACGGCGAATTTAAATTGACAAAAGGGCTTTAAAGCAATATAATTAACATCAGGAAGTGATTTTGTGAATATCTATAAAAATATATTAGAGTTAATAGGAAAAACACCGCTAATGGAACTTTCTAAGTTTAATGAAACAGAGGCGACAATTCTTGCAAAGCTTGAATATTTTAATCCTGCAGGAAGCGTTAAAGACAGAGTGGCTTTAAAAATGATAGAAGATGCAGAAAAACAGGGGCTTTTAAAAGAAGGCTCAGTAATAATTGAACCTACAAGCGGAAACACAGGCATAGGGCTTGCTGCTGTTGCGGCATATAAAGGATACAAAGTTATACTTACAATGCCTGAAACAATGAGCATTGAACGAAGGAAGCTTCTTTTAGCTTATGGTGCAGAAATTGTTTTGACGGATGGTTCAAAGGGAATGAATGGTGCTATAGAAAAAGCCAGAGAGCTTGCAGAAACAATTTCGGGAAGTTTTATAACGGGTCAGTTTGTAAATCCCTCAAATCCTGAGGCACACAAACAAACGACAGGTCCTGAAATTTGGGAAGACACTAACGGAAAGGTTGACATTTTTATTGCAGGAGTAGGAACCGGCGGAACTATCACGGGCGTTGGAGAATATCTTAAGTCCAAAAATCCCGACATAAAGGTTGTCGCGGTAGAACCTTTTGACTCACCCTACCTGTCAGAAGGAAAGAGTGGGGCACATTCACTTCAGGGGATAGGTGCAGGGTTTGTTCCTGAGATTTTAAATACAGATGTGTATGATGAAATTGTGACAGTAAAAACCGATGAAGCATATGAAATGAGTAAAAAACTTGCAAAAACCGAGGGCGTTTTAGTTGGGATTACTTCGGGGGCGGCACTTTATGCAGCACAAAAGATAGCAAAAAGAGATGAGAACAAGGGCAAGGTAATAGTTGCACTTTTGCCTGATACGGGTGACAGGTACCTTTCTACAACAATGTTTGATTAAAAATTACATTTCTTGACTTTATACTTGGTGTGTGGTAAAATTAAAGTGATGAAAGGTGGCGATAGCTTGAACAAGAAAATTCTTGTAGTTGATGATGAACAGGCGATTGTCGACATTTTAAAATTTAACCTTGAAAGAGAAGGTTATGAGGTAATCGAGTGCTATGACGGAAGTGCGGGTTATGAAGCGGCACTTAAAGAAAATCCCGACCTTATTCTGCTTGATGTTATGCTTCCTGAGATGGACGGGTTTGAGGTGTGCAGAAAATTAAGAAACGAAATTTCAACACCTATTATTATGATTACAGCCAGAACAGAAGAAATTGATAAGGTTTTAGGTTTGGAACTGGGCGCAGATGACTATATAACAAAGCCTTTTGGTGTAAGGGAGCTTATGGCACGTGTTAAAGCTAACTTAAGAAGAACAGTTGTTGTTCCCCAAAATGCAAGCGATGAAAATACTTTAACATTTGGTGAACTTAAAATCGATTTTGAAAGCTATGAAGTAAAAAAAGGTGATAACATCTTGGAACTTACTACAAGAGAATTTGAGCTTTTGAAATTTTTATCTGCAATTCCCGGCAAAATTGTATCCAGAGAAACGCTTTTGGAAAAGGTGTGGGGATATGAATATTACGGCGACGGAAGAACGGTAGATGTTACTGTAAGACGTCTTCGCGAAAAGCTTGAGGAAAATCCGGCAGAGCCTCAGTACATAGTTACAAAGCGTGGAGTTGGCTATTATTTTAACAAGCAACCAAAATAAAAATTAATTTTTTGAATAAAAGCTTGACATTTCACATAATATATGATATACTTACAAAGCTGTGAAAAGCAAGCTTATATATCGCGGGGTAGAGCAGTTCGGTAGCTCGTCGGGCTCATAACCCGAAGGTCAGTGGTTCAAATCCGCTCCCCGCAACCATAAAAAGCGACTTGTTTCGACAAGTCGTTTTTTCAATGAAATACAAAGGGGAGTGGACAACATTATTATATTAGCGCAGATTGTAGGCATTGTTGCTGTAGCAACATTTATTTTAAGCTACCAGCTTAAAAAAAGAAAAAGTATTATTTTGGTTAATGGAATATCAAGCGTTTTGTATGTTTTACAGTATGCAATGCTCGGAGCCTTTGAGGGTGCTACACTTGATATACTTTCAACCATTTCAACATTTGCTGCACACAATAAAGATAAAGGTTTTATCTCAAAACATACTAAACTGGTTATTGTACTTATCAACTTGTTAATGCTTATCTCAGGACTTGCTTTATACAAAAACATATACAGCCTTTGCCCTGTATTTGGAGCAATACTTCAGACAAGTGCCTTTTGGATATCTGATGAAAGAAAAATAAGAATTGTTTCTTTCCTTGGAGCACCGTTTTGGCTTGTATATAATTTGGTTAGCATGGCATACGGCTCTGCTATAGGAAGTATGTTAAGCATTATTTCCATAGGGACCGCAATTTTAAGATATGATATTTTACCAAACAGAAATAAAAAAGGAATGTAAAATTATTTACATTCCTTTTTTATTTGTTTATTTCTTAAACATAAAGAATACTGCGCCTAAAATACATAAAAATGCGAAAAAATAGTTGATTGTAAACTTTTCCTTTAAGTAAAGTACAGAAAAAATTGAAAATACCGTGAGAGAAATTACTTCCTGAATAACTTTAAGCTGTGCGGCGGTAAAGTAGTTACTGCCTAAACGATTTGCGGGAACCTGGAATATGTACTCAAAAAATGCAAGCCCCCAGCTTACAAGTATAACTGCCCACAGCGCCGTGCTTTTGAACTTAAGATGTCCATACCATGCGAAAGTCATAAATACGTTTGAAATAACCAAAAGCCCTATTGGCATAAGAGATTGCAACATTAAAATTCCACCTTTTTGTTAAAATTCTTTGTTAATTATACAATACTTTACTTAAAAAATCAATAAAAAGTAAAATCTTGATTAAAGATATGTTTTATGATAAAATTATTTATCAGAAGTTTTAAGATGCGCTGTGACAAGCAAGATATAAAATACATTAAAGGCACGATAAGAAAACGAGGTAGTAATATGCTGAAAAAATTTATAAGTTATTATAAACCGCACAAAAAGATGCTTGCACTTGATATGCTTGCGGCACTTTTAATATCGCTCACAGGTATGGTTTATCCAATTGTTACAAATAAAATGCTTAACGAATTTATTCCAAATAAGATGTATAAAACAATAGTGCTTGCAGGGATTGTTGTGCTTGCTTTATATATTGTAAGGCTGTATTTGAGATATTTTGTTCAGTATTATGGTCACATAATCGGTGTTAAAATGCAGTCTGAAATGAGAATTGATTTGTTTAAGCATTTGCAAAAACTACCGTACAAGTTTTATGACAACAACGAAACAGGGAGAATTATGACAAGAATTACAAGCGACTTATTTGAGGTGTGTGAGCTTGCTCATCACGGACCTGAAAATATTTTAATAAGTGCAGTTATGATTGTTTTGTCATTTACCTATCTTTTGAGTATTGATGTGATACTTACATTGATTATTTTTGCGTGTGTTCCTGTTTTGATGATTGTTACCGCGCATTACAGAAAGGCAATGAAAACGGCTTTTGCGGACAGAAGAAAAAGCAATGCAACAATCAACGCGGCGGTAGAAAGCAGTATTACGGGTATAAGAGTTACAAAGGCATATACAAATTCTGCGTTGGAAGTTGAAAAGTTTAAAAAAGGCGATAAGGAGTTTGTTGATTCATCTAAAATGGCATATTCTGCTATGGCAAAATTTCATTCCTCAACAACATTTATCACAGATATTTTTAACGTAATTATTTTAATTGCGGGTGGACTTTTCCTTTATTCAGGAAGAATTTCATTTGGAGATTATTCAACATTTATTGTTTCTGTTAACTTGTTTATAAACCCCGTAACAACACTTATAGGATTTATGGA
Source organism: Clostridia bacterium (assembly GCA_045589295.1). Lineage (GTDB taxonomy): Bacteria > Bacillota > Clostridia > RGIG6154 > RGIG6154 > RGIG2094. Next base: position 149,321 of record JAZNOU010000002.1, read on the forward strand.
GCAGTTCCAAAACGGTGTCAGTGGCTTTAAACGATTTGTTGAAATTATGGAAGAAGAGCCCGAAGCGGAAAACCACTTAGCAGAAACGCTTGAAAATGTTCAAGGAACAATAGAATTTAAAAATATTACGTTTTCATACGACAAAACTAAGGAAGTACTTAATAACGTGAGTATGAAAATAGAAAAGGGCAGAAAACTTGCGCTTGTCGGTCCGTCAGGAGGCGGAAAAACTACAATATGTCATTTGCTCCCGAATTTTTACAAGTTAGAGGACGGGGTTGGTGAAATTTTAATTGATGGGAAAAATATAAAAGATTTAACACTTCAATCTGTAAGAAAGAATATTGGCATTGTTCAGCAGGATGTTTTTCTCTTTGCAGGAACAATAAAAGACAACATTTTGTATGGAAATCCCGATGCAACTGAAGAGGAAATGGTTGAGGCTGCGAAAAAAGCAAATATTCACGAGTACATTTTAACTCTTCCAAACGGATATGATACTCAAATCGGCGAGCGCGGGGTTAAGCTTTCAGGTGGACAAAAGCAAAGGATAAGTATTGCAAGAGTGTTTTTGAAAAATCCTGCAATTTTAATTTTAGACGAAGCTACAAGTGCACTTGACAATACAACAGAAGTTTTAATTCAGCAGGCGCTGGACGAACTTTGCAAGGGGAGAACAACTTTAGTTGTAGCACATCGTCTTTCAACTATAAGAAATGCAGATGAAATTGTGGTTGTAACTGAAGGACTGATTAAAGAGCGCGGAACTCACGAAGAACTTATGGCAAAAGACGGAATGTATAAAGCTTTATATTCGCTTCAGTTCAGGGATAATGATTTTTTTGAATAATATAAGAGCACACCTTTAAAGGCGTGCTCTTTTTTATTGCTTAAAATTATTATTTGTCTTCTTCAATAATTCCTTTAAGTGATGCGGCAAGACCTGCGAGCGATTGGATTTCTGACGGGATAATAATTTTCGTTGATTTCCCGTCGGCAACCACTTGGAGCGCTTCTAAACTTTTTACTGCAATAACACCTTGGCTTGGCGAGGCATCATTTAACATTTTAATACCTTCTGCAGTAGCGTTTTGTACTTTTAATATTGCCTCAGCTTCACCTTCTGCTTTTTTAATAGCAGATTCTTTTTGTGCTTCAGCTGCTAAAATTGCGGCTTCTTTCTGACCTTCTGCGACTAAAATAGCTGATTTCTTTTCACCCTCTGCAATCAAAATCGCTTCACGTCTTTCACGCTCGGCTTTCATTTGCTTTTCCATAGCATCGCGGATTTCTTTAGGTGGCAAAATATTTTTAAGTTCAACACGGTTGATTTTTATACCCCATGGGTCTGTTGCTTCGTCCAAAATAGCACGCATTTTGGTGTTAACAATTTCGCGTGATGTGAGAGTTTCATCAAGCTCTAAATCACCGATAATGTTACGAAGTGTGGTAGCTGTTAAGTTTTCAATAGCAGACATTGGGTGGTTTACACCATAGGTATACATTTTAGGGTCGGTAATCTGATAGTATACAACTGTGTCAATCTGCATTGTAACGTTATCTTTTGTTATAACCGGCTGTGGTGCAAAGTCAACAACCTGTTCTTTTAAAGAAACTTTTTTTCTTACCTGTTCAATGAACGGAATTTTGAAGTGAAGACCTACATCCCATGTGGCGCTATACGCCCCGAGGCGCTCTACAACATAAGCTTCTGCTTGTGGAACAATTTTAATATTTGCAACTATTATTACTATTGCAAGGAAAAATAAAATTAATAATATCATACTAACACTCCTTATTTAACTATCAGGTGAACACCTTCGATTTTCTCAACTGTTACAAGTGAATTCTGTGGCACAGTCGAAGAATTTAAAGACCTTGCTGACCAGACTTTTCCGCCAACCTTGACCTGACCTTTTCCTTCTATCTGGTTTATTTCCTCAATAACAATTCCTTGCTGACCGATTACAAGGTCTGCATTTGTTTTTGTGTGACTTTTGGTTAGCTTATTTTTAACAAGAGGTCTTGTTATAAAAAGAGCTATGGCAGAAACTACAATAAATATTATTATCTGATATACAAAACCTATACCAAAATATGATGATATAAGTGCAGCTAAAGCTCCGGCTGAAAACCAGATTGTAACAAGTCCTGCAGTTAATGCTTCTATCACAAAAGTAAGCACTAAAACAATGAGCCATAATGTTTGATATGCGATAGGAAAATTCACAAAATCACTCCTTTCTTAATGAAAAGTATATCATAAAACATACTAATTTGCAATAATGTGTTTTAATGTGGAAAACATAGGAAGTTTATGACGTTTAAAAGTTTTATTTTACAGAACAGTTGACATAATTTTTCAAAATTGTAGGTTATAATTTGAGGTAAAGTAAGCTTTAAGGCGGGTTTTTATGTATCAAAGAGCAATTATACATATTAAAAATAAAATATTAAACTTATTCAAAAGCATAAGACTGAACGAAACCATAATGCTTTTTACAGGACTTTTGCTCGGTGGGGCAAATGCGTTTGAGGGAATAGGAATATTTGGTGTTGTGTGCAGTATCTGCTATATGAAAAAAGGGTTTAAGTCATTTAGTGTGCTTTTCCCCGTTATAGGATACACGCTCATTTATCAGGGAGCGTTTAAAATGAAATATATTGTATCCTGCCTTTTTTTATGTGTCTTAAGAGAAATTTTACATAAAGTTAAAAAGGACAAGTTGTTTGGAATTCTGTCATTTGCGGTGTATCCCTTAATTGCTTTAACAGAAACGGTTATTTTGGGATTCAGTATGTATGATATGTTCCTGCTTTTTATTGAATGTTCAGTGCTTTTGGTTTTTTCGTTGTTTTATGAAAGATTTTTAAATTATTTTTCTTCAAAAACATTAAGAAGGACTATGAAACAAAGCGAGCTTTCAGCGATTATACTTGTAGGCGCTGTTTGTATGACAGCTTCAGGCGATGTGGAATTTGTACTAGGGATAAATCCTGCCGGAGTGATAGCCGCATTTATAATTATGTTTTGTGCGCTTAAGTTTTCGCTTGGCGTTACCGCAATTTCAGGAATAATTCTGGGACTTTGTGTGGCAGTTGCAAATAAAAATATGATTTTTTGCATAGGGTCTTATGCGATTTCTGCGCTTTTTGGCGGGCTTGCAAAAAAATATGGAAAAGCGGGAATTGTGCTTACATTTATAATAACAAATGCATTGATTACTTTTTATGTGAATGGGTCAACTGAAGTTTTGATTAATCTTTTTGATGTTTTAGTAGCGGCACTGGTGTTTGCAATTTTACCTAAAGCGGCTTTTGATACAGTTAAAGACAACCTGATGCTTTTGATGGCAACAGACAGTACAAGGGAGGCAAGAAGACTTGGGGTAATTAAAGAATTTACATACGAAAAAATGAATAGGCTGTCTGCTGCATTTAAAGGGCTTGCAGATTCTTTGAAATTCAGCGAAAGTAAAAAGCTCAAGCCAAAAGATGAAATAAAAATGCTTAGCTTTAATGTGGCTGAACGTGTTTGTAAAAGATGCAAAAATTCGGGATACTGCTGGGGCAAAAAGGAAGAAGAAACTTTCTTTGCGTTAACTAATCTTTTGACGGCGATAGAGCGAAGGGGATGGGCAGAAAACTATGATTTGCCAAACTCTTTTAAAAATATGTGTTTCAACAGTCAGGCGCTTGTGTTGGAAACCAACAAGGTTTATGAACTTTACAGGGTTAATATGGTGTGGGAAAACAAGCTTGCCGAAAACAAAGCGGTTATTTCTGACCAGCTTGAATCAATGAGTGAAATCGTAAAAGATATGGCATCAGAACTTAAGGAGAGCTTTTGTTTTGAAACAAATATAGAGAAAAATATTATAATGCTTTTAGACGAGCTTGGAATAAAAATTAAAGAAGTTTTGGTAATACCTGATAAGAACAAACGCCTTACCGTTTCGGTTATTGTTAAAAACTGCGATAAAAAATTTGCCTGCGAAAAAATTATGCTTACAGCGATAGAAAAAGTTACGGGTAAAAAGATGAAGGCAAGTCACAGTTCTTGTAGCGAAGGACTTTGTGCGGTTAAATATGCCGAAAAAGAAAACTTTTCGATAGATACCGCCGTTTCAAGAGTACGCCCCGAAAACGAAACTGTAAGCGGTGACAGTTATGCAGTTATTACTCCTGGCGAGGGAAAAACAATAATTGCATTAAGTGACGGAATGGGAGTGGGACAAAAGGCAGCAGAAGAAAGCAGGGCGGCAATAGATTTATTGGACAAACTTTTAAGTGCGGGAATTGAACGTGAGGCGGCTATAAATCTTATAAATTCCGTACTTATTTTAAAAGCCTATGATGAAAGTTTTGCTACACTTGATATGCTTGTTTTTGATATGTACACCGGAACAGGCGAATTTATAAAAACAGGAGGCGTTGCGTCTTATATTAAACGTGGTAAAAATGTTATCACGGTAAACTCAGGCAGTTTGCCAACAGGAATAATAGGTTCGTGTGAGGCAAGTAATTATAAAATTTCACTTAAGACAGGCGATGTTGTTGTAATTCTATCAGATGGAGTTATTGATGCTTTAAGGGGGGACAGTTTAATAATTGACACACTAAAAAGTTCTGAGACAGCTGATATGAAAGAGCTTTCTGATCTTATTATGTCAAAGGCTACGCAAAAAATGGTAAGACCTAAAGATGATATGACTGTAATTTGTTCGTTAATACATTAACTTTATTATTATATTAAGTTGACATATTTCTCTAAAAATTGTATAATAATTACAGAATTTAATTGGAGGGTTTAAATATGTTAGTATCAGCTAAAGAAGTTTTGGCAAAAGCAAAACAAGAAAAATATGCAGTAGGTCAGTTCAACATTAACAATTTAGAATGGACTAAAGCTATTTTAATGACTGCTCAGGAATGTAATTCACCTGTAATTTTAGGTGTTTCAGAGGGTGCAGGAAAATATATGTGCGGCTTTAAAACAGTTGCAGATATGGTTAAAGCAATGGTAGAATCATTAGGAATTACTGTTCCTGTTATTCTTCACCTTGATCACGGCAGCTATGAAGGCGCTAAAAAAGCTATTGAAGCAGGTTTTTCTTCAGTAATGTTTGATGGTTCACACTATGGTATTGAAGAGAACATTCAAAAAACAAAAGAAATTATTGAACTCGCAAATTCAAAAGGTATTTCTGTTGAAGCAGAAGTTGGTTCAATCGGCGGTGAAGAGGACGGCGTTGTAGGCGCTGGAGAAGTTGCAGATCCTGCTGAATGCAAAATGATTGCAGATTTAGGTGTTGATATTTTAGCCGCAGGTATTGGTAACATTCACGGAAAATATCCTGCAAACTGGGCAGGTCTTAATTTTGAAGTTTTAGCTGAAATCGAAAAAGCTACTTCACCAATGCCATTAGTTCTCCACGGTGGTACAGGTATTCCTGCTGATATGATTAAAAAAGCTATTTCACTCGGTGTTTCAAAAATTAATGTTAACACAGAATGTCAGCTTGCTTTTGCGGAAGCTACAAGAAAATATATTGAAGCAGGTAAAGATTTAGAGGGCAAAGGCTTTGATCCAAGAAAATTGCTTGCTCCGGGATTTGAGGCAATCAAAGCAACAGTTAAAGAAAAAATGGAACTTTTTGGTTCAATTAACAAAGCGTAAGTTAGATGTTAAAGAGGATGTAAAATTACATCCTCTTTTTTGTTTGCACAAATCGCATATAAATTGGTTGTTTTGCAGACAATACAATAATGTTTCAGGAAAAAAGTCTGTGCCCAAACCTAATTAAGTAATTTAAAAACATTCGTATATACGGATGTTTTTTTCTTTTTGAATATTTTAAGTAATGCGGGAAAAAATACTAAAGAAAAATTTTAAAGAGGCGGTGAATTTATGGGTAATTCAGAAATTGAAGTTTATTCCGAAATAGGCAGACTTAAAAAAGTGATGTTGCACAGACCGGGAAGAGAACTTGAAAATCTTATGCCCGAATATATCGAAAGACTGTTGTTTGACGATATTCCATATCTTGAAATTGCAAGGCAGGAGCATGATGCTTTTGCAGAGATTTTAAGAAAAAATGATGTAGAGGTTGTTTATCTTGAGGATTTGGTTGCTGAGTCTATTTTAAATGATGACATCAAAGACCAGTTTATAAGAGAATACCTCTTTGAAGCGGGGATAAGAGGTGCTAAACGCACACAGATGTATATTGATTATTATAAGCAGTTCAGCACTAAAAATATGATAATCAAAATGATTGAGGGCTTGAGAAAAACAGATATTTCGTGGTACGGCAAAAAAAATCTCGTGGATTTTTTAGATGACGAGTATCCGTTTTTGATAGATCCAATGCCAAACCTTTATTTCACGCGTGACCCATTTGCAAGCATAGGTCACGGAGTTACCATTCATAAAATGAATACTAAAACAAGAAACAGAGAAACGCTTTTGGCAAAATATATTTTTAAGTACAACACAAATTACAGAAATACAGAAGTGTTTTACGACCGAAGCGAAGATTCTTCATTAGAAGGTGGAGATATTTTGGTGTTAAATCATGAGGTTGTAGGTGTTGGTATTTCTGAGAGAACACATCCTAACGCTATCGAAATGCTTGCAAAAAAACTTTTGTCAACAGACAATTCATTTAAAAAAGTTCTTGCTTTTGATATTCCTAAATCAAGAAGCTTTATGCATTTAGATACCGTGTTTACAATGGTGGACTATGATAAGTTTACAATTCATCCAAACATCACTGAAGATATAAAGCTTTTTGTTCTTGAAATGGATGCAAATCACAAAATAAAGATTACCGAAGAAAATGACAAGATAGAAGAAATCTTAAAAAGACATTTAAATCTTGATCAGGTAACACTTATAAAGTGCGGTGGTAACAGTGTTATAGATGCTGCACGTGAACAATGGAATGATGGCTCAAATACCTTTGCCATTGCACCGGGTAAAGTGGTAGTTTATTCAAGAAACTATGTAACAAATCAGGCACTTAAGGAAAATGGCATTGAGGCAATAAGTATGCCAAGTTCAGAGCTTTCAAGGGGCAGGGGCGGTCCAAGATGTATGAGTATGCCTTTAGTAAGAGAAAATTTGCATAAATAAAAAAAGGAAGGTTTAAAAAATGGCTGTTAATTTAAAAGGTAGAAGTTTTTTAACTTTAATGGACTTTTCAAGTCTTGAAATAAGATATTTGCTTGATTTAGCACATGATTTAAAAGCTAAAAAAAGAATGGGCGTAAAAGAAAAATGTTTGTGCAACAAAAACATTGTTCTTTTGTTTGAGAAAACTTCAACAAGAACAAGATGTGCGTTTGAAGTTGCGGCACACGAAGAAGGAGCACATATAACATTTTTAGATTCAGGCAGCTCACAAATGGGTAAAAAGGAATCTTTGGAAGATACTGCAAAAGTGCTGGGCAGATTTTTTGATGGAATTGAATACCGCGGTTTCGATCAAAAGGTGGTTGAAGATCTTGCAAGACATTCAGGAGTTCCTGTTTTTAATGGTCTTACAGACGCAGATCACCCAACCCAGATTTTAGCAGATATGATGACGATGGAAGAACACATCGCAAAACCGCTTTCAGATTGTAAAGTTGTATTTGTGGGCGACGTAAGAAACAATATGGCATACGCTTGGATGTATGGTTGTGCAAAAATGGGTATGCACTTTGTTGGTTATGGCCCTGCTGAGCTTATCAGCGATATTGACAAAAATGTTTTGGAACAGGTAAAAGGTATATGCGACAAAACAGGAGGAAAGATTACTCTTTCTGCGGAAGCGGACTGCTTAAAAGACGCTGATGTGATTTATTCTGATATATGGGCATCAATGGGAGAAGAAGATTTAATTCCTCAAAGGGCAGAACTTTTAAGTCCGTTTAGAGTAACTAAGGAAATGATGGAAAAAACCGGAAACAAAGATGTTTTGTTTATGCACTGCTTGCCATCATTCCATAATTTTGAAACAACTCTTGCAAAACAGTGGAATGAAAAAGGTGTAGATATACGAGAAGTAACAGATGAAGTGTTTAGGAGTAAAAATTCTGTTGTTTTTGATGAGGCAGAAAACAGAATGCACACAATTAAAGCCGTAATGGTTGCAACAGTGTGAGGTAGTACTATGAAAAAAGTCGTAATAGCATTGGGTGGGAATGCCCTAGAGGACAAAAGTCTTCCACCCACTGCCGAATCACAGTTAAAAGTAGTAAAAGAAACTGCAAAGCACCTTGCAAGTATAAGCAATGCAGGATATGAACTTGCGATTGTTCATGGCAACGGTCCGCAGATAGGAAGAATTCTGCTAGCATCAGAAACTGCAAAAGACGTAACACCTCCAATGCCGTTTGATGTATGCGGTGCAATGAGTCAGGGTTACATTGGCTATCATATCCAGCAGGCTTTGTATGACGAACTAAAAAAAAGCGGGCGGAATATTCCTGTAGTTACAGTTATTACTCAGGTGTTGGTTGATAAAAATGATCCCGCATTTTCAAATCCAACAAAACCCATTGGTCCATTCTACAGTCAGCAGGAAGCAAGTGTTTTGGAACAGACCAAGGGGTATGTAATGAAAGAAGACAGCGGTAAAGGCTTCAGACGTGTAGTTCCATCGCCAAAACCTATAGGTATTGCTGAAATCGGAACGGTTAAAAATCTGTGGGATAGCACAATAACTATAGCTTGCGGTGGCGGAGGTATTCCGGTTGTAAGTGACGAAGATGGCAATTTAAAGGGTATTGCAGCTGTAATTGATAAAGATTTTGCGGCAGAAGAACTGGCTGAAGAAATGGATGCAGATATTTTAATGATTTTGACTGAGGTCGATAACGCTGCAATAAATTTCGGCAAACCGGAACAAAAAAACCTTGAGAAAGTAACCGCGTCCGAAATGGAAGAATATATAGCTCAAAATCATTTTGCACCGGGAAGTATGCTCCCAAAAGTCGAAGCGGCAGTTAAATTTGCAAAATCAAAACAGGGAAGAAAAGCGATAATAACATCGCTTTACAAAGGCGTTGAAGCTCTTAATGATAATGCAGGAACGCATATTGAATAGAGGTAGACAACTATGAAAAAATTTAAAATGCCAACGGCGTATTCTATATTGTTTACTATTATTATAATTATGGCAATACTGACATGGATAATTCCTGCAGGACAGTACGAATATACACCAAATGGTGAGCCGATAGCAGGAACGTATTCAGAAACTCAGCCAAACGGACAAACAGTAGGGGATGTTTTGCTTTCACCATTCCAAGGGTTTTATGATGCTGTTGATATTGCTATTTTTATTTTAATGGTAGGCGGATTTTTAGGGGTAATGATGAAAACTGGTGCAATCAGTGCAGGAATTTCAGGAATAATTTCTTCACTTGGAGGAAGAGAAAAATTTTTAATCCCTATTTTAATGACAGTTTTTGCATTAGGTGGAACAACTTTTGGTATGGCTGAAGAAACAATAGCATTTTATCCGCTTATTCTTCCTATATTTATAGCTGCAGGATATGATACCATAACGGCAGTTTCAGTTATTTTGTTAGGTGCGGGGGTTGGCGTTTTAGGTTCAACAGTTAACCCTTTTGCAACAGGAATAGCATCGGGCTTTGCGGGGGTATCTTTAGGTGATGGGCTTGTATTAAGGCTTGTTATTCTGATATCAACACTTTTGCTTGCTATTATATATGTTATGAGTTATGCGGCAAAAGTAAAACGTGAACCCAAACTTTCTTATGTGTATGATATGCGCGAAGACAATATAAAACATTTTTCATTGTCAGACGGCGAAAATGAAAACGGTGGTCTCTCGGGGAAACAAAAAATAGCACTTATCCTATTTGCTTTGGTTTTCCTTGTAATGATTTATAGTGTAATTCCATTTGAAGATATGGGAATAACATTTATTCCTACGCTTGGCTGGTGGTTTGGTGAACTTTCTGCACTGTTCTTGGTTGGCGCAATAGCTATAGGTGTTATCTACAGGCTTAACGAAGAAGAAATAGTAACTAGCTTTGTTAAAGGTTGTGAGGAACTTTTAGGCGTAGCGTTTATAATAGGTATTTCGAGAGGAATAACTGTTATTATGAATTCAGGACTTATAACAGATACAATTCTGTATTGGGGTGAGACGGCATTAAGCGGCACACACAGCGTAGTCTTTACTTTGTTAAACTATCTGATTTTTATTCCGTTATCCTTCTTAATACCATCCACATCAGGCCTGGCAACACTTTCGATGCCTATTATGGCACCACTTGCGGATTTTTCTGGAGTGGGCAGAAGTCTTGTAATAACAGCATTCCAATGTGCAGCTGGAATTTTGAATTTGTTTACACCAACAAGCGCAGTGGTTATGGGTGCACTTGCAATAGGTCGTATACCTTATGAGAAATGGCTTAAATTTTCACTAAAATTTGTTTTGATAGTTTTTGTAGTATGTGCAGCGCTGTTGGCGATTGCTTCTTTTATATAAAAACACGTGTGATTTTCCGCCGGATTTATAAAAATAAGCCGGCGGAAAATCATATAAAAAAAGTGTAAATTTTAATAAAAAAGTGTTGACAAGATAAAAAAATTGTGGTAACATATACAAGCTGACCAATTTAAGATATAAAAAATAAAACATTTTCAAAAAAATCAAAAAAAAGTGTTGACAAAAGTTTTAAGTTGTGTTATCATAGTTAAGTCGCGTGTGAGCGACGGAATTGGACATTGAAAATTATATAGCAACCAGCAAAGGTTCTCGTAAAATTTTACAAAGCAGTAAAATCAATTAATTTG
>JAZNOU010000003.1:0-43273 GCA_045589295.1 Clostridia bacterium
ACCCGCGGGACCCATTTATGGGTAGTAAGTAGCAGTTGCATGGCTGGCAGGCCAATAAAAAACGCACTTGTGCGTCGCCAGTAGCATTAGGGCTATGCCCGAAAATGAAAAACCACCCGCTATGCGGGTGGATATTTATTAAATTTATTTTTTATAACCATTTGGATTCTGTGTTTGCCATTTCCACAAATCACGACACATATCTTCTAAAGTATGTGTAGCAACAAAACCCAATTCATCTTTTGCTTTTGTTGGATCTGCATAGCAACTCGCAATGTCTCCTGGTCTTCGGTCTGTAATTTTATATTTTACATCTACACCACTTGCTTTTGAAAAAGCTTTAACCATATCCAAAACACTGTAGCCCGTACCAGTTCCTAAATTATAAATAACAACGCCAACGTCATTTTTAATTTTATCCAAGGCTTTTAAATGTCCATTTGCCAAATCAACAACATGAATGTAATCACGTACACCTGTACCGTCTTTTGTGTCATAATCGCCACCAAAAACTGATAACTGTTCAAGCTTACCAATGGCAACTTGTGAAATATATGGCATAAGGTTATTAGGAATACCAGATGGGTCTTCACCAATTTTTCCGCTTTCGTGTGAACCAACAGGATTGAAATATCTTAAAATTGCAATATCCCATTCATTATCCGACTTATATATATCTTTGAGGATATATTCTATCATAAGTTTTGTCTGTCCATATGGATTTGTAGCAGAGAGCGGGAAATCTTCTTTAATTGGAACAGTATGTGGATCACCATAAACAGTAGCCGAAGAACTAAATACAAGTTTTTTAACGCCGTGTTTTGACATAATGTCACACAAATTAAGCGTTCCTGTTATATTGTTATGATAGTATCTTATAGGAATTCTTACGCTTTCCCCTACGGCCTTTAACCCTGCAAAATGGATAACGGCATCAAACTTATTTTCTTCAAAAACTTTATTTGTTGCTTCATAATCAAGTAAGTCAACTTTATAAAATTTAACTTTCTTACCTGTTATTTCCTCAACACGATCCAAAGAAACCTCGCAGCTGTTATCAAGGTTATCCAAAACAGTAACATCATATCCTGCTTCTAAAAGCAAAACACAAGTATGACTGCCTATGTAACCGGCACCACCTGTAACTAAAATATTCATCTTTCTTCCTCCTTAAATAACTCTGATTGATTCAATAACCTGATCATTTACAGGTCTGTCCATATAATTACACTCTGTTGCAGCAATTTCATCCAACACCTCAAATCCTTCAACAAGTTTTCCAAAAGCAGCATAGCTTCCGTCTAAATGCGGAGCATCCATATGCATAATAAAAAACTGTGAACCCGCAGAGTTGGGATTTTGCGCGCGAGCCATAGAAATAACGCCACGGGTATGTTTTAAATCATTTTTAATTCCGTTTGCGGCAAATTCACCAACGATAGAATATCCCGGGCCACCCATGCCTGACCCTTCAGGACATCCACCCTGAATCATAAAACCTTCAATTACTCTGTGAAATATTAAACCGTCATAAAACTTTTTTTCAATTAAAGATAAAAAGTTTTCAACAGTTTTAGGAGCAATATCAGGATACAGTTCCAATTTCATTTCTTTTCCGTTTTTCATTTTAATGCAAATCATTTTCAACATCCTTTCCTAATATGGTAAGCCTTGCTATATTTAAAGCATTACATGCTGCAAGTTCTCTGTTCTTATTTCTATCACCTTTAAAAATAAATTTGTAAGCCCGAGAAACATCATTATAAGAAACACCGATATATGTTAGTCCCAGGGGTTTTTCATCAGTTCCACCAGTCGGACCTGAAATACCAGTTACAGATAATCCAATATCTGCACCTGAAACTTTTTTAACACCATTTGCCATTTCAATTGCGGTTTGACTGCTTACCGCACCAAAATCATTTAATGTTTTTTCACTAACATCCAAGTTTTTGTGTTTTGTTTCATTGGAATATGTTACATAACTTTCACAAAAAACCTCTGATGCACCTGAAACTTCACCTATTTTTGATGCAATTAGACCTGCAGTGCAAGATTCGGCAATTGAAATCTTCAAATTATTCTTTTTGAGCAAATCAACTATTACAGATTGTAAGCTGTCTTCATCTTCTCCATAGACAGCACTTCCTAGTTTTGAACGAATTTTACTCACTGTTTCGCAAATTAATTCATCTGCTTGTTCGGTGCTATCAGCCTTTGCAGTTACTCTAAAACAAGCTTCTGTTTTTTTTGCATAAGGTGCTATTGTTGGATTTGTTTGAGTATCAATAATATCCTTGAGCATATATTCAGCATTGGATTCACCAATACCAAACACACGTACAAATTTTGATTTAATTATACCGCCACATTTTTTCATCAAATATGGTTTAACTGATTCCTCAAACATTGGCCCCATTTCGTAAGGTGGTCCAGGCAAAACAACCACAATCTTTTCACCGTTATCGTACAAACATCCAGGTGCAGTTCCGTTGTTATTTTGAAGAACAAGACCTCCATCAAGCACATATGCTTGCTTTTTATTCGTTGGAGACATATATCTGTTTTTAAAATGTTCAACAATTTTATCGTAACTTTCCTGATGAAAAATAAGTTTGACCCCCAGGGTTTCTGCGACAGATTCTTTTGTAATATCATCTTCCGTCGGGCCAAGACCGCCGGTTAGTATAATAATATCTGCCCGATTAAACGCCAATTTTATTGCGTCTTTTAATCTATCTTCATTATCACCAACTACACACTGATGATATATACTTATACCAAGTGCAGATAACTCTTGAGAAAGATACTGTGCATTGGTGTTTAAAATATCACCTAATAAAATTTCTGTACCAACCGCAATAATTTCACAATTCAAATTAAATGCCCCCTCACGGATGAATATATATCGTTTCTAAATTATTAGTACATTCTTCAATGATAGAATCAATATCTAAAACCTGTTCAGACTTAACAATGTCAGAAAGTTTCGGCTTAGTTTTGGGATGCTTTGGTACAAACACAGTACAACAATCTTCAAATGGAAGAATCGATGTATCAAATGTTCCAATTTTATGTGCTAAAGTTACAATTTCTTCTTTATCCATTCCTATTAAAGGTCTGATAACAGGAAGGCTAGTTGCTGCATCAGTAACCCCTAAACTTTCTAACGTTTGGCTGGCAACCTGACCTATACTTTCTCCTGTAACTAAAGCAATTGAATTAGTATTTTCTGCAATTTTTTCTGTTATTTTCATCATAACACGTCGCATTATAATTGTAAGCTCGTCATCAGGGCATTTCTCATATATTTCAAGCTGAGGTTTTGTAAAATGGACAATGTGCAAATTAAACGGGCCTGTATATTGAGAAACTATTTTGGCAAGTTCAATAACCTTGTCCTTTGCTCTTTCGCTTGTATATGGATGTGAATAAAAATGAACTGCATTTAATTCAACACCACGTTTAGCTGTCATATATCCTGCAACAGGACTGTCAATTCCACCCGAAAGTAAAAGGGTTGCTTTACCATTACTGCCAACAGGCATACCGCCTGCTCCTTGAATTTTACCGGTATGAACATAAGCACCAAAATCACGAATTTCTATATGAATAACTACATCAGGATTTTCAACATTAACTGACAAATGAGGAAATTTTTCTAAAATATATTCGCCTACTATTGCACAGATTTCAGGTGATTTCATTGGGAATTGTTTATCAGATCTTTTGGAAGCGCACTTAAAAGTTTTTGCTGCCAACAATTGATTCTCAAAAATCTGTCCAATTATATCTTTTATACTTTCGAGTTTTTTTTCTGTTTCGTAACAACGCACAACCGAAGCTACACCAAATATTTTTTTCAAAAGCTCAACTGCTTTATCAATGTCTAAATTATCGCCTGGTGTAATATATATAGTGGATTGGGCTATTTTCATATCAAACTCACCCATATGTCTTAAGACACTTCTTACGTTTTTCATTAATCTTTTTTCAAATGTACGTCTGTTAAGTCCTTTTAAAACAATTTCTCCTAATTTAAGTAAAATAATCTGTTTCATTTGCTACCTCATCTTCTGGTAAATTTTCTTAAAAATGCAACACTTTGTACAATTACATCAATTGCATCATCTATTTCTTCTTTGGTATTAAATATTGAAAAGCTTACGCGGATTGTGCTTTCTGCTAATTTGCGTTCGATGTGCATAGCGTCTAATACATAACTGATTTTTGTTGATTTAGAGTTGCATGCAGAACCTGTGGATACATAAATGCCTTTTTCCTCAAGTGTATGGAGCAAAACCTCTCCTCTTACGCCAGGGAACGACACACTGACAACATTAACAGAATTTTCTCCATTGAAGCAAACATCCGGAATTTTTTCAACAAGTTGAGTTTTAAAATATTCACACAAATCTCTTAAATATGATACATCTCTATAAAGATTATTGTATGAAATCTCTGCAGCTTTGGCCATGCCTAAAATTCCTTCAGTATTATAAGTTCCCGAACGAACCCCTGCTTCTTGTCCACCACCAAATGAAATTTTAGAAAGTTTAACACCATTTTTCACAGCTAAAACTCCAATGCCTTTAGGTGCATGTATTTTATGCCCCGAAATTGATATTAAATCAACATCAAGGTTTTTAAAATCATATTTTCCATATGCCTGCACCGCATCTGTGTGAATTATTGCATTTTTTGAAATAGAACGAATTTTTTCAATCGGTTGAAATGTTCCCGTTTCATTATTTGCAAGCATAATCGAAATCAAAATTGTGTCATCACGAACAGCGTTTTTTAGTTGTTCAAAATCGACAACACCATTACTATCAACATCAATATATGATACTTCAAATCCATTACTTTCTAAGTGCTTAAAGCAATCAAGCACGGCATGGTGTTCAATCTTAGAAGTTATTATATGCTTACCTTTTCTAGAATACGCATTTGCAACACCTAAAACAGCCATGTTATCTGCTTCTGTACCCCCAGAAGTAAAAATAATTTCATCTTGTTTGCAATTAAGGGTATCTGCAATTGTTTTTCTTGCAGAATTTATTAAACGCTCAACTGAAATGCCCGCTGAATGAAGTGCAGAAGGATTTGCATAATGCGTTGTCATTGTATTAATAACAATATCTTTAACCTCATCATATGGCCTTGTTGTTGCGCAGTTATCAAAATATATTGTACTCAAAAAAACACCCCATTATAAACTGCAATCTCTATTTTCCAATCATATTTAAAAATTCTTGTTCAGTAATAACTGATACTCCAAGTTCTCTAGCTTTTAAAAGCTTACTTCCTGCCTCTTCACCCGCCAAAACATAATCCGTTTTCTTAGAAACAGATGACGACACTTTGCCCATGTTATCCTCAATAAGTTTTTTTGCCTCACTTCTAGTTAAGTTAGGCAACGTACCTGTAAGAACAAAAGTTTTTCCCGAAAGAACATCAGAAGCACTTTGAGCCTCAATTTTAGTCATATTAACACCAGCATTTTTAAGTCTTTCGATTTCTAAAATATTACTTTTATTTTCAAAAAAGTTTCTTAAAGACTTAGCCATCACAGTGCCAATATCGTCAATTTGTGACAGCTGTTCTTCAGTTGCAGAAATAACTTCATCAATTGTTCCAAACACATTACAAATTTTTTTGGCAGCAACTTGTCCAATGTGAGGAATGCCAAGCGCAAACAACACCCTATACAAATCATTTTCTTTGGATTTTTCAATTGCATTTTTTAAGTTTAGTGCAGATTTTTCTCCTAAACCTTCTATTGATGCTACATCTTCAAAATTCAAATAATATAAATCTGCCGCACCCGAAATAAGTTTCTTATCAACAAAAGTTTCTATAATTGCCTGACCTAATCCATCTATATCCATAGCATCTTTAGAAACAAAATGAATGATGTTTCTTAAAAGCTGAGCAGGACACTCCATATTGGTGCATTTGTGGGCAGCTTCATTTTCTGCCTTAACAACCATTCCTCCGCATGATGGACATTTAATGGGCATTACAAAATCTATTTCGGACCCATTTCTTTTCTGTTTTACAACCTCTAACACTTCAGGAATTATGTCACCTGCTTTTTGAATAATAACTGTATCTCCGATTTTAATATCTTTTTGAGTTATATAGCCATAATTGTGAAGTGTAGCTCTTGAAACCAAACTTCCAGATACAAAAACAGGTTTTAAAACAGCGTTTGGCGTAAGAACACCCGTTCTGCCAACTTTTATCTCAATATCTTCTATTATGGTTTCTTTCTTTTCAGGTGGATACTTATATGCAACCGCCCATCTCGGTGCTTTGACTGTTTCACCAAGCAAATCGCGTTGTGATAAATCATCGATTTTAACAACAGCACCATCAATATCGTATGGCAATGAATTTCTCATTTCAGCAAACTTCTCTATTGTTTTTATCACATCATTTATATTTTCACATAAAACTGTTTCGGGATTAATTTTAAAACCTAATTCCTTCAAAAACTCAAGTGACTGGGTATGACTGCTGTACTGTGCGTTTTCATACATTTGAACATTAAAAACAAAAATATCAAGATTTCTTTCGGCAGTAACTTTAGAATCAAGCTGTCTTAGTGAACCTGCAGCCGCATTTCTTGGATTTGCAAACAAAGGCAATTCGTGTAATTCTCTGTATGAATTCAAATCCTCAAAACTTTTTTTAGGCATAAAAACCTCGCCGCGAACTTCAATATCAATATCACGGTTTAATTTAAGCGGTATAGAGGATATGGTTTTTAGATTATTGGTGATGTCTTCGCCAATTGTTCCGTCACCTCTTGTCGAGCCTCTGAAAAACACACCATTTTTATATTCTAAAGAAACCGATAGTCCATCAATTTTTAGTTCCACCGAATATTTATAATCTTGCAATCTTTTCTTATTTTTTTCATCAAAATTTTCAAGTTCCTCAACAGAAAACACATCATTTAAGCTCTGCATTTGAACCGAATGTACAACGCTATCAAAACTTTCTAATGGTTTATCTCCAACACGTTGTGTAGGTGAATATGAAAATATAAATTCAGGATTGTTCTCTTCTAATTCAACAAGTCGTGCATACTTTTTATCATATTCATAATCAGAAATTTCGGGGTTGTCAAGAACGTAATACTTATAAGCATGCATATTAAGTTCGTCTACTAAAATTTCAATCTCTTTTTTAATTTCAGACATACTTTACTCCCCGTTTCCTAATCAGTATACCTTATTAGTATATCACAAAATTTAGTTTTCTGCAAGCTGTAAAACAGTATCTGCCATATTATCATCATTGGTTGTAACATTAGTATATGATTGCGGAACTTCTCCCACTATTACCGTTTGTGCAACAGGTATTGAAGATGCAACAAAATGCTCTGTTTGAATGCCAGGCATCACAATTAAAACTTTTATTTTATAATTTATGTCAATTTGATGTTTTGATTGATTTACACCAACAGAAACAAACGTATTTTCTACATCTGCACTTATTATACCAATAGGTTTTAGCTTTATGTACACATAAGGACCAATCTCTGACAAAAACGGATTATTTAAAAACGATAACAACGAAATCCCGAATTTTTCACTTCTAACTTCCTGTAACCGCTTTGAAATTTCACTTACAAACTCTGATTTAAACTTATTAACTATAATTGTATTTGTTTCTACTCCAGAAATATCCCCAGCTTCATTTTTAATTATAGTAACAAAACTTCCATATTCTCTACTTTCAACAAGATTAAGCACAACATCGTTTGACATCTTTTGTATAACATTATTTGTTTTTGCTATTGCAGATGACACAATAAATGGCTTATACATCCTAGTAAAAAAGCCACTCGCTACTATCCCAAACATAGCGCAAATAACAAGGATTGCGATTATCTTTTTGATATGTAACACTTTAAATGATATGTTATTTCTAATATATAAGCGCATAATATCACCATATATATTATATGAATTTTAAATCATAAATTTACAAAGAATAAAGCCATCTTGCGATGGCTTTTTATAATTACAATTTGAAATATTCCTTTGCGTTATAATACGAAACGCCCTGTACAATAGTTTTTAACATATCAAAATCCGCAGGATATTCGCCGTTTTCTACCCAAGTACCGACAAGATTACAGAAAATACGTCTAAAATACTCATGGCGTGTGTAAGACACGAAACTTCTTGAGTCAGTAAGCATACCGACAAATCTGCCTAAAAGGCCGAGATTACCCAAAGCCTTCATTTGTTCCTGCATTCCGTCTTTCTGGTCATTAAACCACCAACCCGAGCCAAACTGAATTTTTCCGGGAGTTGGTGCTTTTTGAAAATTGCCAAGCATTGTTCCCAAAACATAGTTATCTTTTGGATTTAAAGTGTATAAAATAGTCTTTGGTAAACAATCATCAATCTCTAAAGAGTTTAAGAAAGACGAAAGTTTTTCTGCAATACAAAGGTCATTAATAGAGTCAAATCCAACATCAGGCCCCATTTTTTCATACATTTTACTATTGTTGTTTCTAAGTGCTCCAATATGAAGCTGCATAGCCCAATCAAGCTTCACATATTCTTTGGCACAAATTTTAAGCACATAGGTTTTGAAAATATCAATTTCTGTATCTGTTAATTCCTCGCCTGCAACTTTTTTATCGTAAACTGCCTTAGCATCCCCTTCTGCATAAGGAACATATTCTAAAGCATGGTCTGACAAACGGCAGCCATTTTCATGGAAAAAGTGAAGTCTTTCCACTAATTTTGAACAAAATTCTTCAAAAGTTTTTACACCCATTGTTTCCAAATAAGGTAAAAAGGTTTCTTTGCCAATTTCAACTGCCTTATCTGGTCTGAAGGTAGGTAAAACTTTTGTTTTAAAACCACTTTCTCTTATAGCTTTATGATATTCCAAAGTGTCCATAGGATCGTCTGTTGTGCAAATAGTATCTACATTTGATTTAAGGATAAGATTCCTTACTGAGAATTCATCTTTAGCCAAAAGCTCATTGCATCTTTCCCAAATAGATTTAGCTGTTTTGGGTGACAAAGTTTCATTTATACCAAAATATCTTTTTAACTCAAGATGCGTCCAATGATATAACGGATTACCAATTGCGTATGGTAGTGTTTCTGCCCACTTCTCAAATTTTTCGTAATCAGAAGACTTCCCTGTTATATATTTTTCATCAATACCATTTGAACGCATTTGTCTCCATTTGTAATGGTCACCACCGAGCATAAGCTCTGTAATGTTTTTAAACTTTGCATCTTCAGCAATCATTTTAGGACTAATATGGCAATGATAGTCAATTATTGGTAAATCTTTTACAAAATTGTTGTAAAGCTTTTTTGCAGTCTTATTCTGAAGCATAAAACCAGAATTGATAAAACTCAAAGTGTAACACCATCCTTAAAAATTGAAATTTCTCTATAACCATTTTTCTCATTATTAGTTAACTCGCCGTTTGCAACAGAAAGTATGTAGTCGAAAAGTTGTTTCGCTGTTGTTTCCATATCACCATTTTCCAGTACAACACCTGCATCAAAATCAATCCATGTTGGTTTTTTATCGGCAAGCGCGGAGTTTGTTGATATTTTAACGGTTGGAACATGTGAGCCAACAGGTGTTCCTCTTCCAGTTGTAAACAATATAATATGAGCACCACAAGCTGCAAGATTTGTTATTGCAACAATATCATTACCAGGTCCATTCAAAAGATTTAATCCGTTTTTAACAGCTATGTCGCCATAATCTAAAACATCAACAACTTTTGAAAGTCCACCCTTTTGAACGCAACCAAGAGATTTTTCTTCTAAAGTTGTAATACCCCCAGCTTTGTTTCCTGGTGAAGGGTTTTCATATACAACCTGATCATGTTTAATAAAGTACTTTTTGAAATCATTTATAAGAGCGACTGTCTTATCAAAAATCTCTTTACTTTCGCATCTTTCCATCAAAAGTTGCTCTGCACCAAACATTTCAGGAACTTCTGTTAAAACACTTGTTCCACCACGTGAAATAAGCATATCAGAAAAAGCGCCAACCAAAGGATTACCTGTAATTCCTGAGTAACCATCACTGCCACCGCATTTTAAGCCAACCTTAAGTTTTGACACGGGAACATCTATGCGTTTAAAAGTATCGGCGTATGCCTTAAGTTCATTTACTATTTTAACGCCTTCTGCAACTTCATCTTCACATTCCTGAGCAATCAAAAACTTAACACGCTTAGGATTATATTCGCCAAGAACCTTTTTAAATGTTTCAACATTATTGTTTTCACAGCCTAATCCCAAAACTAAAACGCCCGCTGCATTAGGGTGGTTAATAAGACCTCTTAAAACTTTTTGTGTTGTTGCCTGATCATCACCAAGCTGTGAACACCCGAACGGATGAGTTATACTAATTGCTCCTGTAAGTTCAGCAATTTTATCAGAAACTTTGTTTACACAACCTACTGTATTAACAATCCAGATTTCATTTCTGATACCTACATCGCCGTTTTCTCTTACATAACCTTTGAAAGTCACTCCGTCGTTTATTTCAGGAATATCATAAAACTTAGGATTATACTGATATTCTAATATATCACTTAAATTTGTTTTAACATTATGTGTATGTACAGAATCGCCTTTTTTTATATCACAGATAGCATGTCCAATAGGACAACCGTATTTAACAATATTTTCATCTGTGTTAATATCACAAAGAGCAACTTTATGACCTGTTTTTAAATCAACTTCAACATTATCCAGCTTATTAATTATCATATTTTTTCACCTCATCAAGTAAGAACGATAAATCTGTTCCCCAATATTCAGTTCTTGCCAAAATTTCTTCTGTTGATGCATTTTTCATAAATTCTTCAATATCCTTGTCGTCGTTAACCATGTCAGTTTTGTAGAATTTAATAAGTGCACCCAAAGAAAGAATAAGTTCCTCTGGCATTTTATTATAACGTTTAATATATTCCAAAATTGAAGGTAAAACTCTTACTTTAAACTTACTAACTGAATTTAATGCGATCGAAGAAAGAAAATGTTTAATGTACGGGTTTGCAAATCTTTCTACTACATTATCTGCATATTCAACAAGTTCAGATTTTGGCAAATCCAAAGTTGGGATAATTTCATCATAAATACATTTTTTAACATGGGCAAGCATCTTTTCATCATCAATGCAAGATTTAACGGTATCAAAACCATTAAGCATTGCGTATGGAACAAGTGATGTGTGTGCACCATTTAAAATTCTAACTTTTCTGGTTTTATACATTGTAAGGTCATTTGTCCATATTACATTAAGACCTACCTTGTCAAATGGTAATTCGTCAGTAAGATATTCAGGACCTTCAATTACCCACAAATGGAAAACTTCTGAAGTGTTAACCATATCATCTATGTAATCAAGACCCATATCCTCTTCTCTTGGATATCCAGTTACAATTCTGTCAACCAAAGTGTTACAAAATACATTTTCTTCCTTAATCCATGTAATAAAATCTGCCGGCAAATTCCATTCTGTAGCATACTGCAAAACTATGCGTTTTAAATTATCACCGCTGTTATCAATAAGTTCACATGGAATGAAAACAAAACCCGGAAGTTTTGCCTTAAATCTTTCATATAACAAAACAGCAACTTTTGCAGGAAAAGATTTCGGCGGGGTATCATTAAGCTTGTCACCCTCAACATAGGCAATGCCCGCTTCGGTTGTATTTGAAACAACAAATCTAAAATCAGGATTTAACGCAAGTTTTAAAAATTCATCGTAGTTGTCATAAGGTTTTACGCATCTTGAGATAACATCAACAACATCTTTACGCACAACTGCCTGACCATTTTCAATACCACGCATAACGTGGGTATACATACAATCCTGTGCTGAAAGCTTATCACACATTCCTTGCTCAATAGGTTGTACAACAACTACACTTCCGTCATATTTACCGCTTTCATTAAGTTTTTGAAACATCCAATCAACAAAACCTCTCAAAAAGCCGCCTTCACCAAACTGAATAACTCTTTCAGGTCTTATAACCTTGGAAAACTTTTCATTTATTTTCACTTTAAACATCCTCCTCATTGTCTACACTGCAAAAATTTATAGTTGTATTTTACCATAAAATATACTATATTTCAATAGCTATTGTAAAATAATTTTATGAAATAAAGCACCCAAAACCGGGTGCTTTATTTCATTTTTTATCTATATACTTTCTTACATCAATTGAGACAGCTAAAATAATAATTAAACCTTTAATAATATATTGCAAATATGGACTTACGCCTATAAAATTTAGTCCGTAATTTATAAACTGCAGAATCACTGTACCTATCAACACACCTGGTATTGTACCAACTCCACCAGCAAACGAAACACCACCGACTACGCAAGCGGATATTGCATCAAGTTCATAATTTATACCGCTGTTACTAGTAGCTGAGCCCACACGCCCTGCCTCTAAAAATCCTGCAAGGCCATATAAAATGCCAGAAATAATAAAAACTATTATTATGTTAGTTGAAATTTTAACACCTGACACTGCGGCAGCCTCAGGATTTCCGCCAATTGCAAACATATTTCTGCCAAGTATTGTCTTATTCCAAACAAACCACATTATTACGGATATTATTACTAAATAAATAATTAAATATGGAAGCTCAAATGCGCCAATTTTAAGAGCTCCTGTTACAAATTTTACATACCTTTCATCCAAGTTTGCAATGGGCTGTGCACCAAGCGGCGGACGATCTATATAAATACAAGATACACCATAAGCAATAAGTTGCGTGCCTAAAGTCACAATAAATGCATGTAATTTGAGTTTTGCAACACCAAAACCATTTATAAAACCAAATATTGCACCAATAATAATCGCTATCAACAATGGTAAGAGCAATGGCAATTCAGGCAAATTAGCGTACATTCTTGATGCATAAGTAACTGATTGTAAAAGTGAGGCAGAAACTATAGCAGTAAGTCCTAAAATTCTGCCTGCTGATAAATCCGTCCCTTGTAAAACAATAAGTCCTGCTACACCTAATGCGAGTATTCCTCTTGTAGATGCCTGGCTTAAAATGTTGGTAATATTTTTAAGCGAAATGAAAGTTGGATCTTTTATTATTACAATCAAAATTAATATTCCTAAAACTATATACAGTGAATAGTCAAGCAAAATCTTTGACAGTTTTTTATTTTTCAGCAATTAAATTCTTCCTTTCGCTCAGTTATACGTATTTCGCAGACAGCTGCAAAATTTTCTCTTGTGTCAAATTCTGTACAGGTTCTATTCCTGCTACCCTACCATTTGACATAACTAAAATTCTGTCACATATACCAAGCAGTTCGGGCATTTCAGAAGAAACCACAATTACACCTTTACCTCTACTCGCCAATTCAATTATTAGCTGATATATCTCATATTTAGCACCTACATCAATCCCTCTGGTAGGCTCATCCAGCATAAAAATTTCCGGTTCGTTTAACAACCATCTTCCTAATATTACTTTTTGCTGATTACCACCTGACAAATATCTTATTTTAGTTGCAGAAGACGGAGTTTTTACCCCAAATCTGTCAATTACCCATTTAGACGCCTGCCCCGTCTTTTTATTATCAATAATACCCAAACGACTGTATTTTTTTATACTTGTGATAACCGAATTAAACGTAATATCAAGTCCGCCAAATATTCCATCTTTACGTCTTTCTTCGGTGATAAGTGCAAATCCGTTTCTTATTGCTTCACGCGGACTTTTATTTGTTACATGCTTACCATTAATTATGATTTCTCCCTTGTATTTTGTGGCAATCCCAAAAATAGTTTCTAATAGTTCTGTACGTCTTGAACCAACTAAACCAGACACACCCAAAATTTCGCCTTTTTTTAATTCAAAACTAACCCCTTTAATTGATGGTGCATATTTACCTGTAAGATTTTTAACTTCCAGGACATTAAACGGAGAAACCTTATTCGTTTTTTTAGGATACCTATTGGTAAGTTCTCTTCCTACCATTAATTTAATAATTCGATCTGTAGTCAACTCATTTGCTTCATATGTCGCTACCCATTTACCATCGCGCATTATTGTTACTTGATCACATATTTCTAAAATTTCCTCCATTTTATGAGATATATATATAATGCCACAGCCATCACTTTTAAGTTTCTTTATAATTTTAAACAACCTATTAACTTCTTCAGAAGCCAACGAAGATGTTGGTTCGTCTAGCACAACAATTTTAGCATCATATGACACAGCTTTTGCAATTTCAACCATCTGTCTGTCAGAAACAGAAAGATTTGCCATTTTCACACAGGGATCTATGTCTAATTCAAACTCTTTAAATATCTCTAAAGTTTTCTCTAAATACAAATTTTTATTTACAATCCCAAGGTTGTTTGGATACCTACCTAACCAAATATTGTCCGCTACAGTCATTTGCAATACCTGATTTAATTCTTGGTGAACCATTGCCACTCCACCATCTAATGCTTGTTTCGGCTTGTCAAACGCAACTTCCTTGCCGTTAAAAGTAATTATGCCACTATCCTTTTTATACACTCCAAACAAACATTTCATAAGCGTAGATTTCCCTGCTCCATTTTCACCCATTAGTGCATGAACGCTACCTTTTTTTATTTTAAGCTGTGCGTTGTCAAGAGCCTTTACTCCAGGAAATTCCTTGCTTATATTATTCATTTCTAATAAAAATGTTTGTTCTGTCATAGTCATTATTTTTCTCCATTATACGCCTGATAAGGTATTCTTACAGACACCCCGCTGTCGTCATATTTATACTCAGTTCCATCAATAAAATCATACCCTTGTGCAACATTTGAACCAATTGTATAAAGAGCTTCAGCCATTGCTTTACCATCTTGAAGAACAGTTCCTGTCATATAACCTTTAGAAATAAAATCCTTGGCTGCATCTGTTGCGTCAACACCAATAACCGGAACAAATTTTTCTTTGTTGTCCTTATTGTATCCGGCAGCTTGAAGTGCGGCAATTGCCCCTTGAGCCATACCATCATTATTTGCAATCACAAACTCAATCTTATCGCCAAATTTTGAAATCCACGCCTCCATAGCACGACTTGCAAGTTCTGTGTCCCAATTACAAACCTGAAGTCCTAATTGTTCTGTTTCGATACCATTTGAATTAACTGTTTTTACAGACCACTCTGTTCTTGCAACTGCTTCCGGATTATCAGGTTCACCTTTTAACATAACATACTGCAATATACCATCTTTGTTTTTATCACAATCTTTATTTTTCCATGTTTGAGTTATAATATCTCCTTGTATTACACCTGCATCCTTTGCATTTGTACCAACAAACCGCGCTTTATTATATGATTTTAAAACTGATTCTGCAGGTTCTCTATTGAAAAATATTATTGGAATATCTGCAGATTTTGCCTTGTTTACGATGGTTTGTGCTGCACCAACATCTACAACATTCACTAAAAGTGCATCAACCTTTTTCTCAATCAAAAGGTCAATCTGATCATTTTGAGTTCCTTGATCACCCTTACCATCGTTTAAAAGCAACTTAACCTTACCATCAGCCGCCCTTTCTAGTGCCTGTCGCACAGTTGAAATATACGTATCATCATACTTATAAAAACAAACCCCAAGCGTTGGAAGATTATTATCCATCATATTTTCTTCCCCGCATGATGTAAACAACAAAACAAAAATTAGTAAAATTATTGAAAACATTTTTTTCATATCGTTCACTCCTTTTATATATATTATTATTTCAAAAAAATTTTTTATACAAAAAAACACAGCGAAATTATCGCTGTGTTTAAATTTATACTTACTTAAAGTACTTAACTGCAGAATCAAAGATTCCCATATCGTAATTGCCTTCAACGTTTTTATAAAGCCCATAACCAATTCTCTCTGAATGTCCCATCTTACCAAATACTCTGCCATCTGGCGATGTAATACCTTCAATAGCAAAATCAGAATTGTTAGGATTGAAATGAATATCGCTTGTTGGATTTCCATTGAGATCTACGTACTGTGTAGCAATCTGACCATTTTGCGCAAGTTTCTTAATCAACTCACTGTCAGCAATAAATCTACCTTCACCATGAGAAATTGCAACATTATACACATCACCAACATTAGTATTCATAAGCCATGGTGACTTATTAGACGCAATTCTTGTTCTTACAATTCTTGACTGATGGCGGCTGATAGTATTATAAGTAAGTGTTGGGCAATTTTCATCAGTATCAATAATTTCACCATATGGAACAAGTCCAAGTTTAATTATTGCTTGGAATCCGTTACAGATACCGCACATCAAGCCATCACGATTCTTAAGAAGGTTATTAACCGCATCTTTAATCTCGCCATTTCTGAAGAATGCAGTAATAAATTTACCTGAACCATCAGGTTCATCACCGCCTGAGAAACCACCAGGAATAAAGATAATCTGTGACTGTTTAATCTTTTCTGCAAAAGATTTAACTGATTCTTTAATATTGTCAGATGACAAATTGTTAATTACAAAAATTTCAGTTTCTGCACCTGCATCAAGTAAAACTTTCTGTGTATCAAATTCGCAGTTTGTTCCAGGGAATACCGGTATCAACACTTTTGGTTTTGCAAAAGAAGTTTTAGCTTTGAAATTATTGCTACCAACATAATCAAGTTTTGGAATTTCTTTGTTGTCAGTCTTGATATTGCATTTGAAAATTGGCTCAAGTTTATTTTCATAACTTGTGAGCAATTTATTCAAATCAATTTTTTCATTTTTATAAGAAATAGCAAATTCTTCAGTTGTCTGACCAATCACCTGTCCAATATTTACATCGGCAGTTGTTTCTAAAATGAATGCACCATAATTGTACTTAAACATTTCTTCAACAGTTATATCGTCTGAATATGCAAAACCGATGCTGTTACCAAATGACATTTTCATAATTGCTTCAGCAACACCACCGTATGCAGGAGTATATGCTGCAACAACTTTTTTATCAGCAATAAGTTTATTTACTGTATCAAATAATTTTTTCTGTGATTTAACATCAGGAAGATTTTCATTTGTATACTCAGGTTTAACCAAAAGAACCTTATTACCTACTTTTTTGAATTCAGGTGAAATAATATTATCAACATTCTCTGTTGTAACTGCAAAAGAAACAAGTGTTGGGGGAACATCAACATTTTCAAAGCTACCGCTCATTGAGTCTTTACCGCCAATTGCAGCAATTTCGTAGTCTTTTTGTGCCATAAATGCACCTAAAAGAGCTGAAAGTGGTTTACCCCAACGTTTGCCATCTTTTAATGGTTTTTCAAAGTATTCCTGGAATGTAAGGTAAACATCTTCAAACTTACTACCTGCAGCAATAAGTTTTGAAACAGATTCAACAACAGCTAAATATGCACCATGATATGGACTCTTTTCAGAAACAAACGGATTATATCCATATGCCATTACTGAACATGTATTTGTATGTTTTGTTTCTACAGAAACTTTATTTACCATTGCCTGAATTGGTGTAAGCTGATTTTTACCACCAAATGGCATTAATACTGTACCTGCACCGATTGTTGAGTCAAATCTTTCTGAAAGGCCACGTTTAGAGCAAATATTAAGGTCTTCAGCTAATTCTGTATAAGCTTTAACAAAATCGTTTTCTGCAGGTTTATTATAATCAACTGTGTTATTAGGTGTAATGTCAATATGCTTTTCAGCACCATTTGAATTTAAAAATTCTCTCGAAATATTAACAATTTCTACATCATTCCAAGTCATCACCAATCTTGGGTCTGCTTGAACAACAGCAACAACAGTCGCCTCTAAATTTTCACTATTTGCAAGTTTAATAAACTTTTCAACGTTTTCTGCTTCTACAACAACAGCCATACGTTCTTGAGATTCACTTATAGCAAGTTCAGTACCATCAAGACCATCATATTTTTTCGGAACTGCATTAAGGTCAATTCTAATACCATCAGCAAGTTCACCAATAGCAACAGAAACACCGCCTGCACCAAAGTCATTACAACGTTTGATTAAAAGTGAAGCTTCCTTATTTCTAAACAAGCGCTGAAGTTTACGTTCTTCAGGAGCATTACCCTTTTGAACTTCTGCGCCACAGCTTTCCAAAGATGCAAGAGTATGTGATTTTGATGAACCTGTTGCACCACCGCAACCATCTCTACCTGTTCTACCGCCAAGAAGAATGATTATATCGCCATCTTCAGGACGTTCACGTCTTACGTTTTCTGCAGGAGCAGCAGCAACAACAGCACCGATTTCAAGTCTTTTTGCAACATAACCATCATGATAAATTTCATCAACAAGACCGGTTGCAAGACCAATCTGATTACCATATGAACTGTAACCATTTGCAGCAGTAGTTACAATCTTACGCTGAGGCAATTTACCTTCCATTGTCTCATTA
Organism: Clostridia bacterium; assembly: GCA_045589295.1. Lineage (GTDB taxonomy): Bacteria > Bacillota > Clostridia > RGIG6154 > RGIG6154 > RGIG2094. Next base: position 18,448 of record JAZNOU010000003.1, read on the forward strand.
ACCGGAAGAAGTGGGTTTGCAGCACCGGTAACACGCATTGCAGAATAAACATAACTTCTGCCTGAAAGTGGGTCACGGATTGCACCACCGATACATGTAGCCGCGCCACCAAATGGTTCAATTTCTGTAGGATGGTTGTGAGTTTCGTTTTTGAATAATAACAACCATTCTTCATCTTTACCATCAACATCAACTGTCATTTTAACAGTACATGCATTGATTTCTTCAGATTCATCAAGTTTTTCAAGTTTTCCGTTTTTCTTAAGATGTTTTGCAGCAAGTGTAGCAATATCCATAAGATTTATTGGTTTTGTTCTGCCGAGTTCTTTTCTTGTAGCAATATATTCATCATATGCTTTCTGAAGTATTTCATCTTCAAATTTTGCGCTGTCAATTGTTGTTAAGAATGTAGTATGACGGCAATGATCTGACCAATATGTATCAATCATTTTGATTTCAGTAATATATGGATCTCTGTTTTCTGATTTAAAGTAATTCTGGCAGAATTTAATATCATCAAAATCCATTGCAAGCCCCTGCTCATTCATAAATGCCAATAATCCGTCATCATCAAGAGCACAAAAGCCTTCCAAAAGTTTAACGCTTGTAGGAATTTCATAATTTGTTACAAGTGTTTCAGGCAATTCAAGTGATGCTTCTCTTGCTTCAACAGGGTTAATTACATATTTTTTAATCTGTGTTAAATCCTCATCTGACAAATTGCCTGAAAGCAAATAAACTTTTGCAGATTTAACAATTGGTTTTTCAACCTGAGAAATAAGTTGAATACATTGTGCAGCAGAATCAGCTCTCTGATCGAACTGACCAGGTAAAAATTCTACAGCAAAAACAACATCTGCTTTATCATAATCATCAGTAACAATATCAAGTTGTGGCTCTGAAAAAACAGTATTTTTGCAGTAGTTAAACAATTCTTCGTCAATGTTTTCAACGTCATATCTGTTGAGAATTCTAAGATTGTCAAGTGATGAAATTTGAAGTAATTCTTTCAAATCATTTTTTAATGATTGTGCCTCATGCGCAAGACCATCTTTTTTTTCTACATAAATTCTATATACCACAAAGGGTTCCTCCTTATAATGTTATAACGCTTTCAAAGCCTTTTGGCCTATATCTCTTCTATAAAATGCATTTTCAAACTTGACGTTATCAACTTTTGCGTAAGCATTTTCTATAGCACTTTCAAGTGTATCTCCAACAGCACTGACACCTAAAACTCTTCCTCCGGCTGTTAAAACTTTACCGTCTTCAAGTTTTGCGCCCGCAACATAAATCATATCATCATCAGGCATTGAAATTTCAAACCCTGTATCATATTTTTGCGGATAACCGTTTGATGCCATTACAACACAACAAGCACATTTATCAGAAAACTTAACATCAGCTTTATCCAAAGTTCCGTTTGATGTGCTTATCAAAATATCAAGCAAATCACTTTCCAAAAGCGGAAGTACAACCTGGGTTTCAGGATCACCGAAACGACAGTTGTATTCAATCACCTTAGGTCCTTTCGGAGTAAGCATTAACCCAAAGTAAAGACATCCCTTAAAAGTTCTGCCCTCAGTTTCCATTGCTTTTAATGTTGGAATAAAAATCTTTTCCATACATTCTGAAGCAATTTTATCAGTATAATACGGGTTAGGAGCAATAGTTCCCATTCCGCCGGTATTTAAACCCTCATCATTATCTTTTGCACGTTTGTGATCCATAGATGAAATCATCGGAACAAGTGTTTTTCCGTCTGTAAATGCTAAAACTGAAACTTCAGGACCGGTTAAAAATTCTTCAACAACAATGTTGTTACCGCTTTCACCAAAAACCTTGTCCTCCATCATTGAAGTTACTGCATCTTTAGCTTCATCTAAAGTCTGTGCAATAATTACGCCTTTACCTAAAGCAAGACCATCTGCTTTTATAACAACCGGAATACTGCAAGTTTCCAAATACTTAAATGCATCTTCCTTATTGTCAAAAGTTGCATACTCAGCAGTTGGAATATTATATTTTTTCATAAGATTTTTTGAAAAAACTTTACTTCCTTCAATTATAGCAGCTTTTTTATCAGGTCCGAAACATGGTATGCCAATTTCATTTAATGCATCAACTACCCCTAAAACCAACGGATCATCTGGTGCAACAACAGCAAAATCAATATTTTCTTTGCTGGCAAATTCAACAATTTTTTCAATGTCTTTAGCACCTATATTTACACATATTGCATCTTTAGCAATTCCACCATTACCCGGGAGTGCAAATATTTCAGTAACATTTTTATTTTCCTTTATTTTTTTAATGATGGCATGTTCTCTTCCGCCGCCACCAACAACCATTACCTTCAAAACGAAAGCCTCCTTTAACAAAAATTAGTGATGGAATAATCTCATACCTGTAAATGCCATTGAAATTCCAAGTCTATCACATTCATCAATAACAAGCTGATCTCTAATAGAACCACCAGGCTGAGCAATAAATGAAACGCCGCTTTTTGCAGCACGTTCAATGTTATCACCGAATGGGAAGAATGCATCACTACCTAAAGCAACGCCTTTAATAGTAGCAAGATATGCTTTCTTTTCTTCTCTTGTAAGAGGTTCCGGTTTAACTGTAAACAAGTTTTCCCATGCACCATCTGCTAATAAATCTTCATAATCATCTGAAATGTAAATATCAATTGCATTATCTCTTTCAGGTCTTCCTACTGTTTCAATAAATGGAAGATTTAAAACTTTTTTGTGCTGACGAAGATGCCAGATATCGGCTTTATTACCTGCAAGTCTTGTACAATGAATTCTTGACTGCTGACCTGCACCTACACCAATAGCCTGTCCGTCTACAGCATAGCAAACAGAGTTTGACTGAGTGTATTTAAGTGTAATAAGAGAAATGATTAAATCTCTAATAGCACTTTCAGGTAAATCTTTATTCTGTGTAACAATATTGCCAAGTAATTCTTTGTCAATTTTAAAGTTATTTCTACCCTGTTCAAAAGTAATACCATATACCTGTTTTACTTCTTTTTCTTCAGGGATGTAGTTTGGATCTATCTTTACAATGTTATAGTTACCATTTCTTTTTGTTTTTAATATTTCCAAAGCTTCAGGATCGTAATCAGGAGCAATAACGCCATCAGAAACCTCACGAGCAATAAGTTTTGCAGTTACCACGTCGCATTTATCACTAAGAGCAATCCAGTCACCAAATGATGACATTCTGTCTGTCCCTCTTGCTCTTGCATATGCAGTTGCAAGTGGCGACAAATCCAAATCTTCAATATCATCAACAAAGCAAGCTTTTTTTAAGTCATCACTCATTTTTATGCCAACTGCCGCAGATGTAGGACTTACATGTTTAAATGATGTAGCAGCAGGCATTCCAAGTGCCTGTTTTAATTCTTTAACAAGCTGCCAGCTGTTAAAAGCATCTAAAAAATTGATATATCCCGGTTTACCTGATAAAATTTCAATAGGTAATTCTTCACTATTTGACATATAAATCTTTGCCGGTTTCTGATTAGGATTACAGCCATACTTTAATTCAAACTCTTTCATCGTAATAACTCCTATCTGTTTTTATTAATCATTCTGTTTTCGATGCTTCCATCTTCTAAATTGATATATCTTACATAAAGTGAAATTTTATTATCTTCGTTAAGATTTTCCCACAATGTGTTTGTAAGTTCATCTATATCATCAGGAATTTCAACTCTTTCAGGTTCACCTGTAAATGTTGGAATCGGGTTTCCGTCGTGATTATATGTATGAATAAAATGACCCAAGCCATCAACTGTTTCATATGAGAAAGTATATCTGTTGCATTTTTCACCTAATCCGTCTGAACTCTTTAAAATGCTCATCTTATATGAAAATTCATTATCAAAATTAAGAATTGCACTGATTCTTGGAGTCAAATTAGGAGCATCAGGCTCAAATTTTCTTGTTTCTAAAGCCTGTTCAAATGTCTTACCCTCTTTGATAAAATCGTAAATTGTATCAGTCTGGTCGCCATTTGTTGCAATAAGACTGTTGTTTATTTCTCTGATTGGAGAATAAATAATAAGTGATGGATCTTCAACCTTAGAAGCATCAAAAGGATAGATTGTAACATCATTACCTTCTTCAAGAAAAACTCTGTTTCTGCTGTTTTCACTTCTACCCATTATAAAATAAGCAACTACTGCGTATTTAGCATTTTTGCTCTTACCAACAACAATGCCTCTTCCGACATATGAATTATCTTTAATCAATTCACCAATATTATTGATATCATAAATTCCCATATTTATTTACCTTCCTTTATCATTTTTGAAACAATCTCACACGCTTTAGGAAGAATTATCCATTCAGCCTGTTCCATAACTCTCTTCTGAAGCATTTCTGGTGTGTCTTCATCTTGAATCTCAACACTTTTTTGCAATATAATTTTTCCACCATCAGGAATCTCATTAACAAAATGCACAGTAGCACCTGTTACTTTAACACCATATTCCAAAGCTGCTTCATGAACCTTAAGTCCATAAAAACCTTTACCGCAGAAAGATGGAATAAGTGATGGGTGAACATTAATTATTCTATCTGCGTATTTTTTTGTGAAATTTTCGCTCAAAATACACATAAATCCTGCAAGAACAATAAAATCAATTTTATAGTTATTCAGAACATTTATAATGCCTTCTTCAAATTCCTGCTGTGAAGAACACTCTTTTTTATTTACAACTTCAGCAGCGATTCCGTTGTCTTTTGCACGTGTTAATGCATATGCATCAGGATTACTTGCAATAACCACTTCAATTTTTCCGCTTTTAATTATTTGCGAATTTTGTGCATCAATCAATGCCTGCAAATTAGTTCCGCCACCCGAAACCAAGACTGCTATTTTGGTCAGCATATTACCACGCTCTCATCACCCTTAGTGATTTTACCGATAAGGTATGCATCTTCACCGTTTGATTTTAATACTTCAATTGCTTTTTCAGCATCTTCTTTAGAAACAACGATACTCATACCAACACCCATATTGAATGTATTGAACATATCACGTTCAGAAATGTTTCCTATTTTTGCGATAAGTTCAAAAATTGGAAGAACTCTTACTGCGCTTCTGTCAATCTTAGCAGTAAAGCCATCCGGAATGCTTCGTGGAATATTTTCATAAAAACCGCCACCTGTGATATGTGAAACAGCTTTAACTTTAACATTTTTGAAAAGTTCAAGCATTGGTTTAACATAAATCTTTGTAGGAGTAAGCAATGTTTCTCCAACCGATTTGTTGCCAAGTTCTGCAACAGGAGTTTTCAAATCAGCATTTTCAACATCAAATACTTTTCTTACAAGTGAAAAACCATTTGAGTGAACGCCACTTGAAGGAAGAGCAATAATAACGTCGCCTTCTTCAATTGTTTTGTTATCGAGAATTTTATCTTTATCAACAACACCAACTGCAAAACCTGCTAAGTCGTATTCATCTTCAGGATAGAATCCAGGCATTTCAGCAGTTTCACCGCCTATCAAAGCAGCACCTGACTGCACACAACCTTCAGCAACACCTGAAACAATCTGTGCAACTTTTTCAGGAAAGTTCTTTCCAACTGCAATATAATCAAGGAAAAACAACGGTTTAGCACCACAGCAGATGATATCGTTAACGCACATAGCAACACAATCAATACCAACTGTATCGTGCTTGTCCATTAAAAATGCCATTTTAAGCTTTGTTCCAACACCATCTGTACCACTAACAAGAACTGGGTTTTTAATGTCAGATAAATCAAGATTAAACAATCCGCCAAATCCTCCAATATCTGATACCACTCCACTTGTCATTGTTCTTGCAATGTGCTGTTTCATAAGTCTTACTGCTTCATAACCTGCAGTAATATCTACACCTGCTTCTTTGTAACTTTCACTAAAACTTTTCAAAACAAAAACTCCTCTCCATCAACTTTATAGTAGCACAAAACTTTCCTGATAAAATATCAGAAAAGTTTTGAAATTATTAACCATTAAAACTAAATTTTTCAGAAATCATCTTATCTTTTTCTAAAACTTTTTCACTTGCAGCTTTTCTCATTGCTGCAAATTTTGTTGCAATCTCTTCATCTGATACTGCAAGGATTTGTAATGCTAACAGTGCAGCATTTTCTGCGCCATCAATAGCAACTGTTGCAACAGGCATACCGGACGGCATCTGAACTGTTGACAAAAGAGCATCCAAGCCATCAAGAGTAGATGATTTAACAGGAATACCAATTACAGGCAAAATAGTATTTGCTGCAATAGCACCTGCCAAATGTGCAGCCTTTCCAGCTGCAGCAATTACTGCACCAAAACCATTTTCTTTAAGTGTTGAAGCAAACTCTTTTGTTTCAACAGGTGTTCTGTGCGCAGAAAGCACGCGCACCTCACATGGTACACCAAATTCTTTTATTTTATTAATACATTTTTCCATAACTGGCAAGTCGCTGTCGCTTCCCATTACAACTGCTATTTTTCTCATAACAACCTCCTGTTTTAAAAAAGGGCAATCCCCTAAGTTTTAAATAAAGGATTGCCCAGACGGTCGACATAATTATTTTCTTTATTCCCTGTGGTTTGCCCACTTATCCGTCAGTCATAAAGAACACATAAATATGATACCATATTTTTGAAATTTAGTCAACAGAATTTAACATATATAATTGTAATTTTACAAAAATTATCTTAATCTTTAAACATTTGTCTCATAAGCAAGATTGCCTTTTTTTCAAGTCTGGAAATCTGCACTTGAGAAACCCCCATCATATCTGCAATTTCACTCTGAGTTTTTTGTTTGAAAAACCTTAGTTTCACTATTTGTTTTAATCGCTCGTCAAGCTTTTCGATAGCATCTTTTAAAAACATTTCGTCTTCTATTTTTGTATCCTGCTGGTCATTTACATATAATGTATCCAAAATATATGTTTCATTTTTTGTTTCTGAATAAATTGATTCAACCGGAACTGACGCCTCAAGCGCCTCAACCACAATTTCTTTATCAAACCCTGTATATTCACATATTTCATCCACTCTTGGTTCTATGCCATTTTTCTTATAAAGTGCATCAATCGCAAATTTAACTTTTATAGCCGTTTCCTTTGTTTTTCGCGGAATTTTAATTATACCGTCGTCTCTGAAAAATCTTTTAATTTCACCTATTATAAGTGATACTGCGTAAGTTGAAAACTTAGTGCCAATTTCTGAATTGAATTTTTTTGATGCCTTAATCAATCCCACAGAACCTATTTGTACTATATCTTCAAAATCTATTCCTCGCCCCGTAAATTTTTTTGCTACCATATATACCAGTCCAATATTTTTTTCAACCAGCATATTTTCCTCAGTTAGTTTAGTCATTTGTTCCTATTACTTTCCTCATAATTATTTTGGTACCGCAACCAGGGTTTGAATAAACCTCAAGTTCATCCATAAATGTTTCCATAACAGTAAACCCCATCCCTGACCTTTCCATTTCGGGTTGTGTTGTAAAAAGAGGTTTCCTTGCCTCTTCAATGTCTTTTATTCCTATACCCTTGTCTTCAATAATTATTGTGAGCCTGTTTTCAAAATACTCAGCCGACATAAAAACAACACCATTTTTGTTTCTGTAACCATGCACAACAGAATTTGTTACCGCCTCCGAAACCGCCGTCTTTATATCACACAGTTCATCTAAAGATGGATTTAAATCCGCAACAAAATGCGCTATTATCTGCCTTGCAGTTTTTTCATTTTCTGCACATGCTTTAAATTGAGTATATATATAATTACTGTTCATCATTCCACCTCACACACTGTATTAAAAACTATTGGCACAAGTTTATTTATGCCGGAAATATTTATAATTTTCATAACAGCATCGCGAGGATTGTTTATGTAAACTGCTCCTCCGATTGCATTGATAATTTTGTATCTTCCCAAGATCATTCCAATTCCTGCACTATCCATAAAATCCACATCAGAAAAATCAAACACTAGATTTTTAATTGGTCTTTTATTAATTTCATCATCTATTTTTTTCCTTATTTCCGCTGCATTTCTGTGGTCAATATCTTCTTTAAGTTTTACAGTCAAGGTGTTGTTTGTTACTAAAATATTCATATTCTCCTCCTTTTTAAGCACTTACAAATAAAATAATACCTTAATATTTTTAAAAATTAGGCAGAAAAAAGTCGCAAACTCTATAAAAGTTTACGACTTTTTTTGCATATTTGTTAATTTAATTTTTCTAAACTTTCAAGAACTTTTTCAAGCATCTGACGATATTTTACGCCTTTTTCTTTTTCTTCTTCAATAAGTCTTGCAGGTGCTTTTGCAACAAATCCCTGATTTGCAAGTTTGCCTTCAACACGTTTAACTTCTGCTTCTAAACGCTGTTTTTCTTTCAAGAGACGTTCTTTTTCTTTTTCCATATCAACTAAATCGCCCATAGGTATAAGAATCTGTGCACCTTCTGAAACAACAACAGTTGCATCTTCTAAAACAAACGCTTCATCAACAAGTTCAACTTCAGATGCATTTGCAAGTTTTTTGAAGAACACTTCGCCATTTTCAAACACATCTTTAAATTCAGTTTTGATATAAAGGTGTGCTTTTCTTGAAACCGGAACATTCATTGTAGCTCTTGTGTTTCTGATAGCCTTAATTGCTTCCATGATGAGTTCGAGTTCTTTTTCTTCTTTTTCAAAGTTCATTTTAGCATTGTATACAGGCCATTTTGCACGCATAATTGTTTCGCCTTCGTGTGGAAGATGCTGCCAAATTTCTTCTGTGATAAAAGGCATAAATGGATGTAAAAGTGTAAGTGTGTTGTTCATAACATAAACCAAAACACTCTGAGCAACTTTGTTTGTCGGGTCTTCTGCTTCGTATAAGCGAGGCTTAACCAACTCAATATACCAATCACATAAATCATCCCAGATAAAGTCGTAAAGTTTTGCAACTGCAACACCAAGTTCAAACTTATCAAGATTTTCAGTAACTTCCTTTGTTAAAGTATTGAGTTTGCTGATAATCCACTTATCTTCAATGCAAAGTTTTTCTTTATCTATTTCTGCAATGTTTTCATCTGTTAAATTCATAAGAACAAATCTCGAAGCATTCCAGATTTTGTTAGCAAAGTTTCTGCTCGCCTCAACACGTTCTTCGTAATATCTCATATCATTTCCCGGTGAGTTACCTGTTGCTAATGTAAATCTTAAAGCATCCGCACCGTATTTATCAATAACTTCAAGCGGATTTACACCATTACCCAATGACTTAGACATTTTTCTACCTTGGCTATCACGAACAATACCGTGAATAAACACGTGTTCAAAAGGTGCTTTGCCAGTATGTTCCAAAGCTGAGAACACCATTCTTGCAACCCAGAAGAAGATAATATCATATCCTGTAACCAATGTACTTGTAGGATAGAAATATTTAAGATCTTCTGTATTTTCCGGCCAACCAAGTGTTGAAAATGGCCAGAGCGCAGAACTAAACCATGTATCTAATACATCTTCTTCCTGACGGAGTTTGCCACCGCACTTTGGACATGTGTGTAAATCTTCTTTAGATACAAACATTTCACCGCAATCATCACAATAGAATGCAGGTATTCTATGTCCCCACCAAAGCTGTCTTGAAATACACCAGTCGCGTACATTTTCCATCCATGATAAATATGTTTTTGAAAATCTTTCAGGAACAAATTTTAAGGTTCCGTCATTTATAACTTCAATTGCAGGCTTAGCAAGAGGTTCCATTTTAACAAACCACTGTTTAGAAGCAATTGGTTCAACAGTTGTACCACATCTATAACATGTTCCAACATTATGAACGTGTTTTTCAGTCTTAATCAACAATCCTTCTGCCTCAAGGTCAGCAATAATTGCTTTTCGAGCTTCATATCTGTCCATACCCTGATATTTGCCGCCAAACTCATTAACACAAGCATTATCATCCAAAACTTTAATAACCTCAAGGTCGTGTCTTTTTCCAACTTCAAAGTCATTAGGATCGTGTGCAGGTGTGATTTTTACGCAACCTGTACCAAAATCTTTTTCTACATATTCATCTGCAATAACAGGAATTTCTCTGCCAACGAGAGGCAAAATCAACATTTTACCCACAATGTTCTTGTATCTTTCATCTTCAGGATGAACAGCAACCGCTGTATCACCAAGCAAAGTTTCAGGTCTTGTTGTAGCAATAATTACAAATTCATCGCTACCTTTTACTGGATATTTAATATGCCAGAAAGCGCCTTCCTGCTCCTGATATTCAACCTCAGCATCTGACAATGCAGTTGCACAATCAGGACACCAGTTAATAATTCTGTTGCCTCTGTATATCAAGCCTTTTTCATACAAATTGCAGAATACTTCTTTAACAGCTTTTGAACAACCTTCATCCATAGTAAAGCGTTCCCTTGACCAATCACATGATGAACCAAGTTTTTTAAGCTGATTTGTAATGGTACTTCCATACTTAGCTTTCCAGTCCCACACCATTTCTAAGAATTTTTCTCTGCCAACATCATGGCGTGTAAGCCCTTGTTCTTTTCTTAAAGTTTCTTCAACTTTAATTTGAGTTGCAATTCCGGCATGATCTGTTCCCGGTACCCAAAGTGCTTCAAAACCGGCAAGTCTTTTATATCTGATTAAAATATCCTGGAGTGTTTCATCCAAAGCATGTCCCATATGAAGCTGTCCTGTCACATTTGGAGGTGGGATAACAATTGTATATGGCTCTTTTTTAGAATTAGGGCTTGCCTTGAAATAGCCATTTTCCTCCCAAGTTTTATACAACCTGTCTTCAAACTGCTTAGGGTCGTAATTCTTTTCTATATTCTGATGCTTACACATTAAAAACTCATTCCTTTGCTTAATAATACTTTTTACTTAAATCTGAGCTAGAGCTAACGAGACCTCAGCCTCAGGGACCAAAACTTCGTATGTCACAGGCTCATTTTCCGCAGATATTCTTTTTTTAACTCTTACTTTTACAGATAAATCCTCAAGTGTCAGTTTTATATTTTTGGCAATGTCAATTTCATCTGTTACAAAAATCACTGTCCACATAATACACCTCAACTACTTACTCAAAACGCAAACAACCATTTTAGTAAAACAATCATTTAAAAGTTTAATTCTTGAAAATGGTGCTAAAAAGTTTCTCAGCGGAACTTCACGGTAATATTCAAGATTAAACTTTGTCTCATTGATTATTTTATTGAAGCGTTTTGAACTCATTTTATTTATATATGAAAAATACTCTTTTCCATCATTATTAACCCCTATTCTGAAGTTAATTCTTTCATCACCATCAGGATTATCTTTCATAATCTCTTTATAGCCATCAATTAAAGTTTTTTCCTTAAATATAAGATGAACCCATGGAATACCAATTGCATCGCTTAAATGAGCACCAAAAGGATGGTTATATGGTGGAAAATTAATGTATAATTTTCCATTTGGTTTTAATACTCTGTACACTTCTTGCAAAACTGCTGCAGGATCTTGAACATGTTCCATCGCATCATTCATTATAACAGTATCAAACACACTATCATTAAATGGCATTTTTGCGGCATCTGCACTAACAAACTCAAACCCTTCAAGATTCAACTTTTTCATAAGTGAGTTTGATTCATCTTTATATTTTTCAACGACATCAACGCCTGTAACATGCTCTGCGCCTTTTGAAAGATAGTAAAGGGATTTTCCTCCCGCACCACAACCGATATCAAGAACATTTTTCCCAAAAAACATCTCTTTTTCATCAGTATGATCTAAATAAAATTTAATTGTATCAATACCCTTTTCAAATTGCCACTCGGCATATGTCATCTCGCCATTTTGCTGCATATTAAACGGATGTTTAGGTAGCTTAAAAAATTTGTTTAAGCACAACAACTGCTTTACCGACATACACTACCTCCTAACCATAATATAACAATTTATTATTATAACCTTATCTTTCGAAAAAGTCAATAGAAATTATTTTATTACATTCTATTGACAAACAAAATTTTTTTGTGTATAATGTGTAGCGTTATCTGGGTGTGGCGCAGATGGTAGCGTGCTTGAATGGGGTTCAAGAGGCCATGAGTTCAAATCTCATCACTCAGACCAATAAGAGGAACTTTGAATGTAAGTTTCTCTTTTTTTTTACAAAAAAACCGGTACAAATGTACCGGCTTTTTTTAAATCCTAAACTTAGGAATAAGTATCTGCATTCCTTTTTGAATTTCATTATCCAATCCCTCATTAATTTTTCTTATAGCGTCTATGGTTGTGTAATACTTCTTTGCTATATCCCACAACGAATCATTTTCCTGAGCAAAATATACTGTAACAGAAGCAATGTCATTTTCAAGAGGCGCAGAATCCTCGGCAACATCAGCAATTATTTGTGTATCAACATTATTCCATATAATACCATCTACTTTTACATTTACTCTCAAATCTATGTTATTGATATCATTTATTGCATAAGACGTATTTAAAACTTTAATATCTACTAATCCATCAGGTGATGTTTTGGTTCCGCAATCAAACATTTTTGAAAATTCAATTTCATTTTTCACACAATATATCGGCACATCCTTTTCTTCAGTTATATATAAAACATAATTATCAATAGTTCCATATACAATAAATTTATCCCCATCTTTTTCTGCTTTTTCAATATATGCTTTTGAAAACACATCATACACCTTACTTATAGCAGGTTCGTTATCATTTATTGAAATTTGTGTTTTTAGTGTTTCCTCATAATCTATATCACAGATTTTTTCAGGCAATCTTGCAACTATTGTTTGTGTCTGCAAATTTGCAGTTGTTGAGTAACAGTCATTAACTGTACTCAAGGTTTCTTCTCTCATAGCCATAATATTAACTTTAATTTCAGTAGACGTTTCAATTCCTCTGATCTCGCCATTTGAATCTTCCTGGCAATTATAAAAATTATCTGTAACAACAAGTCGTGTGTTACACAAATCTTCTGCCTTAATTCCATCTACATCCAGTATTTCTGTGAATGGTACTGCACTATTTACTATTTTTATATCATTTTCTCCCGCGTCAGTGTATGCACAATTTAATTTTAATTCCCCTTTTAAAATCACCTTATTACTTATAACTTTTGTTGAGAATTCACTCACAGTTGGCGACACCTTAATTATTTCTGCAATTGAATTTTCGGCTTGAGGTATTATAATATTTTCGTTAACAATAATTTTTCTTGTATGATCAGCAACATTTGAAAGAAACGATATGTCCGATTTTTTAACCTGTACACACTCATCAACAATGTTATCAACATATTCTGTACTAATCATTTCTCCAATGCTCGCCCAAACATCCACGGAACTTTTTACTGAAAATTTCCTGCCATTAATTATCTTGAAACTTACTCCTGAAACATCTGTTTCAAAATTGCCTGTCATTTTAGGATTTATCCCATCTAAAGAAACAACATCGGTAAACGGTGTAGTAGTTTTTATACTGTGCAGTGCATCTGTACCATCATCGGCAGAATATATTATATTAAAATTAACATTACCATTTACCAATACTCTGTCACTTTGAATTTCACTGCTTGTCATTTTTGCGAAAGCATCAACTTGAAGAATTTTTTTAATATCAGGTTTTGTATCTGGCACAATAACATCGGAATCTGTATCAACAGTAAAAGTTTTGTTTGCCACTTTTTCTGTCCAAAAAATTTTTTCCTTAATAATTTCCATATTTTCCCCTCACTTTATGTTTTTTTAAATAGTATGTATATTTTAATAATATATTCCTAACTTTGCATATTTTAACATTAAGCAGAAATACTATTCCTATGAACACATTAACAAAATTTTTAAGAAATATGCTACTTTACTCAAAAAAAAATATTCCAAACAAATTCGAATTTGAAGAAGTAAAATCAATTCACAGCGAAAAGCAACAAAAAGACTTTTTTGTAACAGAGAAAATAAGCGAAAATCTTTCGAACATTAAGTCATATTTTAATTATGAGTTAAGCGGTGATATTAAAATCCGTGAATTTAAAATTTTTGACAAAAAAGCTTTTATACTTTTTGTTGAAGGTATGGTAAACACAGATTTTATTGACCAAAACATTCTAAAGCCCTTGATGTTGTTCCCGAATAAAACTCCTGACAAAAATACTGTTTTAGAAAAATTAATCACTCATAATCAAGCAACAACTGCAACCGACTTCAAAAGCATTGCATCAAGTGTTAATTTCGGAGATTGTGCTATTTTTGTTGATAGCATTAACACCGCAATAATATGCGATGTAAAAACATGGGACAGGCGCGGAATTGATGCACCTTTAACAGAAGCTGTCATCATTGGCCCGCACGAAGGCTTTAATGAAAATTTCAAGGTTAATACTGCTTTAGTAAGAAAAATTGTACGAGACCAAAATTTGATTATTGAGAATTTGTCGGTAGGCACACAAAGCGCCACCCCCTGCGCATTTATGTATATGAAAAATATAGCAAACGAAGAGTTGGTTTGCGAGTTAAAACGCAGACTTGAAAATATTAGTTGCGATTACATTTACCAAGTAAGTGAACTTGAACAACTAATAGAAGACAGCACATTTTCCTTGGTGCCTCAAATGCTAAAAACTGAAAGGCCTGACAAAACCGCCGAAGCTCTTATAGAAGGAAAAATTGCCGTCATACTTCAAGGAAGCCCTTTTGCATTGATACTTCCTGTTACACTGAGCGAATTTTTCACAACAATTGAAGATAAGAATTTGCGTTTTCCATATTCTAATATGATACGTTTTATAAGACTTGTTGGAATATTGATATCTATTCTTTTACCTGGGGTTTATATTTCCATTTTAAACTTTCACCATGAAATGCTTCCTACAAATCTTTTGTTCGCAATTGAAGCAACGCGCGAGGCAATACCATTTTCCGCATTTGCAGAGCTTTTAATTATGGACATTGCTTTTGACTTAATTAGAGAAGCAAGCATAAGAGTCCCCTCTCCTGTTGGTTCTACACTGGGCATTATTGGTGGTCTTATAATAGGTCAAGCTGCTGTAAGTGCAAACATCGTTAGCCCAATTTCAATTATTATTGTCGCACTTGCTGGAATTGGTTCATTTGCAACGCCTGATTATTCACTATCATTTGGATTCAGACTATCAAGGTATTTTTACACTGTTTTAGGTGCGTTTAGTGGTTTTTTAGGATTAAGTTTAGGAATTTTTGTTAATATTTCTTTACTTTCCAACGTAAATTCATTAGGCGTTTCAATGCTTGAAAATCTATCATTTGTTAACAACGATTTTATTAAATATATATTTTTACCGCCGTTATGGAAGCGTGAATTTCGTCATCGTTACCTAAAAGCAAAACACCAAAGAATTCAGAAACACATTAGCAGAAAGTGGGCAAAATAGTTGGAGAATTATAAAATCAAAACATGCGAAGCAATTGCTTTAATGACTAATTTATTGTGCAACAAACTCTTTGTACTTGCACCATATTATTTAAAACTTACTTCAGGTAATTCTGCATTTATTGCAATTTTACTTTTTTATGTTGTCGCTTTTGTATTATTTAGATTATGCATAAATCTATATCCGCAAAAAAAAGATTTACTTGATGTAACTCAATACAAATCACAACGATTGATAATTGGCGTAATTGTTTCATTAGCTTTTTGCATAGTTACAACACTCACCTTAAGACAGTTTTCAGAAGGCATTAAAGTTATGACAATGCAAAAATCCCCCGTAAGTTTTATTGGGGGCATCTTTGGATTTGCAATGATCTTTGGAGCAACATGTGGGATTAAAAGTATCGCTAAAACCAATAATTTTTTTGTACCGTTTATATATGCAGCAGCTATACTTTTAACACTAGCTACCATAAATAAAAACGACCTTTTGGGAATATTCCCTATTTTCGGTTATGGACTGAACGTAATAATACCAAAAGGTTTCATAATATTATCAATGTTGTTTGAAACAATTGTGTTTTTTATATTGCCACCTAATTTATACGAGCCCAATGATATTAAAAAAATTGGTAACTACTCATTTTTATTCTCTCTGGTTATATTTATAACAATCGGAGGGATATATTGCATCATCACACCTCCAAGTTCCAACTTTGAAAGCTATGAACCATTTTTTAGACTAATAAAACAAATAGAATTAGGTAATTTTTTACAAAGATTTGACTCACTATTTTTAATACTCTATTGTTTGTCGGCATTTCTATATCTATCGACATCCTTATATTTTTCAACTTATATCTTTACAAAAACATTTAAGTTAAGTGAAACAAAATTTTTAGTTGCTCCAATTGGAATTCTTATAATATGTTGTTCGTTTATAAACTATTTACAGGAATATATGTTCAACGTTATAGAAAAGATTTACTACATCTTATGGATTATTGCGTTCATCATTCCATATATTGCTTTAATAAAATTCAGGAGAATTAAATGAAGAAAATACTTGTAATTATTATAACTGTCATTTTAGCTTTTATAACGTCTTCTTGCTACGATTCAACAGAAGTGGATGATATGGTGTATATTATCGCAATAGGAATAGATGAAGCAAGTGACAATAATTATGAATTCACATTTCAGGCTGCAGTTCCGCTAAATATAAGCAGCGGTGTTGAAACCAGTTTCTCTTCTTCTGAAAAATCTGTATCTTTAAATAATATTAATGCTTTTGGTACTGACTTATATTCTGCTTTAGCCACCGCAAACAAAACTATAAGCAAAGAGCTTGACATTTCACATTGTAATTTTTTAGTTTTTTCTGAAAAAATTACAAATTCAACTATTGAACCACATATTAAATCTGTTATTTCCAACTCAGATTTACGTCCCTTAACTTATGTCGCTGTGGCGAGGGACAGCGCAAAAGAATATTTAAATAATATTTCTTCTCCTTTTGAATTAAACCCCTCAAGGTATTACGAATTGTTTTTTAATAAAAACTACTCTCCGGAATCTTTTGTAACACATTTACGTGATTTTGAAAAATATCCTGTTGTTGCACTTCCACTGATTGGTGAAAACGAAATATCAACAACCATATTAAAAAACTTTTCAAAAACAAGCACCCTTAGCAATGAAGAAACTTTATTTCTAAACGTTTTGTCGGGCAGGTTCAATTCAGGGTACTTTTCTGTTTCACAAAACTTACCCACTTTGAATCTCAGTGTAAACAAAAAGCCTAAAATCACTGTTAATACCAAAAATGAATACCCCAAAATCAGTTTTAAACTTGATTTATATGGCACACCGCTTTCCGTTATTGAAAACAAAGATGAATTTGATAAAAAGATGGCAGAATATATACAAAAATCATGTATTGATTTGTTATATAAAACATCAAAGGAATTTAAGGCAGACGTGTTAAACACCTCAGCTTACGCAAAAAAGAATTTTCTTACTTTACACGATTTTGAAGAATATGAATGGGATAAAAAATATCAACAAGCTGAGTTTGATGTAATTGTCAACTACAAAACAATAAGATAGGAGTTAAAATGCGCATATTATATAATATTCTTGCTGTTGTCTACAGTATAAAAACTGTTTCTTACGCCATTTACTGCATAAAAAATAAAGAAAAAGGAATATTGTTCCTTTTTCTTTTAAGTGCTTTATTGTTGATCTCACCAATAATGATGCTTATAAATTAATTTTCATTTTCTTTGCTTCTCATCAAGGCATTGAGTTCTTGCATAAAAGTATCAATATCTTTGAATTGTCTGTATACAGAAGCAAATCTTACATAAGCAACTTCATCAATGTTTTTGAGGGCATCCATAACTTTTTGCCCAATCTCTCGAGTTGAAATCTCTTTATCAAGTGTGCTGAAAATATCATTTTCAATATTGTCAACGATATTTTGCAACTGTTCCATTGTAACAGGACGTTTTTCACATGCGCGCATAATTCCATTTAAAAGTTTTTGTGAATCAAACATTTCACGTGATTTATCTTTTTTTATAACTCTAAGTGGAATACTTTCAATTTTCTCATATGTTGTAAATCTTTTCTCGCACTCAATACATTCACGTCTTCTTCTGATTATTGTCCCTTCATCTGTCGGTCTTGAATCGATTACTTTACTCTCTGCACTTCCACAAAATGGACATTTCATATTGGCACCCCATTTTCACATTTATTAGTTATATTTTACCAAACTTTTTATTTCAAATCAATATATTTTAACAAATTCAAGAAAAAACTTGTATTTTTTTTCAATTTATTATATAATTAGTTAGTATTTTATCAATTATGGAGGTTCATTATGGAAGCTAATGAAAACAATGTAAAAGAATTATCTGAAATTTTACAGGTACGTCGCGATAAATTAGCAGAACTTCAAGCCGAAAATCGCGATCCCTTTGAAATTACAAAATATACTCGCACACACACTTCAAAAGAAATTTCTGAAAACTGCACAACCGAAGAACGTACAGTTTCAGTAAGAGGTGAAGAAAAACAGGTTACTGCCCTGATTTCACCGCTTGATGGTCAAAATGTTACGGTAGCTGGCAGAATTATGTCAAAAAGAGGTATGGGTAAAGTTGGCTTTGTACACATTGCAGATACTGAGGGACAAATCCAGCTTTTTGTAAAAAAAGATATTCTTGGCGAGGAAGAATACAACAGATTTAAAAAACTTGATATTGGTGATATTGTTGGTGCAGAAGGTGAAGTATTTACAACTCAGACAGGCGAAATTTCTGTACGCATTAATAAAATTACACTTTTATCCAAATCACTTATGCCCCTTCCTGAAAAATTTCACGGAATGACAAATACCGACTTGCGTTACAGGCAACGTTATATTGACCTGATTATGAACAGAGATGTAAAAGATACCTTCATCAAACGTTCAAAAATTATTTCAACAATCCGTAGCTATCTTAACAATCAAGGCTTTTTAGAAGTTGAAACCCCTATGCTTGTATCAAATGCAGGTGGTGCTGCTGCTCGCCCATTTGAAACTCACTTTAACGCCTTGGATGAAGATTTCAAACTCAGAATCTCATTGGAATTATATTTAAAAAGACTTATCGTTGGCGGATTGGAAAAAGTATATGAAATTGGCCGAGTATTCAGAAACGAAGGCTTAGACACAAGACACAATCCAGAATTTACCCTTATGGAACTCTATCAGGCGTACACTGACTACCACGGCATGATGGATTTAACAGAAAATCTTTACAGACATGTTGCCAATGAAGTTTTAGGCACAACAAAAATCACATATAACGGCATTGAAATGGATTTGGGAAAACCGTTTGAGAGAATCACAATGGTTGATGCTGTTAAAAAATATTCCGGCGTCGACTTTAATGAAATCAAGACTTTAGAAGAAGCACGTGCTGCTGCAGACCAGCATCACATTGAATACGAAGAAATACACAAAAAAGGTGATATCTTAAATCTCTTCTTTGAAGAATTTGTTGAAGAACATCTTATTCAGCCAACATTTGTTATGGATCACCCAATCGAAATTTCTCCTCTTACCAAAAAGAAGCCAGAAAACCCTGAATATGTTGAACGCTTTGAGTTCTTTATGAATGGTTGGGAAATGGCAAATGCATATTCTGAGCTTAACGACCCAATTGATCAGAGAGAACGTTTTAAAGCCCAGGAAGAGCTTTTGGCTATGGGAAATGATGAAGCAAATACAACTGATGAAGACTTTATGAATGCTTTAGAAATCGGTATGCCACCTACAGGCGGTATCGGATTTGGTATCGATCGTATGTGTATGCTTCTTACCGACTCAGCCGCAATCAGAGATGTATTGCTCTTTCCGACAATGAAGCCACTTGATAACAAATAATCGAAAAAGTGCAGCAAAATAGCGGGTTTGACGAGTTGGCAAAATGAAAATATACGCCAATTTACGCCAAACTTACGCCATAATATGCAAAAGATTATGCACTAAATAGGAACCTTAACTATTAAACTCCTTGCAAATGTATTGTTGCAAGGAGTTAATTTTATCTTATCAAATTTTATATAATTGAAAGAAAATTGATTTTGTGGTATAATTAAATAAAAGCTTGTGAGGGTGAAATAATGAACAATTTATATGATATTAATATTTTTAATAGAACATTTAAAATTGACGAGACTGAATACAAGTTGTTATCTCAATTATATATAGTAATTGATGAGAATAAATGCATTAATGTTTTGAAATTAGGCACCGATAACGAAGTCTTGCTTGTTGGTTGGGACAAATTGAAACAGCAAGTATTTCCTATCAATATTTCTAATGTTAGCAAATGCATTAAAGATTTAAAAATGATAGCAGCATTGTCAGATGAAGAAGAAATTGTAGATTTTGATATCGAGATGGAATATGAAAAATTTAAAGGTACCTCATTTTTGAAATTAATTGACAATATTTCTGTATTAGCTACCGCTGACGAGGCTCTTTTGGAAAGTACTAACATTGAAATTGAATTTTATGATTCTTTGAAATACACTCCAACAAGTTTTATTTGTGAGTCCTTTGATGGGTTGAAAATCAAGTTTTTATTTGAATTTGGGAATGTTTTTAACGATGAATTGCAAAATTGGGGGATTCTATCACCGTTGAAAATATACATAAATGATAAATCAATTGGTGAACATTATGTACAACGCAGTTGTGCACTGAATAATGAACGAGTTTTATTCCTGTGTCAATCAAAAATAAGTGAATTATTAAACGCAACAAGTTTAGCATCCACGTTAAGTATAGAGAATATGGATATTTATACTTTGAGTGATTTTCTTGTATCTACTGCAGGTTTGCTTAATTCTGTAAATTACCCAGATGATTATCCTGCAGGGCAATATTGGTTTACAACAATCATACCGATAACGGGAGTTATATACGATCAGGAGTTTGGCATAGGAAATGTTTTGTTTTTAACTAAAGAAAGCGATACTGTGTCAAATATATGTGAGTTTAATGATAATTTTAACAATTATGACCATTTTGCTCTAGTACATGTCAATGAAGAAAAAATGTACAATGCATTCAAAATATCTAAGAAACAAATAGAACAGTCAATCGACTTGTTAGTAAATGTATTGAAGGATGATAGTTTATACAGCACGCATGGAATGGGAATGTATTTTCTTCCCAAAAACATTAATATATTTGATACAAAAGTTAATGTAACGAACTTCTTTTATATTGAGAATACCTACACAAATTCAAGACTATCGGGCAATATAGAGGAAGTAAGGAATCATCCATTAATACAGATAGATAAAAATTTCATTGAATGTTTAAAAGAATTAAATAAAATGGAATTGTTACTTATTAAAGCGAATGGTACGAATGATGAAGAAATCACACCTCTTTTTAATGCGCTAAAATGGGTTAGAAAAGCTTGGAATTCGGAAAATTCAGAAGATAAAATCATTTATGCAATAATAGCACTGGAGTTTATTGTATCAAAAGAAAAAAATGAACAAATGCTTAATAAACCGACTAGAAAAAAATGCAAAAATGCCATTAAGGAAATTCTTAAAGAGTTATCTATTCCAAAAGAAGAATTTGAGAAGTTAGAAAAAAATGTTTGCGAAAAATTTGATAGGACATATACAGAAACTCCTTTTATGTTAAAATTACGAAATTTAGTTAATCGGCTAAATATACCTATCCACGAAACAGAGTTTGAATTGATTGACAAAGCACGAAAACATCGCAACGGTATAATTCATGGTGGAAATGATTCTATAAAAATGAATGATATTTATAAATTATGTGAGGTTATAAGTAAAATTGCATTTTATAAAATAAATTCATTGGAGGTGTAATATGGGAATTTTAAGAACATGTGAGAAAATAGGTACTGAACTTAGGGAAACTAAAGAAGGTAAAGCAATACTAGAACTGGTAAAAAAGATAAAAACAAATCCTCAAGAAATTACGTTTGAGTTTTTTAAACTTATAAATAAATACTATATAGAATTGCAATTTTATTCAATCCCTCACACTTTTGAAGTTTTAAAATATAATCTAGATAATCCTCTCTTAGGCGATACTATAAAGAATATTTTAAAAATAGCTGAAATAGAAGAATTAGCACATCAAAATGTTCCATTTGGGAAATTTGTTGAGAATTTGGTTATTAGTTGCTTTAATAGTAATGTTAAATATGAAACGCCTGAAGGAATTTCGGCGACACCGCAACTTATTAGACTATCAAACACATTATCTGTAGATTGCTTAAAAACTGATATTATATCTCGGATTTCAAAAGGATATCATACGGACCCTCTTTTTACTAAGTTGTTAGAAGAATTTGATAAACTTAACACCAAGAACTGTATTGTACCATATAGTAAAACGGATAGAAAAAACTTAAAAATTCTAAAAGAAAAATACAATCCTGATTATGTGGAATTAGTCTACATGTTTATAAGCACATTAACTTATATGAAAGCCATGATTTTTGATAGTTTTTATGATAACATGGTAGAAATATTTGAAAATCCGGATATCATCCATAAGAGAGAAAAAAGCCTTTCAAATGGAAGTCTGATAAAAATATCAACCTCTCTGGAAGCATTCTTTCGCAATAATAACAAAGGTTGGATTCTTAAATTACATAACTGCGATGGAACGATATCCTACGGACAAATATTTCATAAAAGCTTTAAGTTCAAGTGTGATGATGAGGAAGATTCTGCAACAATAAAAGCTATCATTAACAAAAATATCTAAATACAAATACTCAAGTCGTATCAGAAATGGTACGGCTTTTTTGTTTGCAAAAAGGAGGTTATACAATGAAAAAATTAAAAGGTAAATTTACAACTATACTCAATAAAATTATTACTGATAAAAGTATCAGCGGAAACGAATTTAAGATACTGTGTTATCTCTGTATGAGGTCAGGTGATGACAACTCCTGCTTCCCTTCTTTTGATACTATACATCAGGATACAGGTATTGGTTTATCAACTGTTAAAAATACGATACCCAAGTTGGTTGAGTCAGGTTACATAATCAAGGTAAATCGCAAAAAGAGCAATGGATGTTCCACATCTAATCTCTATCGGTTGACCGAGAAAGTGCTTGAATAAATGGTGGTTGTTTTTTGACTTAGGTGGTGTGAAAAACGGCTACAAATAATACTAAGTTAATAATAACAAAAGGGTTATTGGATAAGAATAATATAGCCAATAAAATAAAACGATGATCTAATTGATTAGCTTCTCTCACAGAGATTTGCAAATCAATTATTTTTTTATTCCAATATCCCTAAAAATTATCGGGCACGAGAATTTGAGTTTTTCCCAGACTTGGTCTGGGGCAAGCATAGCGTCCGGCTGTCCGCCTGACGCGTTGTGCCGCCCTGACGGCACACTATTCGGGCAGAAGCCCGGACCCACTTTGATTAAGGAGGTAATATAAATGTCAAAAAAAAAAGAGATAAGACATTAACAATACGAGTTACAGAGAAAGAAAAACAATATATTCAAAAGCGTGCAGACAAAGCAGAACTAAGTGTTACAGATTATATGGTCAGACTTTCCAACGAAACACCCATCTATATTCCTGTCGATATGCAACCGTTTTTATTAGAATTTAAGCGCATCGGTAACAATATTAATCAGCTGACACAGAAGGTTAACGCAAAGGTGTTTTACTCATATAATTTCGAAGAATTTGTCAGTGCTATTAACAAATTAAATGATCGCATTGGAGAGATTGCGAGGCGAGATTAATGGCAACAGTAAATGTAATTCCTGAAGCAAAACAAAGCCCAAGCGCAATGCGTGGTCTCATCAATTATTGTCTGAGGGAAGAGAAAACGTTTGATGTGAATTCAGGCAGAAAATTAATCACCGGAATTAATTGTATTGGCGAAAATGCCTATGCAGAATTTATGACAACAAAAGCAGTTTATCATAAAGAAACCGGTATGAATTTCTATCATTTTTCTCAATCGTTTTCACCTGAAGAAAAAATCACACCCGAGCAAGTACATGAGGTAGGAATTGAGTTTGCTAAACGAGCTTGGCCGGGACATGAAGTTTTAGTTTGTACACATATGGACGAGCCACATTTACACTCCAATTTTGTTGTTAATTCTGTGAATTTTGAAAACGGTTCTAAGATACATTTCACCCCCAACTCCCTAAAAGTATTAAGAGATATAAGTGATGAAATTTGTATCAGTCATGGCTTCTCTGTGCTACCGCCTTATCAAAAAGGCGGCAGAAGTATTTCAACAAGAGAATATCGTGCTGCAGAAAAAGGTCAGAGCTGGAAGTTCAGACTTATGAGTGATATTCAAGATGCTATGAAATGTAGCGGTAATCGAAATAAATTTACAAAAGAAATGGCAAAACGAGGATACCAAATGAGGTGGACGGATGAGAGAAAATATATCACTTTCACTTGTCCGAATGGAAAACTGTGCAGGGATATTAAACTGCACGATGATAAATTTTTAAAGGAGATGATTGAAAATGAATTCAAGATACGAGAACAACTCACAAAAGAACTTCTCGATGGAAGAATTAATCAAGAGGAACTCTTCAAATTTGGAAGAACTCGCACAACAGACTTATCAAGTGGAGATATGCTCCATACCGAAGAAACAGAGGTCAATCGAGATACAACTAATGAAGGATATGGTAGAATTTCAACCGAAGCTGTACGAAATGATAACGGCATTGGCAACGAACGATATGATAGCCGAGAATCAAGCAGACTTAATGAATCAACTACTACAGGAGCTAGCCAAGATGACAAACTATATTCAG
>JAZNOU010000004.1:0-2386 GCA_045589295.1 Clostridia bacterium
TGCTCCAAGTTCCTTTTATGATCTGCCCTTTATTACAGGTATTATGGCAATAATCCTTCACGGTCTTGGTGCTGTATGCATCTTAAAAATGTTTGGTGTCAGAAAAAATATAACAGCAGCACTTATAGGTGCATTAGTTACCACGTTCCCTACGGTTACGTCTGTAATGATGTATAACTATGTAGCAGATGGATATGCCATTGCATTCCTTTTTTCGTGTATTGCGGCGATGCTCATCACAAAGGACAATCCTTGTTATATTGGTTCTTTGGTATTGATAGCATTATCAGCAGGAATATATCAGGCATACATAACAGTTACAATAATGCTTCTGCTTTTAAGTTTGATTCTGGAACTGATTTACAAGAATACAGATGTAAAAAAAGTTATATTCAAAAGCCTTAAATTTTTACTGACAGGCGTTTTGGGTATGGCACTGTATTATCTGGTGATGACAGTTCTTCTTAAATTGACTGGAACAACACTTTTAGACTATCAGGGATTTGACAATGCAGCTTCTTTGAAAGGCATTGATGTAGCAGGGGCATTATACACTACAAAAGAGTCTTTTACCGGCTATTTCTTTGATTTTTCAAAAGGAGCAAATGTGTTTGGCATCATAAACTCTATTGTGTTTGTTTTGACTTTTGTCTTATATTTGGTAGATGTTATTAAAAACGAATTAAGTATTGGCAAAATCCTGATGCTTGGCGTTTTCGTGATTTTACTGCCTATCGGAGCAAGTGTGCTTAGCTTTATAAACAGCGGAATAGATTATCATAACCTGATGAAAATGGGTTTTTTAGTATTTTATTTGTTGCTTATACTGCAATACGAAAATTCAGAGCAAAATGCTTTAAAGTCTTGGGCAATACTTGGTGTTTCGGCTTTACTAATATTTAATCAGACAATTATTGCAAATGTCAGTTATCATAAACTGAATATGGCTTATGAAAAGTCTTATGGCACTTTAATTCGTATTGCAGACCGAATCGAACAGACCGAAGGTGCAAAAAAATGTGATAGTATTTTAGTTTTAGGCTATCTTCCCGAAAGTGAGGCTTACAGCGCAGAGCTACCACCTGATATGACGGGAACAACAGATGGCTATATTTTGAGAGCAGATGATGAAATAGTTGGTCAAAGTGTTTTATGCAGTGCATTAAATGATTATTGCGGAAAAAATTATAAATTTATTTCAGGTGAAGAAAAATCAGAGCTTCTGAAAAGAATTGATACAGACAGTTTAAATAACTGGCCTGCAAAAAATTCAATATCAGTCATTGATAATGTAATTGTTATAAAGCTTGGGGATTAAGAGGTAAATAGTATGATATATTTTTGTGCGGATGATTATGGTATATCTACCTGTGGCAATAGGCGCATAGAAAATTGTCTTGAAAATGGGGTTTTAAACAAGGTTAGTGTTTTGCCAAACGGCGAAATATCAGATTTCAAACAGCGTTTGGCAGGTACTAATACGACACTATCTTTACATATCAATTTAGTTGAGGGGCGCCCGCTTTCGGAACCGAATGATATTGATTTGCTAATATCGGACAACGGATACTTTAAATATTCATTTATAGGTTTGTTTTTTCTTTCCATCTCAAATAAAAGAAAGGAATTTGAAAAACAAGTTTATACAGAAATACAAAGTCAGATTAAATTTTGGAAAAAGGCTATGGGTGAAAACATATCGGTTTCAATAGACAGTCATCAGCACACCCACATGATACCGCTTATTTTTAAAACTCTGATGCGTGTAATAGAAGATGAAGGTCTGAATGTCCAAAGCATTCGTATTCCTGCAGAGCCAATTTCACCATATGTTTTTACACCATCATTATATTTTGAATATAACCTCATAGGTTTGATAAAGCAATGGCTTTTAAAAACTTTTGCTTTGGTAAACCGAAGGGAACTTGCAAAATCAAAAATACAATCTGCATATTTTATGGGAATTTTGTTTTCGGGTAAATTAAACGAAGCAAGAATAAGAAAACTGCTTCCGCACTATCTGAAACTTGCAAATAAATATAATAAAAATATTGAGATTGGATTCCATCCGGGATATGTAAAAAGCGGAGAGAAATTACTTGACGGAAGCAGACAAGATTTTAGTAAGTTTTATTATTCTCCCTGGCGTAATACAGAGTACAATACACTTTTAAATTTTAACTATGAATAAATGAAAGAAGGATTCAAAAATGCCCTACATTGATAGTGAGAAAGTTGACGAGAAAACAAGAGTAAAATTGGAAGCTTTAATCGAAAAATCCTATTTAGGATATTGGAGAAAGAAAAGACTCTTTGATATATTCTTTGCGACGATAATTTTGCTTGGCTTTCTTCCGCTTATGATAATCATTGCGATTGTTATATG
>JAZNOU010000005.1:0-178397 GCA_045589295.1 Clostridia bacterium
TTTTCATAGATAAATCCTCCAATGTGTTTTTATTTTCGACTGGCAGGTCGCATTTATTATAACACATTGGAGGATTTTTGTTCATCGGTTAACCTTTTTAGAACCACGCGACTATCGCGTGGTTTTCGTTATACAAAAAAACTACAGAGAAAAATCTCTGTAGTTTTATTTTTTTATAGTATTACGGATGAAGTCTGTTAGGTCCTCTGAAGATAAACATACAATCTTTGATGTGAAGTCCCAATAAAAGCATTGTTATTCTGTCAATACCAATACCGAAACCACCATGTGGAGGACAGCCGTATTTAAAGAATTCAAGATAGAATTTAACATCTTCTGCCAAACCTTTTTCGATGGCCTGAGCTTTTAATACATCATAACGATGTTCACGCTGAGCACCTGTTGTGATTTCAACGCCTCTCCAGATAAGGTCATAACCCATTGGAACGCCCTTTTCATCTCTCATATGATAAAAAGCTCTCTTTTCAGCATCAAAATCTGTTACGAACAAGAATTCGTGATCGTAATGCTTTTTAACCCATTCATAGCTTAATTTTTCAGCTTCTGTTGTAAGGTCGCCTTTTTCAGATTCGTCTACTGTGTAACCAAAATCTTCTTCTAAACCTTTGTAAAGCTCAGCAAGTGTTACAACAGGGAATGGTGTTTTAGGAACGATTGTTTCCATACCAAAAAGTTCTTTGATTTCATCGCCATAAAGGTCTGAAACTTTTTTAAGCGCATAAGCCAAAAGTTCTTCTTCCATCTTCATAACATCTTTGTATGATTCAATATAACTGAACTCAAGGTCAAATCCTGTAAATTCTGTTGCATGTTTGCTTGTAAATGATTTTTCAGCACGGAAAACAGGTCCTACTTCAAAAATTCTTTCAAAGCCACTCGCCATTGCCATCTGTTTGTAAAATTGTGGACTCTGTGCTAAATAAGCATTAGTATCAAAATACTTAACTTCAAATACATCAGATCCACTTTCACTTGCAGTACCGATAAGTTTTGGTGAGTGAATTTCGATAAATTTCTGATCGAGTAAAAATTCGCGCATTGCTGCAACAAATGCAGTCTGAACTTTAAACATAAGCTGATTTTCATCAGTTCTCAAATCAATCCATCTGTAGTCAATTCTCTGGTCAATGCTTGAGCGTTCTACTGCCTGTTTTTTCTTTGTTGCAGGAATTTCTTTTCTTGCAATAGGAAGAGCATCTGCGATTGAATCTGCAATGATTGATTCAGGAATGATTTCAATACCACCCATTTTTACATATTCGTTTTCAACTGCAGTACCAATAACTGTGATAACTGAATCGCCTGTTAAAGCATCAATTGTATCACAAAGTTCAGGTAATTTTTCTTTTTCAACAGTTACCTGAATTTTACCTGTAATATCTTTCAAAACAATAAATGCCATATATTTACTGTTTCTTAAATTTTCAATAAAACCCTGAACTTTAATTTGTTTGCCAAGATTTTCTTTGACTTCGTTTATATATGTTCTGTTCATAATAATACCCTCCGGATATATTTATCTTATTAAATTATGATAACATATTTTAGTGCAAAAATCAATAGAATTTATGCCAAAAAAACTACTGTTAAACATTATTTTTAACAGTAGTTTTTTTAATATTATTTTTTAAGCATAATTCCTTTATTTTCAAGGTCGTTTGTAATTGCATCAACGACATCCATTACCTCTTCTTTTGTAAGAGTTCTTTCAGGATGACAAAATTCAATTCTTACGGTTATTGATTTACCTGTTTCGTCGGCATAAATATCTGCAACAGACAAACCTTTAATAAGCGAACAATTTGCATTATCAACTGCATTTTTGATAGGTTCAAATTTATCGCAAACAAAAGTAATATCAATATCAATTCCAGGAAATTTTGAAGGTTCTTCGTATTTGATGCTTAAGTTTTTGCTTTGAGCAAATTTTGTTACATCAATTTCAGCAAATACGATGTTTGCCTTCTTGTCAATTTTTTTAGCAATCACAGGATTAACAATACCAATTTCACCAATTTCTTCGCCATTTAAGATAACAGCATTAAGGTTTTTAGGATGTTCATACGAATGTGTTTGTTCTTTCGCCTTAAATGTAAGTGTTTCGTGCTTGATATCATCTGCAACAACCGCTAAAATGTCACGAAGTTTGAAATAAACTTCTTCCATAGTTTTAGTTTTTGAAAACAGTGTTATAGCCAGCTTTTTCTGTTCGTTGCAAAGATTATTTTCTGTCATTCCCTCAACTACTCTGCCAATTTCGAAAACTCCGAAATCGGGTGCAAAAGATGTGTTTACTTTCACCTGACAAAGCTGCGTTGGAATAATAGATTTTCTTATTGTTTCAATATTTGGGTTTGTTGCATTTACAAGCTTGATATTGTCTTCAATTTCTATACCGAGCGCTTTATATTCATCATAATATGCCCAAACATAAGAATGAAGCTCGTGGAGTGAATAACGCTTAACCAAAAGGTCTTTTATGCTGTCTTCCACTGATTTTCCCTCAATTTCACGAACAGGGTAAAGCGGAGCTAAAGCAGTGTTAATATCAAAATTATCATAACCATAAATTCTTGTAATTTCTTCAATAATATCTGCTTTAATTGTAACGTCCTTTGTTGCTCTCCAGCTTGGCACAGAAACAGAGAAATTATCACCGTCAAGCTTAACAACAAAACCAAGTGCAGTTAATGTCTTAACAATAGTTTCATTGTCAATTTCAATACCTGTATAACGATTAACGAATTTTTTATCAAAATCAATATCTATTTTGTCATACTTAAACGCATATTCATCTGTAAGCGACGATACAACCTTTGCCCCATTATCAATATCTGACAAAAGTTTAACAAATCTTGCAATTGCAAGCACAGTAAGTTCAGGGTCTAAGCATTTCTCATATCTCATAGATGCATCTGTTCTGTGAGCAAGTCTTACAGTAGATTTTCTTATAGAAACCGCATCAAAAGTAGCAGACTCTAAAGTAAGTGTTGTAGTATCATCAACAATTTCAGATTCAAGTCCGCCCATAATACCTGCTATTGCAACAGGAGTGTCACCATTGCAAATCATCAAGGTGTTTTCATCAATATCGCGGGTTATTCCATCCAAAGTTTCAAACTTAAATGGTTTTTCAAAACGCTTAATTCTTATTTTTTCAACTTTTCTTGAGTCAAATGCATGCATTGGCTGACCAAGTTCAAGCATTAAATAGTTTGTAAGGTCGGCTAAGAAATTAAGTGATCTCATTCCACAATAGAAAAGTCTGATTCTCATATCAACAGGACTTGTATGAACACTTATATTTTCAAAAGAAAGACAAGAATATCTCTGACAAAGTTTGTCTTCAATCTTCATATCTAACTTTGGAAGATTATTAAATTTGGATAAATCTGCAACTTCTACATCTTTAAGCGGTCTGCCTGCTAAAGCCGCAAATTCACGGGCAACTCCATAGTGGCTCCAAAGGTCCGGACGATTTGTAAGTGATTTGTTGTCAACTTCAAAAATTATATCCTCAATCTGATAAGCTTTTTTAAGTTCAGTTCCGCATGGCAAATTATCGGTTATTTCCATAATGCCATCATTGTTATCACTTATGCCTATTTCCTTTTCAGAGCAGCACATTCCGCAAGATGTATAGCCTGCAAGTTTTCTGGGTGTAATTTCAATTTCACCAATCTTCGCACCAAGTTTTGCAAAAGCAGTTTTCATTCCCACTCTTACATTTGGTGCTCCACAAACAACATCAACAAGTTCGTCTTCGCCGGCATCAACTTTAAGAAGATGAAGCTTTTTAGACTCAGGATGGTATTCTACTGATTTAATTTCTGCAACAACAATTCCTTCAATGTCGCTGCCTTTAAAAAATATTTCATTTTCTACTTCTGCTGTAGAAAGCGAAAATTTATTAATAAGTGCGATTTTATCAAGACCTGAAAGGTCAACAAAATCAGAAATCCAATTCATTGATAATAACATTTAAGCCTCTCTCCTTTCTTATTTATCTTCGGTAAACTGAGCCAGACTTTTAAGACTGCCGCTGTTTAAATCACGAATATCTTTAACACCATATTTCATCATAACAAGTCTTGTGAGACCAAGTCCAAATGCAAAACCAGTGTACTCTTCCGGGTCAATTCCGCCTGCTTTTAAAACTTCGGGGTGAATCATTCCACATGGGCAAAGCTCAAGCCAACCACTGTGTTTGCACGAAGGACAACCTTCACCACCGCAAATAAGGCAGTTAATATCAAGCTCAAATCCCGGTTCTACGAATGGGAAAAAGCCTGGTCTTAATCTTACTTTAATATCTCTTTGAAAAACTTCTGAAAGCATTGTTTTCATAAAGAAAATAAGATTTGAAATAGAAATATCTTTGTCAACCATAATACCTTCCATCTGGAAGAAAGTATTTTCGTGGTTAGCGTCAGTCGCTTCGTTTCTAAAACATCTGCCAGGGAAAATTGCCTTAATTGGTTTTCCCTCGTTAATCAAGGCATCTTTATATTTTTTATAGATTGCATTTTGAGCAGCTGAAGTATGTGATTTTAAAAGCTGACCGTTTTCAAGGTAATACGTATCCTGCATATCACGAGCCGGATGATGTTTTGGAATATTAAGTGCTTCAAAACATTCATAGTCACTTACAATCTCGCTGTAATCTTCAATAGCAAAACCCATTGATTTAAAAATCTTTTCACACTGACGCTGAGCAAGTGTTACAGGATGATATGAGCCTCTTTTTAAATCTGCTGTTATTGAAATATCAAACTCAGGCATTGAATTAAACTCTTTTTCAAGTTCCTTCTGCTTAAGCAATTCTGCTTTTTCAGCAATTTTTTCCGTAACTTCATTTTTGAGTTCGTTAACCTTTTGACCAAAAATTTTTCTTTCTTCATTTGAAAGATTTTTCATTTCTTTTAAGAGTTCAGTAACACTGCCCTTTTTACCTAAATACGCAATTCTGATATTTTCGAGTTCTTCCATAGAATTTGCATTTTCAAGGGATAATAAAAACTCTTGTTTTAACTCTAAAGTTTTTTCTGACATATTCTCTTTCCTTTCTAACAAAAAATGCCCGTCCCAAAAGGGACGAGCATATTACCCGCGGTACCACCCAAATTCAGAAAATAATTTTCTGCACTTTATTGCCTGTTGTGTGTGGCAAAACACCCTGCTTATACTAAAAGCTTTCGCAGGAAGCTCCAATGCTGAAATTCACAATCTATCCTTTGCAACAGACACTCTCAGCCTATGATGTCTGCTCTCTTTTGCAGTAACAGATGCTACTTACACATCTTCACAGCCTTTAAATATAATAACATATTAACACTTTTATGTCAAGCGTTTAGTTGTTAATCTCATCAATTAAATGCACTTTTAATTTAGCAAACGCCTTTGCCCTATGGCTGATTTTATTTTTTTCCTCTAAAGGCATTTCTGAAAAGGTCTGCCCTTTTTCTTCAATGTAAAAAACAGGGTCATATCCAAAACCGCCGGATCCTCGTTTTTCTTTTATGATAGTTCCCTCACACTCTCCTCTTAATGTGAGTTTCTTGCCATTAGGGTAAACGATTGCGGCAACAGAAACAAACCTTGCACCACGCTCACTATCAGGCACATTTTCCATTTCACTTAACAGTTTTTCACATAGCATATCGCTTGTTGCACCCTCACCCGCGTAACGTGCCGAGTAAATGCCAGGTCTTAAATCAAGTGCATAAACCTCAAGTCCTGAATCATCAGAAACAGTTATCATTCCTGAAATTTTTGAAATTTCTTCCGCTTTTTTCAGTGCGTTTTCCTCAAAAGTTTTTTTATCTTCCTCTACATCGATATCAATCCCCTTATCTTTAAGTGAATAAACATCAATTCCAAGGTCAGACAATATAGATTTCATTTCTTTTACCTTGCCCTGATTGTTAGTAGCAAGAAGAATTTCTTTAATTTCCATACTTCCTCCAATTATAAAATTTCGCGTCCGCCATTACCAATATCGCTTACATAAAATGACGGTGAATATCCAATTTTTTCCGTATATTTTTTCCCTACAACTTCTTTAAATTTATCAACAAATTCAGTTTTCACTATACTTACCGTACATCCGCCAAACCCTGCACCTGTCATTCTTGACCCAATGCAACCACTGATTTTTCTTGCCTCGTCTACTAAAGTATCAAGTTCAACACCTGTGACTTCATATAAATCTCTTAAAGAATTGTGTGATTCATTCATCAGCTTTCCAAATGTTAAAATATCATTCTTCTTAAGTGCATCTACTGATTTTAAAACTCTGTCACATTCATATACAACATGTGTTGCTCTTTTAATTTTTATTTCATCACCAATTATGCTTTTATATTTTTCAAAAATATCTACAGGAATAACACCTAAATATTCATAAGCTATAACAGATTTCAATTTTTCAAGTGCGGTTTCACACTCTAATCGTCTTTCGTTGTATTTGGAATCTGCAAGACTTCTTTTTTTATTTGTGTTTGCAATTACAATTTTGTATCCATCAATATTAAAGGGTACAAGTTGATAGCTCAAATCCTTGCAATCCAAGAAAATAACATGATTTTCTTTTCCCATTGCAGACGCAAACTGGTCCATTATCCCACAGTTTACTCCAACGTAATTATTTTCAGCTTTCTGTGCTATTTTTGCCATTTCAATCATATCAACAGGTGATATAATTCCTTTTTTATCATTAGAGAGTGTTGCAAATGCTAAGGCGGTTGCAACTTCTATTGCAGCAGATGATGAAAGCCCGCCGCCATGTGGCAGAGTATCGTCATATAGCATATCACAACCGACCACTTCATATCCGGCTCTTTTAAGTTCAACCGCAACACCTACCTGATAGTTACCCCAAAACAAATTGTGATATTTTTCTGGGTTGCTAATGTCAACTTCTATCATTTCATCTAAATCCGTTGCCTTCATTCTTAGGACTTTATCATCACGCACACGAAGTGCAATGGTTGTTCCCATCGTAAGTGCGGCGGGAAATACAAACCCGCCATTATAGTCAGTGTGTTCACCGATTAAATTAACTCTCCCGGGCGATGAGAAGACTCTAATGTCTTTTTCTTCGCCGCCATATATTTTAACAAATTCTTCTACCAGCTGATTTTTTGTCATGAAAAATTCTCCTTATTTTGCTGTAAAAACAAAATCATCCGTATAGTCAATTTCCAAAATATTGCCGAATTTAACCTCATCACTTATTACTTTTTCTGCAATTGTATTTCCAATTTTTCTGTTTATTATTCGTCTTAATTCCCTTGCGCCATATTTTTCGCTGTAACCGATTTTTGCAAGTTGTTTTACAGCCTCATCTTTAACAGAAAGTGTAATTCCTTTTTCCAAAAGGGAATTTTCAATTTCAGACAAAATAATCCTACATATTTTTTCAAAGTCTTCTTCACATAATCTCTTGAAAACAATTGTTTCATCGAGTCTGTTTAAAAGTTCGGGCTTGAAAATTTGTTTAAGCTTTGTCATTGCAGTTTCTTCTTCCGCTTCGCTAGCACCAAATCCCAAAGCCTCTGTTCCAAAACCGATACCTGCATTTGAAGTTAAAATTATTATTGTATTTTCAAAACTTACTACTCTGCCCTGGGCATCAGTAAGGCGACCTTCATCTAAAATCTGAAGCAGAATATTATAAACACCAGGATGTGCTTTTTCGATTTCATCAAAAAGCACAACACTATATGGATGTCTTCTAACCTTTTCGGTAAGCTGACCTGCTTCTTCATAACCAACATATCCCGGAGGTGAGCCTATCATTTTAGACACACTGTGCTGTTCTTGATACTCTGTCATATCAAGTCTGATAAGGTCATCAACAGAACCAAACATTTCTTCTGTCAAAACCTTAACAAGCTCAGTTTTACCAACACCAGTAGGTCCAACAAAAATAAATGACGCAGGACGGAGTCTTCCGTCAACACCTGCTCTTTTTCTTCTGATAGCTTTTGCTAAAACACCTATAGCCTCATCCTGCCCGATAACTTTTTTCTTTAAGTTATCTTCTAAATTCATCAGCTTTCCGCTTTCGATTTCAGTAATTTTTTGAACAGGAACATTTGTCCACATTTCAATGACCCTTGCGATATCCTCAGATGTCAGCACTGCACTTTCACATTCTTTTTCTAAAGTTTCAATTTCTTCTTTCAACTTACATTCGCGGCTTTTTAAATCTGCAGCTTTCTGATATGCTTCTATTGAGTCTGAAGATGCTGCATCTTCTTTCTGTACCTCAACTTCTTTGAGTTCTTTTCTTAAAACAATAAGCTTTGTAAGTGCCTCATTTTCAAGATTTGCCTTGGAGCCTGCTTCATCAATAACATCAATAGCTTTATCAGGCAAAAATCTACCCTGTATAAACCTTTTTGATAAAACAACAGCCTGACGTATAATATCATCTGTAACAATGATTTTATGATGATTTTCGTAGTAGTCTTTAATACCCTTAATTATATCAATTGTTTCCTCAACGCTCGGCTCATCAACCATTACAGGTTGAAATCTTCTTTCTAAGGCAGCATCTTTTTCGATATACTTTCTATACTCTGACAAAGTTGTTGCACCTATTACCTGAATTTCTCCACGCGCTAAAGACGGCTTTAAAATATTTGCAGCACTTAAAGCTCCGTCATTTGCAGACCCGCTTCCTACAATATTGTGAATTTCATCAATTACTAAAATAACATTGCCCCTCTGCGCTACTTCAGAGATTATACTCTTAACTCTTGCTTCAAACTGACCTCTAAACTGGGTCCCTGCAACAACTGAAGTAAAGTCCAAAAGATAAACCTCTTTATCCAATAGTTTTGCAGGAACATTTTTTTCTAAAATTCTAAGTGCCAGGCTCTCTGCAATGGCAGTTTTACCAACACCCGGTTCACCAATTAATGCAGGGTTGTTTTTTGTTCTTCTGTTCAATATCTGTATGACACGGTAAAGTTCTTTATCACGGCCAATTACTCTATCGATTTCTCCCTTTTTGGCACGATCATTTAAATTTATACCATAAGTATCCAAAAGGCTTTTCTTGCCCTGCTTATTCTTATTTTTTTGTTTGTCAGATTGAGAATTGCCTTTGGGCATAGCATCACCCATCGGGAAAAAACCCATTGCGCCAAGTGGACCTAATTCATCCGGCATCTCTCCGCCTTCAAACATATCCATCATACCTGCAATCTGTTCTTCTATATCCTCCATATTTTCTGCACTTAAGCCCATTTTCTGCATCATATCATCGATAGGTGCAATTCCAAGTTCTTTTGCGCAACTAAGACAGTACCCCTCATCGTACTGTTTTCCATTTTCTATTTTTTTAACAAAGACTACTGCTCTGTTTTTCTTACATCTGCTGCAAAGCATAATTTTGCCCTCACTTTTTAGTCTATTTATATTTTTATGCAAACATTATCTTGTCAAAAACCACAGTTGCCGCACCTAAAAGGGGTGCTTTATCATAAAACTTTGACATTATTATTTCCACACTATGCTGTTTTGAGCCAACTGGCGTAATACCCACATTTTTTTTGAGTCGTGAAATAATTTCATCACCGCCCGTTGCAATGTCATTTCCCAAAATAACAATTGCAGGATCAAATATATTAATTGCATTTGTTACCCCTATAGCAAGATATTTGCAAAGCTCATCCAAAGTGTCAACGCACAATTTATCACCTTTTTTTGCACAATCAATAATATTTTCAAATGTAACAGGTACCTTAAGCATGGTTTGTGCACCATTTTGAATTGCTTCTTCGGTATTTTCAACCATACTTACCATATTAGTATATAGTTCTAAACATCCCCTATTTCCACACTGACATTCTTTTCCGTCAGGATTGACTGTGATATGCCCCAATTCACAAGAACAACCATTGTATCCTAAAATAAGGTTATCATCAATAACTGCAGCTGCTCCAAGACCTTTTGAAACGCCAATATAAACAAAATTTTGATTAGTTCTACCGCCACCGTAGTATCTTTCAGCAAGCGCTGCACAATTTGTATTTTTATATAAAAACACTGGAAGTTTTGTAAATTTCTGCACCTCTTTTACAATTTCAAAGTTTTTAATACCATAGAAATTGGTAGGTCCTAAAATCTTACCATGTTCGGTATCAACCGGCCCCATTGAACTTATACCCACTCCCACAACTTCGGTCTGACTTATATTACTGATAGTACTAATCAAATCGCCGATGATACTTACAATTTTTTCTTCATTTGTATCCTTGTTCAACTCAACACGCTTTGAATAAAGCATATTACCCTTTATATCAGCAAGGCAACCTTCTATATAACTTCTTGTAATACTGATACCTATAGCACAAATACATCCGTCTTCAAGCTCAAGCAAAATTGGTTTTCTTTTGCCGGTGGCATTTACGTCAACACCTGTTTCTTTAATATATCCTTTATCTGAAAATTCTGAAATAATATTTGTCAGTGACATTTTTGAAAGCCCCGAATTTCTTGACAACTGAATTCTTGAAATCGGCGAATTCAAAATAAACATTTTTAAAATAATGTTTCTATTTAAAACCTTGTTTGTTTTTGAGTTATTCGCTTTCATAACAACCTCACATTCAATA
Organism: Clostridia bacterium; assembly: GCA_045589295.1. GTDB lineage: Bacteria > Bacillota > Clostridia > RGIG6154 > RGIG6154 > RGIG2094. Next base: position 10,650 of record JAZNOU010000005.1, read on the forward strand.
AAGTATAAACACGCTATATTATATCTCTTTTTACGCAAAAAGTCAAATTGTATAATCTTTTTTACTTAACCATAGTTTTTTTACTTTTAAAGCAAAAGACCTGAAAAATCAGGCCTTTTTAAATTTATTTTATTTTTTCAATTACTACTGTTCTTTGAACAGGTTTTGACATATCCTTGATTTTTTGTTCACGCTCTCTGATTTTATTCCAGTTTTCCACCTCATACTTTTTGGCACCATATTCTGTTGGGGAATTACTAAAGTAGCTTTTATACATTGAAATATAAGCTGTGCCTAAAACTTTAAGTTCGTCTTCGGTAGAATTTTCATTAAACTGTGAAACATCTACCTCAGGATGAGATTTTATTGCTTGTTCTGTGGTTGCAATTCCTCTGTACTTGCTTTCATAACTTGCCTTTGAAATAGTATTCATATATGACTGTAGCGCCTGCATCTGAGCAGGATTTTTTGTGTCAATGGAAATATTAACGCCCTCCGCAAGCTGCGATGAAGTATATGTATTAGAAAGTACATTTCCACCTATTGAAATCTGATACTGTCCGTCTTCAAGACCTGTAACCTTAATTGTTTCCAAATTCATTTCTTCAGTTACAGGAATTCCCCACTCTTCAAATTGCTTATAATTGCCATTATATGCTAAAGGAAGTGCGTTGGGAAGATACTCATACTCAACTCTAGTTTTGTCAGCCATAGTTAATTTAACAGTTGCGTTTTGTGCTGACATTGTTGAATTTGCAACATCCACATTTACTTTGGCAACAAATGAACTTCCGCCCTCTTGTGCTTTTAAAATTACATAAGCCATATAAAATCCGCCCTGCTCACCTGGATGAATTCCATCAGTTGATACTACGATTGGACCTTTTACACCATATTCTTCACGAATTTTAGTTGTCGTTTCTGTAAGAGGTGTCCATATGTCAATATAAGGCAGATTATATTTCTTTGCAATTTCTTCTGCATGCTTTGTCATTTTAGAAAGCCCATATGTATTAACACTATCAGGGTATTGTGATGTGCAATTTTCAACATGAGGATCAAAAAGTTGAGGTGACATAATAGTTAATTTAATTTTTGCTTCTTCACATAAGTTTATAACTTTTTCAAGATTTTGTGCATAAAGAGCTATGTTTTGATCCTGTTTTTCCCTGCTGTATTTTTCGCCCTCAACATAATAAATCGGACTACAATCATTAAACCCAAATGTAATTATAGCTTCATCAATCTTACCCGAAAGCTCATCACCAGTAATATCCCATTCAAAGCGGTTAATAAAACTGCCAAGACTGTTTCCCGGAATGGCTTTATTTACAAACACGATATCTTTGTTGGGGTATCTAGTGTGATAGTAATGCTCAATGATTTTAGTATAATGCCCCATCTGGGTTGTGCTTGCGCCAAAAAATCCTACTGTAATCTGACCATTATCCCCACCAAACACCTCAGGTTTAACAGTTTGGTCATCTTTTGGTTCTTCTTTTATTTCTTCTTTAGCTGTACCCCAAACATAAACCTTAGCAAGCTTTGTGCCATTGGGAACAGAAAACTTATCATTGTCTATATAGCTGCAGGCGATAAGCCTGTTGCTTTCATCATAAAACGAAACCAAAGTTACTCCTTCAAAACTGCTTGCAGCGTTTACAATTTCACTTTGTTCAATAACTCCATTGCCATTTGAATCATTTACTGTTATGATTTGCAATTTCGTGTTGGTTTCTGCTAAAGCTGTTGATAATGGCATTACAAAAAGTATTGCAAGCATAAAGCATAAAATCCTTTTCATATTTTACATCCTTTCTTTTTGCAAAATTTATTCTATTTATATTTTACTATTTTTACCTGAAAAAGTCAATAAAAAAGGACTAAACCAATGTTTAGCCCTTAAATTTTTTATTTACTGAACTTTTGAAATTTTAACAGTACGTTCCTGAGGCATAGCTTCTTCTGCAGTACGGTTAATACAATTTCGAATTACACTGATAAATTTATCTTGATTTGGTTTTCTTAAACGGTATTCAGCAGGTAATAATGTGCCATAACCCGCTGCCTGGAATTGTTCACTAAGAGCAATCCAATCCTTAGTTTCAAAATTATTATAGCTTGGGTCATTATGCGGAACGTTATTATACTTTTCGTTTGCTTTTCTCATTATCAATTCTTCATTCATAATGTGTCTAAGCGATCTTTCCGCTTCTTTTCTGGTGGTGTACTTATCTTCTTCTGCGGCACCATAAAATTTAGTACCAACTGCATAATTTTCATAAATGTTTTTTGCCTGAATCTGACCAGGGTTGTTCTCAAGAGTTGCAATATTTACACCTTTTTCAAGGTCTGTATTTGACACTGTGCAGAGCACATTATCACCAATTTTAATGGTGTAGTTACCATCTTGCAAACCGGTTACTTTTATAATTTCTTTGTTCATTGTGTTGGTGATATCTACACCATACTTTTCAGCATACACATAACCGCTTGCTTTTGCATACATCGGAATTGCCACTGGTAAATATGTGTAAGTAACCCCTGTTTGAGAACTTTCTAAAACGCTTACTTCGGCTCCATCAGTTGTGCTTGTATTTGCTATAGCATCAATCTCAACTGCAGCTACAATTTCATCAGTTTCCTGACCTCTTGCAATCATGTAACCAACCATGTAACCACCATCTGCACTGTGGTGAAGTCCATCTGTACCTGTGATAACAAGAGAAGCACCATACTCTTTTCTGATTCTTTCGGTATATTCGTTTGACATACCCCAAGTATCAATAAACGGAACATCATATTCTTCGGCTAATTCTTTAAGTCCATCAGAAAGTTTACCGAACGCAAAGTTTGAACCATAGCAAACGCCGTAAGATAGTGTAGTTTCAAATGCATCACTTTCATCATAAAGTGTCATTGGAGTGAATGTAACACCCTTACCATTCGCCTTACACCACTTAACTATTTCTTCATAGTTGTTAAGTGACTCCTGAATTCTTTCACCCATATTAGCATGGAATTTTCCGTCAGATCCAAAAGTTCCATTGTAGAACTTAAGATACTCGTCATCATCCATTTTGCCATATGTATAGCTTGCATACCCAACATCGTTAGCACCAACCATAATAGCAATTTCATCACATGCACCATAGCCAAGCGGGTCGTTTTCATTAAAAATATCCCAGTCTTTTCTAAGAAGAATGTCAGCAGCTGTACAACCTGCTGCACCTTTGTTTAAAATAACAATATTTTTACCCGGATAACGTGTTGCATAGTACTGATATAAGAACAATGCATATTCACCAGCGTGAACTGTACTTGCTCCCGCAAGACCTACTACCCAATAATCATCAGGATTTTCGTTTTTATTAACAAAAGTTAAATTGCCATCAAAAGTTTTCTTAACATCTTCTTTTGCTAAAGGCATAAGGTTAACTGTGTCCTGCCAAGCAAAAGCCTTTGCCTTAACAGTTCCTTCAGGCAATCTAAAATCATCAGAAAAGTTAACTTTCTTAGCTATATCAAGATCGCCAAAACCGATATTTAAAGTTTTAGCTTTTGTCGCAAGAAGCTTATTGTTTTCATTATAAGCTGCAATCATAATTTCAACTTTTGTATCATCACCATACTTATTGTTTATATCAACAACAACATCAACAAAATCATCTTCAGAAATGTAGTAAGCTACATCATTACTTACATTTTTGATTGCAACATCAACACAATAAACATCTTTTTTTGCAAAAGCTGTTTCTACAGTTTGAGTAATATCATCATTTGTTAGTGAATCACGTACCTTAACCTCGTAATTATCAATATCGCCACTGAACTTAAATTTAGTTTCGTACTTACCATTGCCAGCGGTAACAAGCTCATTGATATAACCAATATTTCCTAGATTATCCATAAGCAAAATTGCAACACTCTGTCCGCCAACATCAGCTTTTCCTTCAATGTAAACGTTATAGGCACCTTCTCTCGTGTCATATGCACCTACTTCTTTTGTTGCAGCAAAAGTGGTAATTGATGACAACATCATCATAACACACAATGCTAAACTTAATACTTTTTTCATAAAAATTCTTCCTTTCTTTATTTTTTAAATAATTCTCGAGCTCCACTTACTGTAAGGTAATTCTGCCTTCTGATAAGACTTTTTTTGCTTTTTGTTGTTCCACAAACAACTTAACAATTTCAAATAAATTGTATCATTGCATTACAAGCTTTGTCAATAATAAAAAACGAGCGAAATTTATATTTTCGACACTTGACCAAAAACATAAAATGTGATATTATAAAGGAGTACAAGAGGTGATAAAATGAACGATATAATAAAACCGCCGGTTGTTTCTGCAGAAGGATATGATGTAAAGATTTGCAAACACTACTCACGAGAAGCAAAAGCACGACCATTTAATGCTATTTATTACAAAAAAAGCGGTATCTTGAAGCTAGACTTTGCCGATAAACCGCTGTCGCCTAAAAAAAACTATGTTTACTTCATTCCTCAAAATCAAAGTTTTACCATTGAAGCTCTTGAATACACACAGGTTATTGCAATTAATTTTAACTGTCTTGATGATGACACATCTTTTAATACTCCTTTTATCTTTGAATGCACAAATCCTCGTATCGCTGAACTGTTTGATATTATATGCGAAAAATATTCAACTAAAGATACTAACAATTATAAATATTTCTCTCTCTTTTACGAATTGCTTGAAAAAGTAGAAGAACACATTAAAATAAACGAGGTTGACAAAACCAACCCTAAAATCTTGCAAGCAAAATCTGAAATTGAAAAGCGGTTTGCCGATGATAGCTTTAACATAAACAAACTTGCCGATTTATTGTCTGTAAACACTTCATACTTAAGACGTGAATTTAAAAAGGTGTATTCTATCTCACCCATATCATATCTTAAGAATATAAGATTACAAAGTGCAGTTTCAATGCTTGTATCAAATTATTATTCAATTAAAGATATTGCACAAAAATGTGGATATAGCAGTCCAAGCTATTTCATACAGGTATTTCATAAAAGTAAAGGATGCCCACCGCAAAAATATAAAGAAACATATTTTAACAATTCCGTTGAACAAAAGCATCACAACCTTTAGAAAATATAAAAACAGGCCGAATATTCGACCTGTTTTTTATATTTTTATAATATTACTTAAAAACGACTTCAAACGTTCTGTTTGGGGATTTGAAAAAATTTCATCCGGTGTGCCCTGCTCTGCAATCACACCATCATCCATAAATACTACACGGTCCGAAACCTGATGTGCAAAGGACATTTCGTGAGTTACAATAATCATTGTCATATCTTTATCTGCCAGAGATTTTATAATATGCAAAACCTCGTTTGTAAGCTCAGGATCAAGTGCAGATGTTGGCTCATCAAACAGCATAATTTTAGGTTTTAAAGCAAGCGCTCTTGCTATTGCCACCCTCTGTTGCTGTCCGCCTGAAAGCTGACAGGGATAACTTGAAATTTTATCCAAAAGTCCAGACTGTTTTAAAAGATTCAAAGCATTATCTTCAATTTCTTTATAAATTTCAGCCTTGTTCTCTTTAAAATCAGGCCTTTCCTTTGCTAAAAGCTTTGGTGCTAAAGTAACGTTTTCCAAAACATTATACTGCGGGAAAAGATTAAACTGCTGAAAAACAAATCCAAAATTAAGTTGTTTTTCTCTTATTTCCTTTGGTGACAGTGACTTTTGCCAACTTCCGTCAAAAATAACGTCATCACCTAAAGTAATCTTTCCATCATCAGCCTTTTCCAGAAAATTTATGCATCTTAAAAACGTTGTCTTTCCGCTTCCCGAAGATCCGATTATTGATATAACCTCTCCTTCGTTCATTTCAAAACTTACATCTTTTAAAACCTCAGTTTTACCGAAGCTTTTTTTCAAATTTTCTATCTTTAAAATTGACATTTTTTCACCCTAACCCTTATAATAGTCCAGTTTCTTTTCTATATACCCAAAGATAAGGGTAAGAATTCCGCAAAATGCAAGATAAAACACACCTGAATAGAAAAGCGGCCACAAGATGTGTTCGCTATTCATAAAGCGTTTTGCATTCCATGTGATTTCATAAATCATAATGGTATTTGCAAGTGACGTGTCTTTGACAAGCGTTAAAAATTCATTACTCATAGGTGGGATAATACGTTTTACAACCTGCATAAGAATAATTTTGAAAAACACCTGTGTTTTTGTCATTCCCAGCACCGCGCCTGCTTCATACTGCCCTTTTGGAATTCCCTCAATTCCGCCACGGAAAATTTCAGAAAAATAGCACGCATAGTTAAGCACAAAAGCTATCATTACCGCAACAAATGTATTCATTCCGTTAATTCCAAGAAGTCCCGGCCCAAAGCCAAAAACTATAAGTTGGAGCATAAGCGGTGTTCCTCTTATAACCCATATAAGCGTCTTGATGGGCCATTTTATAATATGTATTTTACTCATAGAGCCGAAAGAAATGATAAGCCCCAACGGAAGTGCCATAAGAAGTGTTAGCCCGAATATTTTAAATGTTACCCACAAGCCTTCAAAAAGACTCAATGTTACTGTTAGAAAAATTGACATATTTAAATCCTATACTTTTATAAACTGTTTAAAAAGGCAGAAAAACATCTGCCTTTTTAACTTAATATAACTTATTTTTAATTAAACTTATTAGAGTGCTAAGTTAAGCTCGTACTTTTCTGCCAAAGCATCAAGTGTTCCGTCAGCCTTAAGCTCGTCAATGATAGCATTTACTTTTTCTGTAAGTTCAGAGCCTTTTCTAAAGCCAATTCCGTACTCTTCAGATGTAAGTTCTAAAGAATATGTAAGTTTGTCATAGCTTGTTCCGTCTGCTGTCATTGATTTAGCCATTGTGATATCAATAACACAAGCATCTGCCTGACCGCCAATTACTGCTAAAAGAGCATCTGTCTGAGCAGCTACAGGTGAATAGTCTCCATCGAGGCCATTATCTTTGATTGCAGCTTCGCCGGCTGAACCTGCTTCTGCGGCAAATTTAAGACCTTTTAAGCTTTCAACATCTTTGTATGCTTCAATTTTATCTTCTGCCATCACAACAACCTGTGCGTTTTTAACATAAGCTTTTGAAACATCACAGTTTGCCTTAACTTCGTCAGAAATTGTCATACCATTCCAAATACAATCAATCTGGTTTGCATCCAAGGTAACGAATTTTGTGTCCCAATTGATTTCAACAAACTCTGGTGTAACACCAAGTTTTTCGCAAACAGCTTCTGAAAATTCTGTATCAAAGCCTGTAAGCTTACCATCTTCCATATAGTTCATTGGTTCGTAAATTGTATAACCAATAACTAATTTATCATCAGCTTTTTCTCCGCATGATACAAGACTGATAATCATCATTAATGCGAGCGCAAGCACTCCTAATTTTTTCAACATTTTCATTATAACTCTCTCCTTTTATTTATGTTGTGGATACAGTATAACACAAAACTTTACTGTTGTAAAGTGCTAAAGTGAAAAAAATCAAAAAATTATTTGTTTTCTATTAATGGGTATGTTATACTTATTATATAAATATATCGGAGGTATGTTATGCCATTGCAATTTGTAACAGGAAGAAGTGGATACGGTAAAACCAACTTTTGCCTTAATAAAATGAAGGAATTAAGTGATGCAGGCATTAAGACTGTTCTTATTGTTCCTGAACAGCTATCTTTGTCGTGCGAACATGAAGCAATCAAATTCCTTTCATACCTTGATGACACAAAAACCGTTTTTAGTTTCAACAGACTTTTTCATTATTTATACAACAAATATATAAACAAAAAACGTACGCAAATAAGCAAAATAGGAAAATCTATTATGTTATCAAAAATAATTTACTCATTAAGAAATGATTTTTCTGTTTATTCTGCTTCGGCACAAAACTCCAACCTTTCATCTCTGTTGCTTGCAACAATTAACGAATTTAAAAGATATGGTTTTTTACCCGAAAGTTTTCAAACTGATATAAATTCTATGCCCGACGGCCTTACAAAACTAAAAATGCAAGATCTTGCTTTAGTTTATAAAAATTTTGAACAGGAACTTGAAAGTTTAGGATTTTCCACTGAGGACAACCTGCATATTTTGCAAAAAATTATTCCCGATTGCAGTGAGCTTTCAGAAACAGTATTTTTTATTGACGGGTTTGATGGCTTTACACCGCAAGAAATTTCGGTTATAAAAGCATTGTGTGAAAATTCAAAGCACGTTTATATTACACTTACAACAGACAACACATCTTCAGTTTTCATGCCTTGCAATAAAACAAAACATGCTATTTCGGAAATTATATTACCCGCGCAGGAAATCCAACTGAAAGAAAATATTAAGCACCAAAATAAAGAACTTAAATTTCTGGAAAAAAATTATGGTTCCTATTCAGATAATCAATACTTAGAAAAAACCGATGATATCTGCTTGTTTATTTCTGATAACCAGTATCAGGAAGTAGATATGTGTGCAAGAGATATCGTTGAAAAAACAAAACAGGGGTATAAATTCAGTGACATAGCTGTTGTCTTTGGTGACCAGGAAAATTATACACCTCTTATTTCCGCTTCCTTTGAAAAGCATAAAATTACATATTTTGCTGACAAAAAACATTCTGTTACGGACCATCCGTTATCAGTTTTACTTTTTTCGCTATGCGATATTTTTATTAACAACTTTTCTTATGAAAGTGTATTTTCATTCTTAAAGGCCGGTCTTACTGATATTCCATTTGACGACATATGCCTTATGGAAAACTATGTCCTTGCAACCAACATTAAGGGCAGACGATGGAATACTGACTGGACATTTAATACAGGAAATGATAACTTACAAAAACTCAATGAAACAAGAATCCGATTTTTAAGTATTGTAATGCCTTTCAGAGATGCTACAAAAGGTAAATCGAAATGCATTGAGTATGTTAATGCTGTAAAAAACTTGCTTACCAAACTTAATCTGGTACAAAAAATTACAAATGAAACATCTGAACTTATACAAGGTGGCGAGTCAGCAAAAGCTATTGAATACAGACAGGTTTTTAACATCTTGGTAAATTGTCTTAACGAAATGCAGGTTTGTATGGCAACATCAAGTTTTGGGATTGAAAAGTTTAAAGATTATTTAACATCAGGTCTTACCCAATGCGATGTTGGCATTATACCACCATCGGTAAATAACGTTATATGCGGTGACATTTCAAGAACAAGACTTAAAAACATAAAAATCCTTTATGTCTTAGGACTAAACGACGGACTTATCCCCCCGTCTGTTTCAGGCACGGGAATTATTTCTGACACAGAGCGCAGACAACTTGAGAAGAATAATATAAAGCTTGCTCCCGACAACAAACAAAAGGCTCTGGAACTACCTTTTTTTATGTACCGTACTTTTACTGTTCCCAGTGAAAAGCTTATATTTTCTTACTCTCTTTCATCTGCTGACGGAAATATTTTAAGACCATCAAACGTTTTGAATACTATTAAACGCCTTTTCCCTAATTTATCTGAAAAGAACTCAATTACATGTTCTACTCAAGAATTTATAACCCTGCCCGACGCGACACTTTTAAATGCAGTTTTAAATTCAGACAAGGACGAATTCAGACAGGTTATTGCATGGTTTTTAAAAAATGAACAATACAAGAACAAAATTAACTTTGTTCTTTCAGGAAAAACTTATGATTTGTCTGCAAAACTTACCGAGCAACTTGTTGAAAAAGTTTGGGGAGATAAAATAAACACAACTGTATCCAGACTTGAAAGCTTTGCAAAATGTCCATTCTCATATTTCATGAAATACGGACTTTATATTTATCCCAAAAAAGTTTACAGCTTTGACGCACCTGATTCAGGAACATTTATTCACAAAATTTTAGAAGACTATGTTTCTTTTGTTACAAATAACAACATTGATTGGAAAAGTATTACTAAAAAGGATTGTTACGAAAAAACAATCCAGCTTTCTACTGCCGCACTCCAGGAAGTTTTAACTAAACTTCCATCTTTGAGTAAAAGATATGAATTTGCCATCTCTAAGCTCAAAAAAGCGGCCTGCGATGCTATGTGGGCTGTTGTTCACCATATAAGCTCCGGTGCTTTTACTCCCTATGCAACAGAACTTGATCTTTCGAATTCCGACTCTGTTTCCCCGCTGACACATATAACACCTGACGGCAATAAAATGACACTTTACGGAAAGATTGATCGTGTAGATACTTCTGATAATGTTTTCAGAATTATCGATTATAAGTCAAGTCCACACGATATTGATTTAGCGAAAGTATATCAGGGATTCTCTCTGCAACTGTTCGTTTATTCAGCTGCACTTAAAAACAAACTTGGTAAACCTGGTGGAATGTTTTATCTTGCGCTTACAACACCTCTTATAGATTATGACGGTAAAATTACGCCTGAAGAGATTGAACAAAAGGTTATGAAAGAATTTAAACTGCAGGGATATATGGTTGGCGAAGAAACTGTCGACTCTGTAAAACTCCATCACACAGATTTTTCAGGTCATTCAGATATTATTTCAGCCCGTTCCTCAAAAACAGGATATACTTCACAAAGATTTTTAAATTCTTCGGAATACGAATACCTTTCAAAGCAAGTGTTAAAAAAATGCGGTGAATTTTCAGATAAAATTTTAAAAGGCGAATTTACAGCTTCGCCCGTAGCTGAATCTAATATATCTGCGTGCACGTATTGCGACTATTCTTCTGTATGCGGTTTTGACCCTAAATACCACGCATACAGATACATAACGCGTATGACAAAGGAAGATATTTTTGAAGGGCTTTATAACAAAAACGGAGGTGAGGAAAATGAGTGAAATCAAATGGACCAATGCGCAAAAAGCTGCAATTGACTATCACAAAAGTTCAGTAATTGTTTCTGCAGCCGCAGGTTCGGGTAAAACAGCTGTTTTGGTTGAAAGAATTATCAATATGCTGGACACTACCGACATTGACAGGCTTTTAGTTGTTACTTTTACGCAAGCTGCAGCGTCACAAATGCGCGAAAACATTGCAAATGCATTAGAAGAAAAAATCCGTATGCAAGACAACACTAAAGCCAAAGAGTTTTACCATCGTCAACTTTTGTTACTCCCGGGTGCAAATATTTCTACAATACACTCATTTTGCTCTAAGATAATCAAGGATAATTTTGACAAGCTGGGACTTTCTGCTGACTATTCACTTGCAGAGCCTGACAAAAGTGCACTATTGCTTGCACAATCGATTGAAGAGCTTATTGAAACCGAGTACGAAACAGGTCGTCCTGAATTTTTATCATTTGTACAAAACTACACAAGTTATAAAAATGACAGCTTAATATCCGAAATGTTATTAAGTCTATACCGTTTTTCGCGCTCTGTTCCATATCCTGACATCTGGCTTGACAATGTTGTAAAAAAATATGAAAGTATTACAGAATCAAATTGGCTGGATAACATATACCAAAAAGCAAAATCTACTCTTGAACTTGTTAAAAATTCTTATATTCACATAAGCGATAATTTAAAAAAACTTTCAGGATTTGAAGCAGAAGTAGCAAACAAGTATTTGCTGCCTTTAATCGCTGACGACCTTGAAAAGATTAATTTATGTTACGATAATTGCACTGATTTTGACAGCACCTTTGATGCGTTTAACAATCTGAGTTTTAAAAACTTTCCGACTATAAAAGACGAAAATGCAAAAACTCTTGCCGTTGTAGAAACATTTCGAAAACAAAGAGAAACACTAAAATCAAAAATTAACGATATTAAGGAAAACGCTCTGAATTTTTCACTAGATGAACTTAACGAATTTTCTTCACTTCAGTTGCCTCATATTAAGGAAATCACAAGCCTTACAAAAAAGCTGGATGAAGTCTATACCTCAAAAAAACGTTCATTAAATATACTTGACTTTAATGATTTGGAACATCTGGCAATCACACTTTTAACGGATAAAAACGGTAATCCTACCGCTTGCGCCAAAGCACTCTCAGACGAATTTGACGAAATTATCGTGGACGAATATCAGGATACTAACGATGTGCAAGAAGCAATTTTAAACGCCGTTTCTTGCAACAAATCAAACATATTTATGGTTGGTGATATGAAACAAAGTATTTACCGTTTCAGAAACACCGCTCCTGAACTTTTTTTGTCAAAAACCGAAAGCTATTCTGACAAAGACTCTGACACAGGCAGAAGAATTTTTCTTTCAAGCAATTTCAGAAGCAGAAAAAATATACTGGACTTTTCCAACCTTGTTTTTTCACAGATTATGAGCAAAGAATTTGGCGAAATTGAGTACGGGGAAAACGAAAAACTTTATTACGGTGCAGATTACGAAGGCAAAGACAGCAACATTGATATCACAGTCTTAGAAAAAAACGAGTACACCGACTTTTCTGCAATTGAACAAGAAAGTGCAATTATTGCAGATAAAATCAACAGTATGATTTCTTCAGGCTTTTTAGTAACTGATAAAAAGACAAAACAACTTCGCCCAGTTACGTACAAAGACTTTGCTATCCTTTTAAGAACATCAAAAAATGTTTCTGATGAAATGACAACATTTCTTACAAAATGCGGAATACCTGTCTACAACGATGGAGGTAAGGAGGCTTTGCTTTCTTCTGTTGAAGTACAGACAGTGATTTCACTTTTAAAAATTATTGACAACCCCTATAATGATATTGCTCTTATAAGCGTGCTAAGAAGTTTATTCTATAAATTCAGCGATGACTTGTTGCTTCTTATAAGCAAGAGCGATAAAAAGGAACTTTCATTTTACGAAAAGCTTTTAAATTACGACGATGAAAATGTGAAAGAATTTCTCAGAGACCTTGAACATTACAGAAAAAAATCGAGCATTTTATCCGTCTACGAGCTTATTGATTATGTTATTCAAAAGAATATGCTTATGGAATTTTCTGCCTGTCTTCCTGGCGGAAATCAGCGAATTTTAAACTTAAGGTACCTCTTAAGGCTCGCAGACAACTACACCAAAAGTGCTTCAGGCAGACTTTTTGGTTTTCTCATTTATATCGACAACTTTTCTGCACATTCACAATCAATGATTTCTCCTAAAGTTTTGCCTGAATCAAGTGATGTAGTAACAATAACAACTATGCACAAAAGCAAAGGTCTTGAATATCCGGTGGTAATTATACCACGGCTTGGAACTGCTCTTAAAAACCATGACCTTACTTCAAAACTTCTAATACACAAAAACATCGGCATTGGATTTGATTACATCGATACATCAAAGCACATCAAAATCAAGTCTCCGGTACGTACGGCAATTTCAAGAAAGACTAATGATGAATACCTTTCCGAAGAACTGAGAGTTTTGTATGTTGCGCTTACAAGAGCAAAAGAAAAACTCATTTTAATTGGCTCTTGCGAAAGTCACCAGAAACTCTTAGAAACCATTTCTCCTGCAACTTATGAAGCCTCCTCAAAATTTCCCGCCCACGTTGCTTCTTCAGCCAGGAGCTATCTTGTATGGATAATGCTTGCTGTTTGTCGTCATAAAGCGTTTGAAATAACACTTGACAAGTTTAATATGGCAAAAAACACCTTAACAGACTTATCCGATATTGGAATTGATTTTAAGAAGAACATTGAATTTGCAGTTACTGAGAGTAAAAATACAGAAAATGATTTTTCGGGATGTGAAATTACTGAAGATGTACGAAAAAAACTTGAATATATAGTCCCTCAAACAGGACAAGGTGTATTTTCTAAATATTCTGTTTCAGAACTAAAAAAATATCTTGAAGACGAAACAGACTATAAAGATTATTTTGAAAAACTTGTCACTGTTTCAAATGTTGATACTCCTGTTGCCTTGTCTTCTTCTGCCCGAGGAAGTGCTATACATAAAGTATTTGAACTAATTGATTTTAAAAACATAAACTCTGTATATGACATTGAGATTTTTATAAACACCCTTAAAGAAAAGGAAATTATAAGCCAAACAGAAGCAACCTCTGTTCCTTGTGAAAAAATATTTGCCTTTTTCTCTGGCGAGCTTGGCAAAAAGCTTAAATCTGCTAAAATGGTAAAGCGTGAAGTTCCTTTTAATATTCATATTGGAGATGACTTCTCTCTTACCCCTACAAATGAGCAATGTGTACAGTTGCAGGGCGTTATTGATTGTTACTTTAAAGATGACGAAGGATATACCATTATTGATTTTAAGTCAGATTTTTTAAATGAGCAAAATAAAGATGCCAAAATCAAAAGTTATAAAAAGCAACTTGAGTTCTATATTTTGGCTTTAAAAACAATGTATAAAAATCCCCCAATAAAAGCCTGCATATATTTTCTTGATGACAACAGCATATACTGGCTATAGGTTAATATTTACATTGACTAAGGCTCCGTTTTTATGTTAGCATAAATATACGGAGGTGAAAACCAATGAAAAAAATCATATCAGGAATACTTTCAGTAGTGCTCGCTTTTTCAATATCCTTAACCACATTTGCTCAAAGTCCAAACACAAAAGTGTATCCGGCAAATGTCACTTATAAGTTTATTGACATAAAAACATTTTCTCCGCTTAAAATTTTGTTTAAGCTTTTCAATTGCGATTTTGGAACAATGCCAGAAGTAGAAAAACCTCAGGTTCCGGTTCCACCGGTCGAGGATGAAAATGACAAAGAAGATGATGATACTATAATTTCTGCATCAGAATTTGAACTTAAGGTTTTGGATTTGGTAAACAACGAACGTGCAAAGCATGGCCTATCCCCTCTTGTATGGGATGAAGCATCAGCAGATGTTGCACGTATGCACAGCAAGGATATGGCACAAAGAAACTTTTTCAGCCATACAAACCCTGACGGTCAATCACCATTTGACAGGCTAAAAAATCACGGAATATCTTATTCCTATGCAGCAGAAAACATTGCTGCGGGTCAAGAAACACCCGAAAGTGTTGTGACTGCGTGGATGAATTCTGACGGACACAGAAAAAATATTTTAAACAAATCTATGACCAAACTTGGTGTAGGCTACTATCAATCAGAAAGCGGCTATAAGCACTACTGGACACAATGTTTCATCGGTTAATCAAATCCCCGTTTTTAGCGGGGATTTTTTTGCAAAAATTTATAGCATTTCCATTGTTATAAGTGTTTGTTTCTAATTGTTAAATCCAAGGTAATTTAGATGATCAAGATTAAGATTTATACAACACTTTTTTATCAAAATAGTATTGCTTTTTTGTCTTCTGTGTGCTAAAATTATATGAGAATTTTGTCAAAAAAAGAGGCTTTTATGTATAAAATAATTTTTGTAGACCCTGATAATTCAGTCATTGATACTATTACCAATATTTTTGACTGGAAAGAGATGGGCATTGAACCTGTTGCTACTTTCAATGACGCCGATAGCGCTATTGAATATTTAAAATCAAACCATGTCGATGCTATCCTTACTGAAGTCAACATTCCAAAGCTAAGCGGTATTGATATTGCAAGATACGTTAATAAAAATCACGATGAAACAATTGTCGCCTTTATGTCGAAGTTTGCATCCTTTGAATATGCTCAGCAAGGCATTTTAGAAGGTGTGTGCGACTATCTTTTAAAACCTATTACATTTAATAATCTAAGAAATACTTGCTACAGAATTTTAGCAAAGCTTAATTCATTACATAAAAATCTAAAAAAGAATGAACTCATTAAATCTGTAACACTTTCACAGATTTTATCTGACTATCTCTTAAACTCTGTTAAAGAACCAATAAATCTGCAATCACTTTTTGCACTCAACAACGTAGAAATCGATGTTCATTCAACACCTGCTGCTATTGTTAAAATAACCATTTCAAACATAACTCAATATATTACAAACACTTGGAAATACGGGAAAAGTACGCTTTACGATGCCATCATAAAGCAATTCCCTCATTCCAACAACCTGAATATTGTTCCTTGCTTTAACTTTTTTGATTCTACAGAGTTTGTTATTTTTTCAAAAAAAGATGATACACTGCCGGCATTTAAAAAATCTCTCAGCTTGGCTTTAAAAGCACTTTGCGATACCTGTAAAACCATTATGCACCTCAATATTTCAACTAATATTATTGCAATAAAGCCAAGCATCACTCACATTAACAAGGTGCGTATAAGCCACGATATTGAAAAAAGTAAAATTGATTCTTTGATCGCACTCATAAAACTGGGTGATAAATACGAGTCAACAAATTACTACAATTCATTAGTATTAAACCAGGATTTTGATTTTGTTAAAAATCTTTCAAAATCTGTAAGAAATGCTATTAAAGAGTGTTTAACAGATAAAACATTAGAAGACCTTGATATAAATGCAAGATATATGAACTCCCTTTCGGATATAACTGCGTATATTAATTATTCAAAAAAAATGATTACCCGTGCAACTGAGCATTTTGCGGGAATGTTTGCCAGAAATTATGATGCACTTATAAGTGCAAAGGAATACGTTTTACAGCACTATGCCGAAGACATTTCCTTGACAGAAGTTGCAAATCACGTGTCATTGAGTCCTTCGTATTTCAGCAAACGCTTTAAAAAAGATAATAATATGAATTTTATTGACTATCTTGTAGACGTAAGAATTCAGCGTGCAAAAGTACTTTTAATAAGCAGTAGGTACAAGGTCAATGAAATTTGTAAAATGTGCGGTTTTAACAGTCTTAATCACTTTTATAAAACCTTTAAAGATGTTACTGGCTATACTGCACAGGAATATAGAACAATGAATAAAGAAGCAAAATAAAAAAGCATCTGCCTTAAGGCAGATGCTTTTTTATTTAAATTCTTTTAACAACATCAGCATTTGATTTGATTATTAAATTATCAGAATATACTCCTCGCAAAGAGTTTAACGGATAAACAGAGGTTTTTTTACCAATTACTGTACCGGGATTTAAAACGCAACCGCAGCCAATATCTGCACCATCACCAAGTATCGCCCCTAATTTACGCATACCTGTATCATACATCTTTTCCCCCTTAATGACAACGTTTTTGCCGTCTGATTTTAAATTTGAACAAATAACCCCTGCTCCTAAATGAACAAAATTGCCTAAAATCGAATCTCCAACATAATTGTAGTGTGGCACTTGCACGCCTTCAAGCAAAATACAGTTTTTAAGCTCGGTAGAATTCCCTATTACGCAGTTTTTTCCGCAAATTACGTTTCCTCTTATAAAAGCACCAGTTCTTATTTCACACCCATCATCAACAATCACAGGAGGGATAATTACTGCACTTTTATCAATCTTAACATTTTTACCTACAAAAACTCCTTTTTGTATTTCATCAAATCGTGTTAATTGTTCACCTTTATTAAATATCAAGCCGATATGCGTCAATATTTCCCAAGGATATATAAAACTTTCAAATATGTCTTTTATAAGTTCCGACTTTAAATCAAACAATTCAATAGTTTTTACTTTTTTAGTCAATACTATGTCCCCTTTTTTCAATCATATCACTTATTAAATCGGCATACTCTTCACATTTTCTTTCATCTTCACATTCTATCATAACACGCACTACAGGTTCGGTACCGCTTTTCCTTAACAGCACCCTGCCGTTTCCTGAAATCATATCTTCTACGCTCTTAACTGCATTTAGAACCTCCTTATCTTCTACCGCCTTATCTTTGTTTTTAACATATATATTTTTTGTGTACTGTGGATATAAAACCACATCTTTTGCAAGTACTGAAAGAGAACTTTTCGCATCACACATTTGTTCAGCAATCATTATTGCAGTTAAAATTCCATCTCCGGTTGTTGCATACTTTTTCAAAATTATGTGCCCTGACTGTTCACCACCTAAACAATAATCATTATTTTGCATTGCTTCGTACACAAACCTGTCGCCAACATTTGTTTTTATACATTTTATCCCAATATTTTCAAGGCTTTTTATAAGCCCGCTGTTTGACATAATAGTCAAAACAATAGTATCATCATTTAAAATTCCTCTTTGCTTTAATCTTTTACCTAAAATGTACATCATTTTGTCACCATCAACAATGTTGCCATTTTCGTCTACTGCAATACATCTGTCTGCATCACCATCAAACGCAAAACCTACATCTAAATGTTTTTCTTTTACTATCCTACACAAATTTTCAATATGGGTTGAACCACAATTTTGATTAACATTCAATCCGTTTGGCTGTGTTCCAACAGTAACCACACTTGCCCCAAGTGCCCCAAAGACCGATTTTGCTATCATCCACGATGCACCATTTGCACAATCAAGTCCTATTCTCAAATGCTTATATGAGTGCGACGCAAGAGATATTAAATATCCTACATACCTGTTTCTGCCTGCAGAGTGGTCTACAATGCAACCTATTTGCTCCCTTTTGGCGTATGGCAAATCATCTTCTACACCCAGTAATTTCAATTCTCCATCAATATAAGCCTCAATGTATGATGCAGTCTCATCATCAAGTTTTTCGCCGTACCTGTTTATTATTTTTATCCCATTATCGTAATATGGATTATGAGAAGCAGTTATCATAATTCCACAATCAAACTCCTCAAGTCTTGTAACATAAGAAACACTTGGCGTTGTTGTAACATGTAGCATGTAAGCATCTGCACCCGACGCAGTAATACCTGCTGCAATTGCATACTCAAGCATATAGCTTGAACGTCTTGTGTCTTTACCAATTACTATTTTAGGCCTTTGTCCTGCTTTGATTTTTGAAGAATAGTACCAGCCTAAAAATCTGCCTACTTTATATGCCTGTGTCGCAGTAGGACCAACATTTGCCTCTCCTCTGAAACCATCCGTACCAAAATATTTATTTGGTAATTCTTGTTTTTCTTTACTCTTAATACAAATATCCTCTCGCAAGAGTTCATCTGTTGAAACAGCAAACAACTCACAAAGCTGAATTACTTTATCAATTTGTGGAAGTGCCTGATTTATCTCCCATTTTGAAACAGATTGTCTTGAAACAGACATTATTTCTGCCAGTTGCTCCTGGGAAATTCCTTTTTCTATAC
Organism: Clostridia bacterium; assembly: GCA_045589295.1. Classification (GTDB taxonomy): domain Bacteria; phylum Bacillota; class Clostridia; order RGIG6154; family RGIG6154; genus RGIG2094. The sequence goes on from JAZNOU010000005.1 coordinate 29,718, forward strand.
GAAGTTTTGCAATTTTATCTCCTATTTTCATTTAATCACAACTCCTTTTATATGTAAAAGCATATTTATGATATCAAATAAAAATACATCTATCAAGCAACTTTACATTGAACTTTTGTCAACCTTAAGTTGCAGTTTAAATTTAATTTTCCCTATTTGGTATTTATAATACATATGCAATACCTACTTGCATTTTCATGCCTTTTAAGTTTTATCACTAAAAATATTAATTTTTATAAATAAAATACCGAACAAAAACGTCTCTAAGAAGTGTTTTTGTTCGGCAAAATGTAATAAGTTGTTATATTATTTTATAAGCATAAAAATTAATGGAATTGTTATGATTGCAAGCAGATGGGAAATAACCGTCATACCTGAAGCCACCGACGTATCCTTACCAAGTCCACTTGGAATAACAATTGTATTAAGCCCAAGTGGCATAGCAAGTGAGCAAATTCCGCAAATATAAATTGTCTCTGGTATTTCAAAGAATGAAACAACAACTATAAAAATTACAGGCATAACAACAAGTCTGACAAATGAGATAATATAAATTCTTATATTGGTAAATGTTTTTTTCAGAGATATTGTCGACACTACCACACCTGTAAGAATCATAGCTATAGGTGACATGCAACTACCAGCAACATCTATAATTGAAACTCCCCAACGTGGAATTGAAATTTGAAACAAACCTATTGCAATTCCTATAAGCATTGCAACAAACATAGGGTTAACAAAAGACTTTAGGTTATCTTTAAATGTTTGTTTTTTCGCTGAATCTGCAATAAGAAGTCTAGGTACACCCCAAAGGAATATCAACATCCAAAGGGGCAGTGTAAAAATTAAGTATTCAAAGAAAATGTCCGGAAAAATACTGCTTACAACCGCGTTACCCATAAATCCAAAATTTGAAAATGATAAACCATAAGTATAAATTTTTTGAATATATTTATCCTTTGTAAGTAATTTTGAAACTAATATTGCAAAAGGAATTGCAATAAATGCTATCAAAAAGCTTACGGACAACAACTTCCATGCAGTACCAATTCGCTCTATTGTAAAGTTTTCGATAAATGTTCCCATAACAAGTGCAGGTATAAAGATTGTATTTTCCAGTTTTGATAAAACCATAGCTGAATTATCAGGTAATATTTTTAGTTTAACAAGTATGTATCCTATTACTATAAAACCAAAAAGAAAACATATTTGATTTAATGTGGCTGCAAAAATTTCCATTTTATTATATCGCTTACAAGCGATTCTCCTTTCTGTTCTTTGTTTTATGTATTTTCATAAATTCACAATAGTTATTGTTCTTATCAATACCTTATATAATCTAAAGTTTTATTTCTCTTTGAAATATGTTTTAAATAATCTTCATAATTAAGTGAAGCGATTGTAAGCATAAGTGCATCTATTACGCATATATGCGCTACGCGTGCAGACACAGCTTCAACAGGATAATTCTTTTCATCGGCATACACTGAAACCGAATAATCACTTTCATTATATAAAAAACTTTTTGTAAAACTGGTTAAAGATATTGTTGTTGCACCCGCTTGTTTTGAACAACGCATTGTATCAACAACTGCTTTTGTAGTTCCACTATGTGAAATACCAAAAGCAACATCTCCCTCTTTCATATTTTTTGCCATAACATTCATTTGAAGAATATCTGTATATGCGTATGCCTGAATATCAAGCTGAGAAAAACGATAAGCCGCATCAACCGCGACAACAGCGGATGTACCTACTCCAAATATAAACACACGATTTGCTGACGCAATCTTTTTTGCCATCAAATCTATTTTTGTAAAATCAAGCATTTCATATGTGTTTTTTAGTGTATTTATACCAGAATTAAAAACCTTGTTAAAAATGACCTTTGGAGTATCTTCCTTATCAAAAGGAGCACTATTTTTAGAAAATTCTTCCTTTGACACTTCACTCGCCAAGGATAGTCTCAATTTTGCAAAACCCTCTACCCCAATGGATTTGCACATACGATTAACCGCCGACGGCACTGTATCACAAGTTTCTGCAAGCTCTTTTGACGTCATATTCACAATTTTATCAGGAAATTTCAGAATAAAAGAAGCAATTCTCTTTTCTGTTTCAGTAAGTTCATTAAACAAATTATGTATTGTAGCTATAATCACTTCAAACACCCCACATAAGAATATATTTCTATAAGATATGCATTATTCAGAATTCTATTCTACAGAATATCATTAAAATATCAATTTGTCAAGTAAATACATCAATTGCAATGATAATTTTTAGAAAATATACTCTTATTGTTTTAAATCCTCATATTGCATAATAAATATCCACCCGCTATGCGGGTGGATATTTATTCTAACGCTGTTTATAGTAACTTAAAAAGTCAGCAAGATTCTTAATCGCATCCTCCAAAACTTCTACACGGGGCAAATACACCACACGGAAATGGTCAGGATCCTTCCAGTTAAAACCTCGGCCGTTAATCAAGAGAATTTTCTTGTCACGAAGAAGGTCCAAAGCAAACTGTTCATCATTTGTAATATTAAATTTCTTTACATCAATTTTAGGGAAAATATAAAATGCCGCTTTGGGCTTTACCGCCGAAATTCCGGGTATGTCATTAAGTGCCTTGTAAATATAATCCCTCTGCTCATAAATTCTTCCACCGGGAACAATGTAGTTTTTCACACTTTGGTACCCGCCCAATGCCGTCTGTACAATCGACTGTGCCGGCACATTGGAACAAAGGCGCATATTTGAAAGCATATTAATCCCTTGAATATAGTCTTTTGCTATTGCTTTATTGCCACTCAAAATCATCCATCCCACTCGGAACCCTGCAATCATATGAGATTTAGAAAGTCCGCTATAGGTTACACAAAAGAGGTCCGGAGCTAAGGATGCAATTGATATATGTTCTTCGTCATCCATAACAAGACGGTCATAAATTTCATCCGAAAAGATAATTAACTGATTCTCTCTCGCTACTTTTACAAGCTCTTCCAAAACTTCTCTGGGATAAAGAGCACCCGTTGGATTGTTAGGATTGATAATAACAATAGCCTTGGTGTTTCGTGTAATTTTGCTGCGTATATCATTTATATCAGGATACCACTCTGACTGTTCGTCACATATGTAATGAACAGCCTTTCCACCAGCCAAAGTGGCACACGCGGTCCAAAGCGGGTAGTCGGGCGAAGGAATTAACACCTCATCCCCATCATTTAAGAGCGCAGACATACTAAGGTTGATAAGCTCACTTACACCATTTCCTATATAAATATCATCAATCGTAACATTAGGAATATTCTTATGTTGTACATACTGCATCACCGCTTTACGAGCAGAAAAAAGTCCTTTAGAATCAGAATATCCCTCACATTCGGTCAACTGACGGCGCATATCGTAAATCACTTCATCCGGTGCCTGAAAGCCAAAAGGTGCAGGATTTCCAATGTTTAATTTAAGAATCTGCGTGCCTTCTCCTTCCATTCTTGCAGCTTCTTCCACCACAGGCCCGCGCACATCATAAAGCACATTTTCCAGTTTTGTAGATTTTTTTATATAATGCATGGTAGTATCCCCCATATTATTATCATTCTTATTTAAGTCTTCCTTACCCAACAACCATTCTTCGCTTACATCAAGAGCTGTTGCTAAAAAACAAAGGGTCTCCTTGCGTGGTATGATTTTGCCGGAAAGGTATTGAGAAATATGGCTTTTGCCCATTTTAATACCCTGCCCCTGTGCTATACGCACCAGTTCAATTTGTTTTAACCCTTTTTTATGGATTGCCCACTGCAACCGTTTGCAAAAAATTGAACTTTCCATAATATTTCTCCTTAAAAGTTAATTTTATACCACTATTATACTCCCGCTTTTTATATTTTGTCAAGATTCTCTTAATTATTTTTGAACTTTTTTAAAAAAGTTCAATTTTCACCTTGGATGTTTGATAACCACAAGAAATAGTTTTTCTTTTTTATAATAAGTTTAAAAATACACATACAACGAATTACTGGTCAATGAAATTTTCTATATTTGCTTCCTCATTTTGTGATAGTTTTGTCAATATTTCAAGGGTTTATAAAGCATACTTTTGTGTTGGGTGCAGGGGCCGGATTTGAACCGACGCCGGAGTGTTAAGAAAACAGTTCGGTGGACTGTTTTTAGCATAGGATTGCAAAATGCGAGAGCATTTTGTTAATAAAAGAAAACACAATGTGTTTTTTCAATAATTATTCCGCCCGCCGGTCTCATAACCCGGAAGACAACAATTTAAGTCGGACTCCGCTATACAAATCAAAAAGGACACCTAAAGGTGTCCTTTTTGATTTGGAGGAGAGGATGGGATTCGAACCCACGAAGCAGTTTAGCTGCTTACAGCATTTCCAATGCTGCGCCTTCGACCAACTCGGCCACCTCTCCGCTTAAACTACTACAGTATACTATAGTTTTAAAAAAATCTCAAGTATTTTTAGCTAAATTTTAAAAGGTTTTGGGCATTGCTTTGCAACTCTTCAAAATAATCTTTACCAAATTTACGATTAATCTTACTTACTGCCTTATCCATATTAGACTTACGTTCATCTAAATTATGCATATCGGAACCTATAACATCAACAACACCTTTTTTCACAAGTTGCTTGACAGCCTTATAATAGTATTTATCTAAAAATGAATCAGCATTAGCCTGGACAAAAAGTTCTAGCGAAAGTAATTTTTCAAAAGATTTAAGCACTTTTTTATCTGTGCAAAATCTTTCAAAATGAGCAAGCACCGGAACAAGTCTACACCTTGCAATTATTTCATAAACCGCATATGTAATCCACTCTGAGTTATCCCTGTACGGAAGCTCTATTAAAATCGTATTTGTATCACCTATACATAACTTTTCAATGCCCTCAATTTTAGGTGTGTCAAGTGTAAGAGCAACCTCTGCACCTAAAACTATTTCAGGAATTTTTTCACAGTTTTTTTCGCATGCTTTCATTAAGTCAAGATATGCTTTCTCGCGCTTTGTCAAAAACTCATCAACACTTTCCGAATCTCCGTGAAAATGAGGCGTTGCCACTACAGTAGTTACACCTTGACTATAAAGCATCCCAAGCATTGAAAGTGAAGTTTCAACGCAATCTGCTCCATCATCAATTCCAGGTAAAATATGTGAATGAAAATCTATCATATCTATTTATCCGAATTATGTTCGTTAACATTATAATAATAGTAGCCGTATTTACCATACGCACCATATCCGCGTCTTGAATAATACTTACCCTTGTAAATACCGTATCTGTTTTTAGAATTATCAACACCATTTAATACGATACCAATAATTTTTGAGTTTGTAAACTTAATACTCTCAATTGCCAGATCAAGCATTGATTTGGGGGTATATTTAACTCGTGCAACCAAAAGAACACCATCACTTAAGGAAGATACTGTAAGTGTATCAGAGACAATTGAAACCGGTGGCGAATCTATAAATATATAATCATAGTTTTGCTTTAATTCATCAATCATATTAACAAATACAGACGAACTGATAAGTTCTGATGGATTTGGAGGAACACTTCCTGCTGTAATACAATCAAAACCTAATTTAGTTTTTATTATAACATTTTTAAGTTCGGCAAATCCGCCCAAAACTCCTGAAAGTCCCTCGTTATTATCAATTTCTAAATATTTATGTATTTTAGGTTTTCTTAAATCTCCGTCTACAATTAAAACTTTAGAACCAATCTGTGAAAATGTTACTGCTGCATTAAGAGCAGTTGTTGTCTTTCCGTCACCAGGAATAGCACTTGTAACAACAACTGCTTTAGGATTACCATCGTTTTTAAGCGAAAACATAATATTAGTTCTTAATGTTTTATATGCTTCTCTTGCAGAAAATTCTGTATTTTTATCAATTACTGCACTTTCCCTTTTCTGTTGATGTCTTTTAATTTTTTTAAGTCTTAATAAATTACGAACACCTAACTTACTTTTCTTCATACAAATTCCCTCTTTTATCTTATAAATACTCTTTTATATACTGTGTTTTTTTTAGCTGTTTTTCTTCCTTGTACTGCTTACGAATTGTTTCAACAACAGATGTATCAGCACCTATTTCTTTAAGTCCTTGTGACAATGTAGTCAAAACTGTCTCAACTTTTGCATCACATTCCTTTTCTGCCTGAACAAACTGTGGCATAAGGTAATCAGCAATTTTAAGTTTATTTTCCATTGTCATATTTTTCCCGTTATCTGCAATATACATTCGCTTGCCTTCACGTTCAAGATCGGCAAGTCTTTTTGTAAAACCGGCCTTTAGTGTGTACATTTCTTTGACAGCCGCTTGCAGTAGTTCTTTTTGTTTAGCACTTTTCTCATCTTTCTGATTTGGTTCAGTAGGATTTTGTTGTCCCTGAATTTGTTGATTTTCAGATGTTTTAACATTTTCCCCCTGCTCAGGTTCTTCTTCAAACAACTTGTCTACCGCTTCTTCAACAGTAATCTCACCTTTGGCAATTTTTTCTTCATCTTCTTTCGAAAATCCGTCAATTACCTTTTGGTCAAAAATCTGTTCATTTTCAATAATTTCCGAGAATTTTTTCTTGTTTTCTGCTATCCTCTCTTCAAGTTTTGTCTCATCAGCAGTGATACCAGTATAAATTGCCATTATATTATCCCACTGCCAAACAAGAAGAATGGTAGTAATTACAACAAAAAAAATCAAAATACTAAGAATTATTTTCCAAGCTTTTTTCATATATTACTCCTTATCTTTAAAGAGCTTCCCTATTTCTTTATATGCTTGCGGTGTTCCTATATCGTAGCACTCACCCGCAAAAGAGTAAGCATAAACATCCTTTCTTTCACAAAGCCACGAAGGGAAAAAACCTGGTGCATCAGGATTATTTCCTTCATCAATATATTGCTTAATCATAGGAACAGTATCTTTTGTGTAAAAATATGATGCAAATGCAGCCGTATCCGAAATCGGAATCGCCGGTTTCTCAACCATTTTTATAACTCTGCTGTTTTCATCCATAACAACATTTGCCATACGCTTTAAGTCTTCATGATTTTCGATTTTGCTAACCAAAATCATATCTTTATTTTTTGTTTTAAATTCATTGTAAAAGTCAATCAAGTCAAATGTGAAAATGTTGTCACTTGCCATAATAAGAATATCATCATTAACACACGCATTTTCAATTACAAACTGAACATCTCCGATTGCTCCGAGCTTATTTGTATCATCAGTAGTATTATCATTTATCACGGTAATTTTGACATCACTTTTTGCCTGATTGTTCCATTCACAAAACTGGTCATAAAATCTGTCATTTGTAACAATTAAAATTTCGTCAATTTCAGAAATTGTTTTTATTTCATTTACTACAAAATCGAGTATTGTCTGCTTCCCAATCGTAAGCAGAGCCTTCGGTTTATTAATAGTAAGAGGATATAATCTTGTTGCATATCCTGCTGCAAGAATTATTGCTTTCATTTTTTTCTCCTTATTACGCCCCTTTTGCGTTTGAGTTATCAATAGCATTCACGGGGTGATATGTGGTAACATATTTTTGAAGTACCTGTCTTATCTCTTCATAGTCATTATTTTCAATTGCTTTTTCAAACAGTTCAAATGACTCCTTGATTGCATTCAAATCACTAAACATTGATTCTTCGATAAAAATTCTCGAATTATCTGTTTTTTTAGATGTTTCGGTATTTTTAATCAAAAGCTCTTCATACAGCTTTTCACCAGGGCGAAGTCCTGTTATTTCGATTTTGATATCAACATCAGGCTTGTACCCTGCAAGCTTAATCATATTATATGCCAAATCATAAATTTTTACCGGCCTTCCCATATCAAGAACAAAAATTTCTCCGCCGTTTGCATAATATGATGCCTGAAGCACAAGTTGTGCCGCTTCAGGAATAGTCATAAAGTACCTGGTTATATCTTTGTGTGTAACAGTAATCGGTCCACCTTTTTCTATCTGCCTTTTGAACAAAGGAACAACCGAACCGTTTGAACCTAAAACATTTCCAAACCTTACTGCCACATACTCGGTTTTACTTACCGGCTGAAGTGACTGTATAATCATTTCACAAAATCTCTTTGTTGCACCCATAACGTTTGTAGGATTAACCGCTTTATCTGTAGAAATCATTACAAATTTTTCAACACTGTATTTGTTTGCCGCAGTTGCTACATTATAAGTACCAAAAATATTATTTTTTATTGCCTCGCAAGGATTATACTCCATCAAAGGAACATGCTTATGTGCTGCTGCGTGAAAAATAATTTTGGGTTTATATAGTTCAACAACTTCGTCAATTCTTTTTTTATCTCGGATTGATGCAATAACAACTGACACATTAAGCCATGTATACTTTTCAGCCAACTCATTCTGCAGGTCATATGCGTTGTTTTCATATATATCAAGTACAACTATTCTTTTGGGGTTGTATCTTGCAATCTGTCTGCAAAGTTCGCTGCCAATTGAACCGCCGCCACCTGTAACTAAAATTGTTTCCCCTTCAATGTCTGAAGCAATTTCACGGTCATTAAGAACAATAGGATCGCGTGAAAGAAGATCTTCAATTTCAATTTCCTTTGTTTTGCTGTATGAAATATCACTCGCATCTATAAGCTGGTCAATATTTGGCAAAACCTTTACACGGCATGCAGTTTTATTACATATTTCAATAAGCTCAGAAAGACTTTCGCGCTCAAGCGAAGGAATAGCTATAATAATTTCATCGACATGTTCTTTATCGCATATTTTGTATATATCTTTTCTTCCGCCTAAAACTGTATAATTAAATATAGTTTGTCCGATTTTCTCGCTGTTATCATCAATAATACCAACAATTCTGTATTTAAAAGTTGTGTTATTGATAATGTCGTTGATGATTATTCCGCCTGCCTGACCTGCACCTATAACCAAGATGTCTTTCACATCATCATTTTTTGCAGTTATGTATCTTCTTGCGTATAAAACAAGAATTTTAACCGACACCCTTGAAAACAACACAAAGGATATGTAGCACAACGCAAAAATAGCAAGTGTTCTTATTGATAAGATTTTACCCTTGAGCATAATCGAAAGACCAAACATACCCAAAACTGTAAATAACGAACAGCTAAGAGTTACTACATAATCAAAAACACTTGCATTATACCAAAATCTTTTATATGCATCAAACACTACAAAAATCACAATATGCAAGCATACACCAACAAACGCAGTCCATTCTAGTCTGCGAAAGACAACAGGCGAAATTGCAAAATTTTCACTTGATAACACAGATGCCACAACCAAAGATGCAATAATAATTATAAAATCTACTAAAGGAAATACAATATGATGTTTTTTATTACTAATCAGAACGCACCCCATCTCTTTTTTCATAATATAAAGTAATTATATCATTTCAACCTCAAAATGTCAATTGTAACAAATTGCAGCATTTTACATATTACTGTTTTTTTCCTTCAACAAAGTAAGTTGCCTCCATATCTGCACAAGAAAGCGCAAAAGCAAGCGGGAACATTTCAAACGCACTACCTACATTTCTCACATCGTCAGTCTGAGAAGAAAAGCCCATATGGTATCTTATCGCAAACGCCTCTTCCCTGGTAAGTTTCATAAAGCCAGTTATAATATAAACAGATTTCTCTCCGTGTCCGTATGGCAAATTATCGCAAAACTCGTATGTAGGAACGCTTTTCCACACCCCATCAGGACCTTTTACATTTCTTGTCCCCTCTTTATAACAATCCACTTTGCACAAATCATGAAGTAACGAAACAATAGCAATGCTTTCCTCAGTATAATTCATACCGTAAAGCTCTTTTACTCTTTCACGCGACAAATAATCATTAAGACAATCATACACATTAAGACTGTGTTCTAAAAGTCCTCCTTTATATGAACCGTGAAATCTTGCACTGGCAGGTGCAGTAAAAAAGTCGCTTGACGGAGAAAGCAAATATTCCAAAAGCTTATCTGCACCCTCACGTGTTATTTTTTCTTTATAAATTGATAAAAATCTTTCTTTCAAATCCATACTATCTTTCATTTCCTTTATAATTTGCTCTTGGTCCGCCAATATATTTTGGACGAGTTCTTGCCGCCGAAACTATGGCATCACCTATTCTCTTAACTGAAAGTCTTACAGGAACCGCAACATCTTTAAGATGCATTCCTATCATGGTAAGACCAATATCAATTCCTAAATCTGCTTTTATATATTCAACTGCCACCGGGTCGGTAAAACCACTGTATGCTGCTGTTGCAAACGAGCCTCCCGCTTTGGGTACAGGCATTACATTTACAATTTCAAGTCCTTTTTTCTCTGCAAGCTCACGTTCTACAATTAATGCTCTGTTTAAATGCTCGCAACACTGAGCAGCGACATAAACCCCGTTTTTATTTGCAATTTCTTTAATTGCAGAAAAAACTTCATATGCCACTTCAGGTCTGGAATCAGAACCTATTTTTTGTCCGCTAATTTCGCTTGATGAACAACCTACTACAAGAATCTGTCCTTTTTTCACACATGATATTTCAAACAGCTCTTTTATTGCGGATTTTGTTTGTTTTTTAAGTTCTTCCAACGCAAAAACTCCTTTTCTCCAAACTATATATATTATATCAGTATTAAAGGCAAATGTCAAAACATATTTCTCACCAAAATTCTCTTTTTTTCATAGTATGATATTGGATGAATATCCAATATTTTTAAAAGGAGCTTTATAAATGAACGGCGAATATGAACAGCATATTGTCAAAGAACTTTGCCCTACCGTTGGCACTGTAGAAGTTGACGTTGGCGTTCCTGTATGTGTAAAAGCATTTGCTCATGTTGGGAAAGTTAAAACAGAATGTATTGGGAAAGCAGAAATTATCCCTGGAAGCGACTGTTGCAAAGGCAAACCAGACAATGTATGTAAATTTGTGATTAGTCAGAAAATCAAAGTTGAAATTCCAGTAATGTTCGGTGCAAAAACCGAAGTTGGCGAACCTTCAGTTGACTGCGGATGCCCAAAAGGCGAAATTTGTTGCACAATTGAGAAATAAACTTATTGCCTGTTATGAAAAAATCCCCGTTAGTGAAATTCACTAACGGGGATAAAATTATAATCCAAGCATACTTTCTACTTTTGACATTGAAACAAGCCCTAATGAAGTTTCAATAGGTGCTCCATCTTTAAACGAAATCAGTGTTGGTATACTCATTACCTGAAATTTCTGTGCAAGTGCAGGGGTTTCATCTACATTTATTTTGCAGATTTTTGCATCTTCATGTGCACTTGCCACTCTCTCTAAAATAGGTGCAAGCATTTTACAAGGACCACACCAATCCGCATAAAAATCGACTAATACAGTTCCTTTCGCATTTAAAACTTCAGTTTCAAAATTAGATTCATTTACTTTAACAATTGACATAACAAATCTCTCCTTTAAACTATAATATGTTAATTTATCCGATAAATTCAAATCTTTTAACAGTTTTTCCGTTAACTATAATTATATCGTCCCACATACCAAGAGGTCTTACCCAGATTTCGCCATTTCCATATAAAGCTTTATATATAACCATCTCTTCTAAAGTTTCACTGTGTCTGCCGACACCAATTAGCTCATATTCATTACCTTTATAGTGGCGATATCTCCCCAGTTTCATATTTGCCTCCTTAACATATTTTCATCTTCAGTATAGCATTATTATAAGAATATTTCAATATGAAATTTATTTTTCTGATGATTTAGAAAAAAGTGCCGCCAGATAACCAAACAGTATTGCAGCCGTAATTCCTCCCGCTGATGCTGTAAGTCCCCCCGTAAAAATTCCTGCAAAACCATCTTTTAAAACCGCCTCTTTTGCACCTTTTGACAAAAGATAACCAAAACCTGTGAGCGGCACCGTTGCACCTGCCCCCGCAAAATCAACTATTTTCTCATAAATTCCAAGTGTGCCAAGCACTGCGCCTGCAACTACATATATAACCAATATTCTTGCAGGTGTAAGCTTTGTTTTATCAATTAAAATCTGTCCTATCACACAAATTATTCCACCTACAACAAATGCCTTAATATAATCCATTTTTACACCCTTTCTATTGCCACTGCGTGTGCAACGCCAGGAATGCTTTGCCCTTGAAATGAGCTTGTTGTGCTCATTAAAGCACCTGTTGCAACAAGTAGCACTCTGTTTATTTTACCTGTTTTCAAAAGACTATATATATGTCCTGCAAAAACACTGGCGCAACATCCGCAACCCGAACCACCCGCATGAACATCTTGTGTTATTCTGTCATATATCTCCATTCCGCAGTCGATATATTTTTCTTTTAAATCAAGCCCAATATTTTCAAGTTGTTCTTTTACTATTGCGTGTCCAAGTTCGCCCAGGTCTCCTGTAGCTATCATATCATAATAGTCATTGCTGATATTTCTGTCTTCAAAATGCGTTGAGATTGTGTCAATCGCAGATGGTGCCATAGCTGCACCCATATTATTTGCATCTTTTATTCCCATATCTACAATTTTACCCGGAGTTATGTGGGTTATTGCTATATCACCATCATCTGAAGACACCAACGCTGCTCCTGAACCTGTTACTGTCCATTGTGAAGTTGGAGTTCTTTGACCGCCATATTCAAGAGGGAAACGGAACTGCCTTTCGCTTGAGCAAAAATGACTTGAAGTAACCGCTATTGTGTTTTGTGAATATCCGCCATCAACTGTCATAGCTGCAATACAAAGACTTTCTGCCATTGTAGAACACGCACCGTACAAACCTAAAAAAGGAATATTAAAATCCGCTATCCCAAAACTTGTACCCATACATTGATTTAAAAGGTCTCCTCCGCAGATTAAATCCATTTCTTCTTTTGTTTTTCCTGATTTTTTAAGCAGAATTTCAACTGCTTTTTTCTGCATTTTGCTTTCTGCTTTTTCCCAGGAGCTTTCACCAAATCTACCATCGTCTATAACATAATCAAAGCTATCTTTATAATTCCCATCCTGCTCTTTTTGTCCTACAACAGAAGCAGTTTGAATTATTTTCGGCAAATTATTTAACTTTATTGTTTGTTTTCCGATTCTGTTCATAAAACTCTCCTTACAAAAACAAATAATATACTATCCCTGAAGCCACCGATGCAATAACGCCATATGTTATAACAGGCCCTGCTATTTTAAATATATTTGCTGCAAGTCCCATTACAAAGCCCTCGTTTTTAAACTCCATTGCAGGTGAAACAACTGCATTTGCAAATCCCGTTATAGGCACCAAAGTTCCGGCCCCAGCATGTTTTGCAATGTTATCATAAACATTAAGCCCTGTTAAAAGTGCGCTTATAAAAATTAAAGTTATGCTTGACAAAGTTCCTGCTATTTCTTTGTCAAAATTTAAATTCATATACATTTGTAAAAAAAATTGTCCTATTGTGCAAATTAACCCGCCTACCCAGAAAGCATTAAACATATCAAGCCATAGTTTTGATTTTTTTGCTTTGTTTTCTGCATACTTTTTATATTGCTTTTTTGTCATTTCCATAAAAAAACATCCTTTATATTTTTTATAATATTATTTCTGTTTTTTCAGAAAATATTAAAAACCGAAGCAAAGCTTCGGTTTTTGATTTATAATTTTTCAAAATCACTTGCACCATGTTTGCAAATTGGACAAATAAAATCGTCAGGCAGCGGCTCTCCCTCATACACATAACCGCATATTTTGCAAACATAACCTTTTTTCGCCTTGTTTTCAGGCTTTGGTTTTACATTTTTATGATAGTATGAATATGTCATGGTAGGCAAATCGTACATAGTCCTTGCATCATCTACAGTACAAATAAACATACCATGTGTTGAAACGTCAACATACTGTTCAACATTTAAACAAAGAAATGAGTTAATATAATCAGTAAGCACTAAGAGACCATTTTCTGATTTAAAAGTATCAACATTTTTAAACTTATCTTCCGTTTTTCCGCTCTTAAAACCAAAATTTTGAAATAACGAAAATGGTGCCTGTTCAGTAAGTATATTAATATTCATCTTACCTGACTTCTTAACAATTTCATGAGTGTAATTTTGCTTATTTATGCAAACTGCAACTCTTGCAGGACTGTCAGTAATCTGCATAACGGTGTTTACAATTGCCCCGTTATCCTTAACCCCATCATTGGAAGTAACAACATAAAGTCCATATCCTAAATTGAATAATGCTTTTAAATCCATAAATCAAATCTCCTTTTAATAAAAAAGTGATATATAGTACATTAAAACGTGTTAAACAAATAATATCATATTTGTCAGGTATTTACAAGCCTTAATTTGGTTTTTGATTTCTTTTGATTTTAAATGTTGAAGTCCTTTCTAATGGCTTATCAGAAACAATAACTTCCCTAATTTGCTTATAGGAAATGAGTTTTAAATTCAAATCCTCTATAGCATCATCAACAAGTTTTTTTATTTCTGCATCATTTTTATCAGAAAGTTTCTCTTTGTCGCATACTATGTATGCACATATTACATCTTTATCATCTTCGGTTTTTCCATAAACCATACACTCTTTAATAAAATCATATTTATAAATATGCTCTTCTATTTCTTCAGGAAATACATTTTTACCATTTTTAAGAGCAATCATATTTTTCTTTCTGCCAGTTATCCAGATAAACCCATCTTTGTCAATGCGTCCTAAATCGCCCGTATGGAAATACCCATTTCTTAAAACTTCTTCGGTCAGCTCTTTATTTTCATAATAACCAAGCATTATATTATCACCTTTTGCGATAATTTCACCAATCCCCTCTCTGTCAGGATTGTCGATTTTCATATCAATCCCCGGCATTGCTTTTCCAACCGAGCCATATCTAATATGTTCAGGGGTTTCTGCACATAAAACGGGTGAAGTTTCTGTTAGCCCATAACCCTGAACAGTTAAGAATCCTATATCATTAAACCATTTCTCAACCTCGGGATTAAGAGCTGCTCCGCCCATTATAATAAATCTTAATGACTGACCAATTTGCTTTGTAATTTTGCCAAAGAAGACTTTTCTTAAATCAATTTTTACTTTAAGAAGCGCTCTGCTAACCTTGATAAGTGCAGCTATAAGCTTATCCTTACCCATATCCTTTATTTTTCTGTTTGCAGTCTTATAAATAGCATCTGCAATCAAAGGAACACCAACTAAAACAGTAGCCTTATGTTCATCAATAGATTTTGTAATTTTAAGCCCGTCACAAAACACATTATTAATACCAATACTTAAAAACAACAACAACCCTACCATTCCAAAAGTGTGATGAAGAGGAAGAATAACCAAACTTACGTCATCATCTTCAAAACGCTCGTGAAGAGATAAAGCATATATGTTTGATGCAATATTGTACTGAGATAACATAACAGCTTTTGAATTTTCTGTTGTTCCCGATGTAAAAAGCAACATACTCATTTTATTGTTATCAATTTCATATCTTTCATTTTCACTTTTTGGGATTGTTTTTGCCTCAAGCAAAAGTTCGTTCGAGGCATTCTCGATTTTTATGTCAATATCAGGCAAATTCATTTTTCCTGCTACAAACAATACATCTGCTTTACTCCTTGCAATCTGGCTTTGAATTTCGTAATCTTTAAGACCTTTGTCAAGTGGGATTAAAACACTGCCGGTATACATTGTAGACAAATGCACTATCATCCATTCATAACAGTTTTTTCCGATTAAAGCTATTCTTTTCCCAACGTAACCGCGTTGTGAAAACAATCTTGAAACAGCTTTAACATCATCTAACAAATCAGCATATGTAACATTTCTTTCCTTTAAAGAAAACGCATTTTTTTTGCCAAACTTTTCCGCACTCATTTCAATCATTTCAGCTAAATTATTATAGCGAATAAATTTTTCCATATTACACCTCTTAATTTAGATAACTTTGTTATCTAGTATTTAATACTATATTATCACGTTTATTATATTTTGTCAAGCACTTGATTATTCATTTAATATGTGTTATTATATCCAAGAGGTGTATATATATGAAATACAATAAGGAAAATTTTAAAAGTACTTTTTTATATTGGAACGAAAGAATTTCTGCCTTTAAGCTTCCCGATTGGGACGAACTTCCTGTTTTTGAACTTTACATGGATCAAGTGGTTAAGCTATTAAATGGTTATCTTGACATATATGCCGAGGCAAGCACCGATAAAAAAGGTATTACACAGTCTATGATCAACAACTACGTAAAGCTTAAAATTATTCCTTGCCCCCAAAAAAAGAAATACTCAAGAATACACCTTGCTTACCTAATTATAGTTTGTGTTTTAAAACAAACTTTAAGTATTTCAACCATACAAAATATCATTCCTTTGGGAATTTCAGAAAATGATGTCAAAAAGATTTATACATCTTTTGTATCAAACCAAAGAAAGTCGTATCAATATATATCTCAAAACATATCAAATGTTGCAAATTCACTTATTGAAAACGAAGGTGACAATCCCGAAAGGCTTAATGACCTTGTTATTCAAATGGCAAGCTCTGCAAACATTTTCAAAATGATGAGCGATATTTTTTGTAACACTGATGAAAACTAAAAAAAGCACTCTAATAAGAGTGCTTTTTTTATACCTTTTAGTCTGTTAAATTGTCAAAATAACCCTGAACTAAAATTACAGGTGTACCTTTATCGCCTGAGCCACTTGTCAAGTCACAAAGTGAACCAATTAAGTCGGTAAGTCTTCTTGGAGTTGTTCCCTGAGATGCCATGTTTCCAACCAAGTCATCATCTTTTTTCTTAATAGCAGTTTCAATTGCTTTTTTAAGTTCCTCACCTTTAAGGTCAGCAAAATCATTATCTGCAAGATATTTTAATTTAAGTTCATTAGGTGTTCCCTCTAAGCCTTTTGTGTATGCAGGTGATACAATTGGGTCAGCAAGTTCCCATATTTTTCCTAATGGGTCTTTAAATGCACCATCACCATACACCATAACCTCAACATGCTTTTTAGAACGTTCTAAAAACATTTTCTGAATATTTTCAACCAAATCGAAACAATCCTGAGGGAAAAGCTTAACTGTATCTTCAGTAGATTTATTTGAACCCAAAAGTCCATATTTTTCATTAAACCCACTACCATTTACAGACTTATTTAAAATTTCGTCCAAACCAACAACACATTTAGCACCTGCGTCTCTTAAAATACGCTTTGTTCTTACTCTGCTGTGAATATCACAGTTTAAAACGCAATCTGCATATTTCAAAATAACGCGAGGGTCGTTTGCTAAAATAATTTCTGCCTCTGCACCACATGAACGAATTAAATCACCATAATATTTAATATAGTCAACACCTGTGAAAGGGTGTGGATTTTCACCAAAAAGTTCACGATATTTTTCTTCGCTTAACACATCGGAATAAGGATTTATTCCTGCTTCATCAAGCTGGTCTAAAGAAACCAAAGCGTTTCCAACTTCATCACTTGGATAGTTTAACATTAAAACAATTTTCTTTGCACCTTTTGCTATGCCACGTAAACAAATTGCAAAACGATTACGGCTTAAAATTGGAAAAATTACACCAACTGTTCCACCGCCAAGTTTATTCTTAACATCTTCTGCGATGGCATCAACAGAAGCGTAGTTTCCCTGAGCACGTGCTACAACAGACTCTGTAACCGCAACAACATCACGATCTCTTAATTCAAAGCCTTCAGCTTCTGCAGCCTCAATAACACTATCAACAACGATTTTAGCAATATCGTCACCTTCACGAATAATAGGACAACGGATACCTCTTGAAACAGTACCTGTTCTTCTTTCCATAAATATCTCCTCCATATTCTTGACATTCATCACAACTCCTATTATAATACAATTATAAATATTAGTAAAGCAAATAATACTTACAACTGTTATAAGGAGTGCTTATATGAAAACTAAACTTGATTACTATAGAATTTTTTACGAGACCGCCCGTCATTCATCTTTTTCAAAAGCGGCTCAGCAGCTATACATCTCACAGTCTGCAATATCCCAATGCATAAGGCAACTCGAGCAGGATTTAAGTGCTCAGCTTTTCACACGCTCCAAACGCGGTGTAACCCTTACAAAAGAAGGTGAAATTCTGTTTCAAAAAATAGAAAGCGCAATTTCATCAATAGAACAGGGCGAACTTTTACTTGAACGATTGCATCATTTAGAGGGCGGTTCTTTAATAATTGCAGCAGGTGACAGTATAACAAGTCACTTCTTGCTTCCGTATCTTGAAAAATTTCACGAAACACACCCTAACATTCGTATAGAAATGGCAAACTCTTATTCTCACCACATGTTAGAGCTTGTAAAAAGCGGCAAAGCTGAACTTGCATTTGTTAATCTTCCCGCACAAGATAGTGAGCTTTGTATAAACTCTTGCTTTGATATACATGATGTATTTGTATGCGGTCCTGAATATAATCAAAAGCAATCATATTCATGGAAAGAAATTTCACAAGAACCTCTGATTTTACTTGAAAACAACTCATCATCAAGACTTTATTTAAACAAAACTTTTGGCAAAAAAAACATAGAATTAAAGCCCCAAATTGAAATTGCGGCACACGACTTACTTATACGTTTTGCATCAATTCACCTCGGGGTTTCGTGCGTTGTTAAAGAATTTTCAAAAGAAAGCCTAAATGTCGGCAAGATATGTGAAATGAACATCTTTCCGCCGATTCCATCTCGAAGCATAGGTTATGCCTACTTAAAAGGAACTCCGCTTTCGCCTGCGGCACAAGAATTTTTAAGTCTTATTCAAAACAAAAATTTATCCTAACAAAACATCGGTTGCAAGCATTATACAAAAACCAATCAAAAGAGCATAAGTTGCACTTCTTTGACTTCCGTGCGCATGTGTTTCGGGAATCATTTCATCGCTTATAACATATAGCATTGTACCGCCCGCAAAAGCAAGTGCAAACGGTAAAATTGCTGTAGAAACGCTTACTGCAAAATAACCAATTAAAGTTCCTAAAACCTCAACAAGACCAGTAAGTATAGCACAAACAAAGGTTTTTTTAGGGGCTACACCCGCTGCAAGCATAGGGCCTATTATAACCATCCCCTCTGGAATATTCTGAAGTGCAATACCACCTGCAATAATAAGCGCCTGCGATATATCGCCTGAGCCAAATCCTACGCCTGCCGCAATTCCTTCGGGAAGATTATGTATGGCAATTGCCAAAACAAACAAAAGCACTTTGTTTAAATTTGCAGTGTTGTTTTCTTCTGCATCTGCTCCAACCATTCCATGAAGATGCGGAACAAGCTTATCAATAATATTTAAACATAAAGCTCCTGTAAATATCCCTGCAATTGTAATTATAACTCCATAATCTCCCCCGTACTCAACCGAAGGTATTACAAGGCCCAACACTGCTGCCGCAAGCATTACACCTGCTGCAAAAGATAAAATTATATCTGAAAACTTGTGCGATATTTTTTTAAATATAAAACCTATCAGCGCACCAATAATTGTTGCACTACCAACGCCGATTGCAGTAAGCAAAACTAATTTCATTTCATTCTCCTCTTATGTATCCCGCTTATAAAGCGGATTTTTTTATTTTTCCTCTGAAAACATATCTTTTCCTACAGAGCACAAAGGGCATTCAAAATCATCAGGCAAATCTTCAAATTTTGTTCCTGGTTCAATACCTGCATCAGGTAATCCCTTTTCTTCATCATAAACCCAACCGCAAACATCGCATACATACTTTTTCATTGTTTTTCCTCCCTTTATTTACAAAGCTCATCTGCAAGCAAATCAAGCTGCATTTCATTTTCTTTATCTACTGCAGACATAATTTTAACTTCTGTTTCCAAAATATTCAAATTTTTACTTTTAGAAAGCATTTCTTTCATTACCTTTGTTGCTACAGGTGCCCAGCTGCCATTTTCAATAAATGCAACCGTTCTGTTTTGGAAATTTCTTTCAGTTAAGTGATTTATAAACTCTTTCATAAACGGAAAAATATCCGCATTATAAGTGGTTGTTGCAAAAACAGTTTTACCATACTTAAACGAGTCTTCCACCGCTTCTGCCATATCGCACCTTGCAAGGTCGTTTAGCACAACCTTAGGACATCCTCTATCTTCAAGTTTCTTTTTAAGTAGCTCTGCCGCCTTTTTTGTGTTGCCGTAAACTGATGTATAAGCAATAACAACTCCTTCTTTTTCAATCTCATAACTTGACCAAATATTGTAAAGGTTTAGGTAATACCCAAGATTTTCTCTTAAAACAGGACCATGTAACGGACAGATAATGTTTATATCAAGCTTTGTTGCTTTTTTCAGGAGTGCCTGCACCTGAGCGCCGTATTTCCCAACAATACCAATGTAATATCTTCTTGCTTCACACACCCAATCTTCTTCTATATCAAGTGCACCAAACTTACCAAACCCGTCGGCAGATAACAACACTTTATCTGTTGAATCGTATGTTACAATTACCTCAGGCCAATGCACCATAGGCGCAGTAAAAAATGTAAGATTGTGTTTACCCAAGCTGAGGGTATCATTTTCACCCACAACGATTTGTCTTTCACTAAAATCTGTTCCAAAAAAGTTTTTCATCATTGAAAACGCCTTTGATGACGCAACAATCTTAGCATTTGGATAATTGTTTGCAAAATCGTATATACAAGCAGAATGATCAGGCTCCATATGCTGAACAATCAGATATTCAGGCTCTTTTCCATCAAGTACAAGTTTTAAATTTTTAAGCCACTGGTCTTTAAAATTTGCATCAACCGTATCAAAAACCGTGCACTTTTCATCCAGAATAACATAAGAATTATATGACATTCCGTTAGGCACAATATATTGCCCTTCAAACAGGTCAATTTCGTGATCATTAACTCCTATATATTTTATATCCCTTGTTATGTTCATTTTTTCCTCTCCTTATGCATATCTTAACAATTATTCATTTTAACGTAAATTTATCAAACCCGCAAGTCATAATTTTTTCCACAAAATCCTTCTGCTTAACTTAAGTATAGCACAAAATTTTACTTTTTTCAATATTACACCCACAAGTGCAATTTCCACGTTTGTTTCTAAAACCAAGTGTTATACAGTGTATTTCTGCCCGTTTTAGTAAAAACAAAAAAAAGAAGAATCCATATGGATTCTTCTTTTTGGTGAGCCATCGGAGAATCGAACTCCGGACACCATGATTAAAAGTCATGTGCTCTGCCATCTGAGCTAATGGCCCATAGTGTCAATTTCCAACCAGAAAAAATATGGCTGGGCTGGCAGGATTTGAACCTACGAATGTCAGAGTCAAAGTCTGATGCCTTACCCCTTGGCGACAGCCCATTATTTATCGTGGTCTTAACTGACAGCTTTAACAGTATACCAAATTTTTGAAACAATGTCAATACTTTTTTGTAAAAAATTTGACTTTTTTTATTTTTCAACACAAGATTGACTTTTATAGTTTTTTTTCATTATAATATCAAGTAGGCCACTTGCCTTATTATGCACAAAAGGAGGGTTTTTATGAAAACTATTTTACATTGTGACTGTAATTCTTTTTATGCCTCGGTAGAATGTGTTTTAAACCCAGAACTTAAAAATGTTCCTATGGCAGTTGGCGGTGATGCCCAAAACAGACACGGAATTATTCTTGCTAAAAATGACCTTGCAAAAAAGTTTGGTGTTAAAACAGCTGAAACAATCTGGCAAGCAAAAAAAAAGTGCCCCGACCTTATAGTTGTGCCTCCCCATCACGAAATATATTCTGAAATTTCAAAAAAAGTAAACAAAATATATGAAAGATACACAGATCGCGTTGAAAAATTTGGAATTGATGAAAGCTGGCTGGATGTAACAGGATCGGAACGTCTTTTCGGAAGCGGAAAACAAATCGCAGACAAGATACGATATGATGTAAAAAATGAGCTTGGAATTACTGTTTCTGTTGGTGTATCATTTAACAAAATTTTTGCAAAACTTGGAAGTGATTATAAAAAACCTGATGCTACAACAGTAATAGATAAAGAAAATTTCAAAACCATTGTGTTTCCGTTGCCCGCAAGTGACCTTTTATATGTCGGAAAAAGTGCAGAAAAAGCTTTAGAAAGTGTTGGTATTAAAACAATTGGTGACATTGCATCATCAAGCAGGGACGCCTTAAAACTGCTTTTAGGCAAAAGTGGCGAAATGCTATTTGATTATGCAATCGGTGAAGGCAGTGATTATGTTTCGTACACGATGGAAAATCAACCGCCAAAATCCATTGGCAACGGAATGACATTCAAACGTGATATTCTAAATATTGATGATTTAAAAAAGGGGCTTCTGGCGCTTTGCGATTTTATATCATCAAGAATGAAAAATCAATCCCTTAAAGTTTCAGGAATTTCTGTAACTTTAAAAGATACCGAATTTAAAACTGTTTCAAAGCAAAAAACACTTGATTTCCCTACAGATTCGCCCCAAAAACTATACACTCAGGCCTTATCACTAGTGCCTTATATATGGAACGGTGAAAAACCTTTACGTTCTTTAACCGTTACAGGCTTTGACGTCTCGGAAAGTTTAGCAAAAGGTCAGCTAAGTCTGTTTGAAGATGATGACCTAACAGAATTAAGACACGAAAAATTAGAAAATGCAGTAAACAGCGTGAGAAAAAGTTTTGGTAAAAGCAGTGTTATGTATGCAAGTATTATAGATAATGATTTAGGCATAATATTTTAAAAAGAGGATGCAGATGCATCCTCTTTTATGATTTATCAACATGAATAACCGCAAAATATTTATTGTTAAATTCCAAAATTTTCTGTTTTAAATTTTCAATTACAAACTTATCAGAAAGACCAATCTCAAACGGAATTACAACATCAAAAATCACATTTGTATGTGTGTCTCCCGTAACAAGGCGAAAATCGTGTATTGATAGTCTGCTGTCTATTTCTTTTGCAATTTGCTCAACAATTTTTTTAGTTTCATTTATAACTTCATTATCTGTTTCAATAGGATCTAAATGAATAACCGCATCACACCCAAACCTTTCGCAAAGTTGTTTCTCAATAAGGTCAATCTGGTCGTGCAACTTTAAAATATCGCCGTCACAAGGAACCTCTGCATGTACACTCATCATAAAACGCGTAGGTCCGTAGTTATGAATTATAAGGTCGTGCATACCTATAACTCCATCGCTTGACATAACAATTTTTTCTATCTCTTTAACAAGGTCTTCATCAGGTGCGTGCCCTAACAGTGGTGAAATGGCATCAGTGATTGTTTTATACCCTGTATAAATGATAAACAATGAAACCAGCACACCAATATATCCATCTATATTTAAATCACACATTTCAGAAACAAAAAGTCCCGTTATCACGGTTGTGGTAGCAACAGCATCACTTAGTGAATCTTTTGCCACAGCAAAAAGAGATTTTGAATTAATTCTTTTACCGATTTTACGATTGAAAAAATACATCCATAGCTTTATGGCAACCGCCATCATAAGAATTAGCAATGAAATTTTATTAAATTCAACATCTACAGGATTAAAAATTTTAGAAAACGAACTTTTAATAAGTTCAAATCCCATAAACAAGATAAGGACAGAAACAAAAAGCCCGCTTATGTATTCAACTCTGCCATGTCCGTAAGGATGGTCGTGGTCTGCAGGTTTACCCGACAGCTTAAAACCAATCAGTGTAATTATTGAAGATGCCGCATCCGAAAGGTTATTAAGAGCATCTGCCACAATACCCAACGAGCCAGAAACAAACCCTGCTATAAGCTTAAAAGCAAACAAAATAAAATTTAGAAATATCCCTGTTGCCCCTGATAAAATACCATAATTTTTTCTTACTTTTTCATCTTTTATATTGTCTTTGTCTTTTATGAAAATTTTAAACAATAATTCCATATTACACCCTATTATTTACAACATTTAAGGGACTACCTTGCAAAAATGCTTTTAAGTTTGATGCAGCAAGGACCGCCACTCTTTGTCTTGCCTCGCGTGACGCCCATGCAGTATGAGGCGTAATAATGCAATTTTTAGCTTTATAAAGCGGGTTGCTTTCAAGCATTGGTTCAGTTTCCAAAACATCCAAACCAGCACCTGCAATTTCACCCGAATTTAAAGCAGTTGCCAAATCTTCCTGATTTACTACACCGCCCCTTGCAGTATTAATAATATATGCACTTTTTTTCATAAGTGTCAATGTGCTTTTATTCACAAGTTCTTTCGTGCCCTCATTAAGCGGACAATTAAGACTTATGAAATCTGAATTCTTAAACAAATCTTCCTTGGACACAAACTCATATTCTTGTATTTCAGGAATTGTTCTTGTATGAACAATTACATTCATTCCAAAACATTTTGCTATTTGTGCAACCCTTTTCCCTATTGCTCCAAAGCCCACTACACCAAGAGTTTTACCAAATATTTCTGTTATCGGGAAATTAAAAAACGAAAATGTGGGGCTTTTAATCCAACCGCCATTTTGTGTAAACACATCATATTTATTTATACTACCTGCCAAATTAAGCAAAAGAGCAAACACGTGCTGAACCACTGATTCTGTTGAATAATCAGGTGCATTACACACTACTATTCCTCTTTCATTTGCCGTTTTTAAATCAACGTTGTTAAAACCCGTAGCAAAAAGTCCGATATATTTTAACTTAGCACATGCATTAATAAGCTCTTTATCAAAAACAGCTTTATTGCAAATAACATATTCTGCATCCTTTAAAACTTCAGGAAGTTCATTTTTAGGCAACACATTATAGTATTTAACATCCCCCAGTTCCTCAAATGCTGAAAAGTTAACATCTTCAAGCGTAACTGTATTTCTGTCAAGAACAATAATTTCCATTTTTTACTCCTTACTTTTCAGTACATCCATAACCTTTTTAAATTCTTGTGGGACCGGTGCATCAAACTCAATATACTCACCGCTTGACGGATGATTAAACCCTAAGACACCCGCATGAAGCATTTGTCCGCTTATGCCAAGTTTATTTTTATCACCGTACACCAAATCACCAAGCAGCGGATGTCCGATATATGACATATGAACTCTTATCTGATGCGTTCTTCCTGTTTCTAACCTGCACTTTATAAGGCTGTATTTTGAATATTCTTCCAAAACTTCAAAATGCGTTACTGCACTTTTAGAATTTTTGTCAGTAACTGCCATTTTTTTTCGTTGAACAGGGTGTCTGCCTATAGGTGCATTAACTGTTCCTGAAGTTTCTTTAAATTTTCCGTTTACCACAGCAGTATACACTCTTGTTATTGAGTGCACTTTAAACTGTTCAGAAAGATTTAAGTGGGAAGCATCATTTTTAGCAATTACCAACAAGCCTGATGTGTCTTTATCAATTCTGTGGACTATCCCCGGTCTGATTACCGAATTTATTCCTGATAATTTTCCTTCGCAATGTTTCATAACAGCATTAACCAAAGTGTTATCAGGATTGCCTGGTGCTGGATGAACGACCATCCCTGCACTTTTGTTCACAACTAAAATATCATTGTCTTCATAAACTATATCAATCGGAATATCCTGCGGACATGCATCCAAAACCTTAACCTCAGGCATTGTATATTCAATTTTATCTCCTGTTTTTAACGAATAACTTGCTTTCTGAGGCTCGCCGTTTACCAAAACTAAACCTTCAGTGATCATATTTTGCACAAATGAACGGGTTTTTGACATTTCCCCTGATAAAAACTTATCAAGTCTCTCCCCGCTTAATTCACTTATCAAAACCAAACACATCACCATCTTTTGAAAACAAAATCACTATTACTAACAATACTGCACCAACACAAACAAAAACATCTGCCAGATTAAACACAGGAAAATCAAAAAATCCAAATTCCAAGAAATCAACAACAAACCCGTAATACAACTTATCGATAATATTACCTACTGCTCCTGATATAATCAAATTGAGCGAGAAAGTCAAAAGCTTTTTGTTAAACTTTATTGCTTTCACCAAATAATATATACATACTGCCACAATTATAGCGCTTACAGGAACAACTATATAGTTCATTCCTTTAAGCATCCCAAATGCTATCCCAGTATTTTCAACATATGTAAGATTAAAAATGCCGTCAAGCACTTTTACCGAACTTATCGGCATAAGATACTTGACCGCAAGATATTTTGTGAATCTGTCTGATAAAACAAACAAAATCAAATATATTATGTTTATCATTTTATGTCCTTCTTTTTGAATCAGTCGTTAAACATTTCATCAACAAGTGTCTTTTGAGCAGTAAGCAGTGCTTCAAACTTTGTTTTGTAAATGTTAATTTCATTTTTAAGTTCTTCTAGTTTTCTTTCCTGCTCTAAAACTTTGTTTTGCGCGTCAGTTGTTATCTGGGAAGCTTTAAGTTCTGCTTCTTTTACCAAAAGTTCTGCCTTTTCTGTCGCACTTTTTTTAACATCATCTGCTGTATTTTGTGCAAATCTTAATGTTGTCTGCATCGAGTCTTCCATAGCAATGTACTTTCTTAAAGATTCGTTAAGATTTGAAAGTTTGTCCTTTAAATCAATATTCTCTCTGTAAATTTTTTCGTACGCATCAGATACCTCAAGCATAAACTCATCTACCAAAAGTCTGTCATAACCAGACATTTTTTTAGGAAATTCTTTGTTCTGAATATCTACAGGTGTAATCATATAAACCGCTCACTTTCTTTAAAAAATATATTTTATAATTGTTATTAAAACAGGTACTATTACATAATCTAAAACACACCACACCAAAATAGGTGAAAAATCTACCATCAACTGTCTTCCAAAAATTCTGCTTAAAAGTTGTCTTGCAGGTGCTAAAACGGGTTCTGTAACAGAATATATAAAATTTGTAAATTTATTATAAGGAACATTGAAAATTTGCAGAATAATCCTTACTAAAATAAGGTATTCTACAACTTCTGATAAAATCATAACTGTTCTTATAATATTGTATTCCAAACCAATATCCTCCTAATTTGTTATTCCCAGGGGAACAATCCCTTTGATCTTAATTCATCCTGCAAATCACCTGTAATTTCTACGTTGTATGGTGTGACAAGAAGAATCACTTTTGAAATTTTCTGAATTCCTCCGTCTATGGCATAAACCACACCGCTGATAAAATCAATCATTCTTCTTATCATTTCAGGGTCAGTTCTTTCCATATTGACTACAACAGGTTTTTTAGACTTCAAATGGTCTGCAATATCAATTACGTCATCGAACTTTTGTGCGTGCATAACCACCACCTGAAACTGTGTGGTTGCATGAATATCAACAATTTTTCCTTTTCTGGCATGCTGAACCAAACTTACGTTGCTTTTTCTTTCAGGAAGTTTGGGTTCTGTTTCCAATAAAAATTCTTCTTCCTCTTCCTCACGATCAAGCCCCATAAAACCAAGCATTTTGTTCATAAAATCCATTATTTACACCCCATAAACTTTATTTTATCAATTTATTGTTTTCAACGTCACCTTTTACAATAATTTCATCGTACAGCGACACGCTTTTATATTCTGTAACATTATTTTTAACAACAACATATTTGTCATCGCTTCCTAAAATTTCAACCTGTCTGAATTTTGCCACAGAATCATCTGCTATATAAACACCTGTAACAGAATCTTCAACTCTTACAGCGTCCTTTAAGAACTTAAGTCCTGTTGCACTGTTTATTATAACACTTACTTTGGCATTTCTCGTTGAATACGCATAATCATTATAACTGTACACTTCAAAGGCAACAACAGTTTTACCGCCATCATCTTTTGACATATAAAAAACCTGAGCCTTTGTTTCCTTGTTACTGTTTTCATTAAAGCGCAATTTTACGTTCATACCTTTTTTTATCGCCATAGCCTTTTTTGTGTCAATAACAGTAACGTAATACCATTTAAAATCGCGCACTATTTTTGCACCGGTATAAATCTTATCATCAAAGGATGCGTTGTTTATATCCTTATATTCTTTAACTGTAAGCGTTTGTATTTTTTCAGGAAGCAACACTTTTTCACCGCCATCTAAAAACGAAAAATACATTCCCGCTTCAGCAGCATATAGTGCATTTTTCTCACCTGAAATACCCGCTTCTAATTCTTTTTTTTGATTTTTAAGTGTGTCTAAAACACTTGCGCTTTTATCATCAGATAGTTTTTCATCTATCACTGTTTCAATGTCTGACTTAATCTCAGAAAGCTGTATACCTTGTCCACGATGAGCATATTTTATTATTTCAGCAGCTTTGCTTTTAACAAGTGCTTCGCTTTTTACACTGTCATTACCAAGAATTTTATTTTGTGCAGCACTTTTTTCAATATTTATAATTCTTTCATTAAGTG
Source organism: Clostridia bacterium (assembly GCA_045589295.1). GTDB lineage: Bacteria > Bacillota > Clostridia > RGIG6154 > RGIG6154 > RGIG2094. Next base: position 58,132 of record JAZNOU010000005.1, read on the forward strand.
TTTTAAGCTTTGCTTTTGTCTCGGGGTCAACCGACGCACTGTAAACAACCGCAACCTGCTGCCCTTTCTTAACTCTTTCACCATCTGCCACAAGACTGTCAATAACAGTTCCTGAGTTGTCGGCAATAACAAGTTCATCACGCAAGATATATCCGTTTGTTTCTATCAAATCTTCAATTGTACCTAACACCGCAATTTGCTTTTTTACACTGCCGAATATTTTATAATATGCACTATACACACCTAAAACAAGGCACACGCATAAAAGCACAATTATAACAGCTCTATATGGAAACTTCATTTTGTGCACCATTCCTTATTGTATTAATTATACTATACAACTTATCACAATTCCATAGTTTTTTTAAATATTTCAATAATTTTTTTGTCAGAAATATCAACCCATGTCGTATTTTGCTCTCTTTTGAACCATGTTATCTGACGTTTGGCATAATTTCTTGTCGCTTTTTTCAAAAGTTCTGTCATTTCAATATACGACAAACTTCCGTTAAGATACGTTAAAACCTCTTTATAGCCTATTGCCTGCATAGACGTATACCTTTGGTCAACACCCTTTTTCAAAAGCTCTTCAACTTCCGTAACCAGACCTTTTTCAAACATCTTGTCAACTCTTTTATTTATTCTTTCATAAAGAGCCTCTCGGTCAGTTGAAATTCCAAACTTGAATATTTGATATTTACTTTCTGTTGTTTTGCCCTTTTCTATATGCTCGCTTTGCTTTACTCCTGTTGTTTTAAAAAACTCAAGCGCTCTTATTACCCTCTTTAAATTATTAGGGTGAATATTTTGTGCTGATTTTTCGTCAACTTCTTTTAAAAGGTTATAAACATAATCATTGCCATTTTGTTGTGCCAAGGCATAAAGATTTTCTCTGTACTGCTCATCATTTTTTGTTTCACTCAAAACAGTTCCGTTAATTAATGTATCAATATAAAGTCCCGTTCCTCCTGCAAGAATTGGAATTTTTCCGTTTTTCCACACATTTTGTATAACTGTTTCAGCCTCTTTAACATATCTTGCCAAAGAATAGTTTTCTGTCGGCTCCGCAACATCAATCATATAATGGGCAATACCTTGCATTTCCTCAATTGTAGGTTTTGCTGTTCCAATATCCATTCCTTTATATACCTGCATAGAATCTGCAGTTATAATCTCGCCATTAACGTTTTTTGCAACCTTAACCGCCAAATCGCTTTTTCCTGATGCCGTAGGTCCAAATATAACAATCAACGGTATTTTTTCGCATTTGCTACACAATTCTTTTAAATTCCTTTTCGATAAATTTTTTGTCAAAAGAAATAATAACAGGTCTTCCGTGAGGACAGGTTCTTATCTTTTCATCGTTTAAAACTGTATCGGCTAAGCTTTGCATTTCTGCAACACTTAGTTTTCTGTTGGCTTTTATTGCGCCTTTGCAGGCAACCGAAAACATTGCTTTGTCATATATTTCCGTAGCATCTTTTGATTTTTTTAAAAGCTCTAAAATTTCAAACACAGTTTCTTGTACCTGAACTGCCTCTATTTCAGAAGGTGTTCTTCTTACTGCAAAAGTATTCTGACCAAATTCTTCAATTTCAAAACCTAATTTTTCAAAGATTTCCATATTTTCAATTAAAATTTCACAGTCTGTTGGCAACATACTGAATGTTTCAGGGAACATAAGCAGCTGTGAAACCTCTTCTCTTGAGTCTTTAAGTTGTTCATATCTTATTCGCTCATGAGCTGCGTGCTGGTCAATCAAAAACATTTTATTGTCGTTTTCTACAATTATATAAGTGTCAAACACCTGACCGCACACCTTAAAGCTAACCTTTTCCTCAAGTATTAATGCCTTATTTTCAGGTTCTGCCAGAACAGGAACTTCTTCAAAAGTTATATTTTCAAAAACTTCTTGTTTTTCCTCGTTTTTAAAAGCGTCTATAATATCTTTTGCAAAAAAGTCTTCAATTTTTGTTTCTTTTTGAGAAAATGTATTAGGCTTAAACTCAAAAGGCTTTGCTTCTTTTTTTACAAATTCAAAAGTTTCTTTTACTGTTTCTTGCCTCTTTACTTCTTTTTCCTTAGTAGAGTTAAATATTGCATTTTGTACTGCCCACGAAACTGCATCTGAAATCTTTCTTTCGTTAGAAAACTTAATTTCAAGCTTTGACGGATGAACATTGACATCAACTTGTGAGCTGTCTATTTCAATATTTAGTATAAGTACAGGAAATCTACCCGTCATAAGCATTGTTCTGTATGCATTCTCTGCTGCATAACAAATAGTCTTTGATCTCACCCATCTGCCATTTACATAAAAGTTCTGCATAGCTCTGTTTTGTCTTGCACTATATGGCATTCCAACCGCACCTGTGACTTTTACACCCTCGTATTCATAATTCACTTCAATGAGAGATGATGCCACTTCATTCCCCCAGACAGATGCTGCTGCATCTTTGATACTACCATTTCCTGAAGAAAATCTTATTTCTCTGCCTGTATTTAAATATTTAAATGAGATGTCCGGATTGCCTAAAATTAGCCTGTCTACAGTTTCTGCAATGTGTGCCGCCTCTGTTACATCTTTTTTCAAAAAATTCATTCTTGCAGGAGTGTTATAAAAAAGCTCTCTTACAATCATTGTTGTACCATCCGGGCAACCCGCCTCTGATTTTGAAACAATTTTACCGCCTTCTAATGACAAAACCGTTCCTTCAATTTGGCCTATAGCTTTTGTGATAACGTCTACCTTTGCAACTGAGGCAATTGATGCTAAAGCTTCACCTCTAAACCCCATTGTGTAAAGCTTGTAAAGGTCATCAATTGATTTTATCTTGCTTGTTGAGTGAGGCAAAAACGCTGTTTCAACATCATCTTTATCAATACCTGAGCCATTATCTGTAATTCTTATAAAAGAAATGCCGCCATTTTTAATTTCAACGGTTATTGAATCTGCTCCCGCGTCAATAGAATTTTCCACCAATTCCTTGACAACAGAAGCAGGGCGCTCTACAACCTCGCCCGCCGCAATCTTATTAACAGTTTCAATATCAAGTACGTTAATTTTTCCCACTCAACAATTCCTCTTTAATCACATTATACTTTCTGCTTTATTTTTAAGTTCAAAAAGTTTGTTCATCGCCTCTATCGGAGACAAAACATTTATATCAATTTCAGATATTTCCTTTATAAAATCACTTCTGTCAGCATCAAACATATTAAACTGCACGTCGCCTGAAGTTTCTGTGTTTTCTGCTTTTTTTACAGATTTGTTCTTTGGTTCATCGCTTTCTAGTGATACCAAAATCTTCTTGGCGCTCTTAATAATATCATCCGAAACGCCTGCAAGTTTTGCAACCTCGATACCATAACTTTCATCCGCACCACCGCGCACAATCTTTCTTAAGAAAACAATATCATCACCGCGTTTTTTTGCAATGATACAATAATTTTTAACACCTTTTAATTTTTCTTCCAACTGTGTAAGCTCGTGGTAGTGGGTTGCAAAAAGCGTTCTTGCACCTAGTTTTTTCTTGTCTGCTATATATTCAACCAAAGCCCACGCTATTGAAAGCCCGTCAAAAGTAGAAGTACCGCGACCAACCTCGTCAATTATCAAAAGGCTTTTTGAAGTTGCATTGTTTATTATATTGGCAACCTCATTCATTTCCACCATAAAGGTACTCTGGCCGGAAGACAAATCATCTGATGCACCTATTCTTGTGAAAATCTTGTCTACTACACCTACTCTTGCATAAGTTGCAGGAACATAGCTTCCCATTTGTGCTAAGATAACTATAACTGCAATCTGCCTCATATATGTAGATTTACCTGCCATATTAGGACCTGTTATAATTGAAAACATATTTTCATCGCAATCAAGTGTTGTGTCATTTGGCACAAACAAACTGTTTTTAAGCATGGTTTCCACAACAGGATGTCTGCCGTCTTTTATAATGATTTCACTTGTTTGTGTAACCTCGGGTTTTGTGTAATTATTTTTAACTGCAACCTCAGAAAGCGATGCAATACTGTCAACAGTTGCAATAACTTTTGCAGTTTTCTGAAGTCTTTGTATTTTTGACTTTATATTTTCCCTTATTTCACAAAATAAATTATATTCTCTTGCAACTATCTTTTCGGTTGACCTTAATACAATATCTTCAATTTCTTTAAGTTCTTCAGTTATAAATCTCTCGGCGTTTGCCAGAGTCTGCTTTCTGATATAATCATCAGGAATTAAGTCAAAATATGACCTTGTTACTTCTATGTAGTAACCAAAAACTCTGTTGTAGCTTACCTTTAAATTTTTTATTCCCGTTCTTTCTCTTTCTCTTGCCTCAAGTTGTGCAAGGCGTGCTCCGCCATTTTTTCTGCCGTTTCGCCACTCATCCAAAGTAGCATCGTAACCCTCTTTTATAATTCCGCCTTCCCTGATTGTGAACGGGGTTTCTTTGGTTTCAATTGAAACGGAGATAAGGTTATAAATATCGTTAAGCAAATCAAACTCTGTAAACATCTCGACCAAAAGACCACTTTCGCACTCTGACATAAGATTTTTAATATCAGGCAAGTTTTTTATTGATTCATTTAACGCTAATAAATCTCTTGCGTTTACTGTTTGATACTCAATTTTAGACACAATTCTCTCAATATCGCTGATATTTGACAAAGCATTACGCATTTCCTCCCTCAGCATCTGCTTTTTGACAAATTCTTCTACTGCATCTAGTCGTCTTTGAATATGTCTGCATGAAACAAGCGGCTGAACAAGCCAGTTTGAAATCATTCTTGCTCCCATTCCTGTTTTTGTTTTGTCAATTATGCTTAAAAGCGAGCCTTTTTTCACACCCTCACGGAAAGTTTTTGTAAGCTCTAAATTTGCTCTTGCAACACTATCTAAACAAAGATACTGACAAGATTCATAAAACTCTGCCTTATTTATATGTTCAAGCTCTGTCATCTGCGTTTTTGCAAGATATTTAAGCATCATTGCCGCACTTCTTGCAGCAAGCTTATTCACCGTAATATCATCTTTCTTTAAGTGATTTTTAAGATGCTCTTCCAAAAAATCCTTTGCATCATTATACTGTATATCTTCTGTAAGCTGCATAAAAGGGTTGTACCTCTTTGTTATAATATTTAAAGAGTACTTGTCCTCTTCTAAAATGCTGTTATATATAATTTCTGATGGTGCAAATTTAGCAATTTCGTTAAGCATATCAAATTTCGCGCTGTCAGATGTAAATTCTGTTGCATAAAGTTCACCTGTAGTTGCATCTGCCGCAGTAAACCCAAATGATGCTCCATCCTTTAAAATTCCAACAATAAAGTTGTTTGTGTTTTCCTCTATTGCATCCGGTATTGTAATGGTTCCGGGGGTGATAACTTTAACAATTTCTCTCTGAACAAGCCCTTTACTTTCTTTGGGGTCAGAAACCTGTTCACATATTGCAACCTTGTATCCCGCTTTTACAAGCTTTGCTATGTATGGATCACAGCTGTGATAAGGAACTCCGCACATTGGTGCTCTGTTTTCCTCACCACAATCACGTCCTGTCAGAGTAAGTCCTAAAATTTCCGATGCAATCTGTGCATCAGAAAAAAACATCTCGTAAAAATCGCCGAGTCTGTAAAAAATTATGCAATCTTTATTTTTTTCTTTTATCTCCAGATACTGAAGCATCATTGGAGTCATAAATACATCTCCGTTTCTATTTTTTTGACTTATTTCCTACCTGATTTATGTCGTAAGGTGTTTCCTGATACAAATAGTAGTTTATCCAGTTTGAAAAAAGAAGTGTTGCTGCAGAACGCCATTTGACAACAGGTGATTTTTTCGGATCATTTCCCGGGAAATAATTTTCAGGAACACAAGGATTTATTCCCTTATTTACATCCCTGAAATATTCTGTTGCCAAAGTATCCGCATCATATTCCATATGGCCTGTTATAAACAGCATTTTTCTGTCTTTTGAAGAAATCAAAAGTTCTCCTGCCTCTTTTGACTCTGCTAAGATATCTAAATTCTCATTATTTTTAATTTGCTTTGATACAGATTTTGTATATCTTGAATGGGGTGCAAAAAATTCATCATCAAAGCCTCTTAAAAGTTTAACATTTTTCTTCTTCACTTTGTGGTTATAAACACCCGAAAGTTTTTTAGGCAGAAGTTCTTTTTCTATACCATAATGGTAGTATAATCCCGCCTGAGCTCCCCAGCAGATATGAAGAGTTGAAGTAACGTGCGTTTTGCTCCACTCCATAATATTGCAAAGCTCCTGCCAGTATTCAACATCATTAAATTCCATTATTTCAACAGGTGCACCTGTTATAATAAGACCGTCGTATTTTTGGTCTTTAATATCATCAAACACTTTGTAAAACGCTGTAAGATGCTCACGCGCAGTGTTTTTCGATTCATAAGTTTTTGTCTTTAGCAAGTCAACATCAACCTGAATTGGGGAATTCCCCAAAAGTCTTAAAAGTTGAGTTTCTGTCACTATTTTTGTAGGCATTATGTTTAAAATTGCAATTTTCAGCGGACGTATATCCTGTGATGATGCTCTTTTTTCTGTCATCACAAAAATTCTTTCGTCTTTCAATGTTTTTGCAGCCGGTAATTTATCCGGAATTTTAATAGGCATACCAACACCTCCGCTAATTATACTTATTCTAAAATATTATATCACAAAATATATTCTCAGTCAACAAACAAAAGTAGTATTTTGACATAAAAAACTTGATTTAATAACAATAAAAATATTGAATTTTTCTTTGTTTTGTGTTACTATAGATTTGAGAAAGGATGATTATGTTTTGAAAAAGGCATTTTTAACAATTTCAATACTGATTATTTTGGTTTTTAGTGCATTTTCAGTTTATGCACTTGAAAACACTATGACTAATACAAATGTGATTTCAAATACAAATGGATACACATTTGAGTGTGTTATAACACCCACAATTACCGCAAGTTGCAAACCTGTTATTGCAATGTTTGATGTAAATGGTGCTTTATGCGGACTTATGTATGGAGATAACATTGCTCTCACTTCAGGTCAGCGAACAGTAAAGACGTTTACTGCAAGTGCTTCTTCTACACCAACAGAGATCAAAGTTATGCTCTGGAAAACCGACGAAAGTTATGCTCCCCTTTCCAGATTTGAGCAAGTTTCAACCACGCTTTGCACAGAAAAATTCGGTATGATTACCGAGCTTAACTCATCAAACGGTGTGCAGATTTTTGCAACCGACGGAAGCTACAATACATACACCCTTGCAGACGATGTTATTTTATCACATAGCAAAGGTATTGAAGCGGGAAAAACCGCTGCAACAAACCATATTGAAGCATTAAAGTTGAGCTATTACACAAGAAATAAAGTACCAACTACTTTATGGAAGATATTTGCAGATGAAAGAACATGCTTTAAAGACACAAGTGGAAGCACAGCTTCCGCTTACAAATACCCTGACTTTTTAAATAACTACACAAAAAGAATGGTAAGATTTTTAGCAACAAGTGATAATCTGATAGTTTCAATGGCTTTTGAAGATGACAAACTTTTTAAAATTTTATCATCTGTAAAGACCTTAAATGAAGCTTTTTATACATCTTCAACCCGTTCTTTTAATGACTCATTGCAGATCACATCAAATGCAAGAATTTTATACATTCCTGCAAAAGTTGGTTCAACTGAAAGTGAATACGCGGTAAAAGCGCCTACACAAATCAAAGAAGGAAACTATTACCACGCAAAAGTATATACCGCAAACGGAAATAATATTGTCCTTATGACTTATATGTTTACTGACGCTGAAATTCAACTCTTTAACAAGAAACCGTTAGATAATATCACAATAGCGTTAAATGGTGATGGTAAAACTATCAATGGTATACAAAAATATGTGTTTAACATAGCATTGTCAGGTCAGACTGACCTGGATAACGATACAGCCTGTGACGCTGCAGATCTTGCGATGGAATATGTTGCAAACGGCCTTTCAGGTGCATTGGAAGCTGCAAACAACGGTTATGTTATAACGCCTGAATTTGTAAAGATAAAATTTAAAGATGATATCCAGAAAGCCAAGGCACAAATCAACATTATTAAGCAACTTGATTCTAAGTTAGGACTATCTCCGGGTTACTATAGCGAATTTGAAAATGTCGTACCAAAAGCAATTGGAAATTCTGCTATGACATTCCTCAAAGACTATTTCTTAGGTGGTTAAAGCAACCAGCCTCCTTTATAGGAGGCTGTAACTTTATATATTATTTTGCATAATATGTATTGCAGACTTCTGTAAACTTAAAAAGTAAGGAGACAATATATATGTCATGCAGAAATAGAACAAACAACTGTGGTTGCACACCTGTAAGCCCTTGCGACAGTGCAAAACAATACTGTTGTCTTTGCTATTCACATCAGTGGTACAATGCACCTCGTTATTCAGAGTGCAGCAGAAGAGTTAAAGTAAATGATATATCTGATGGTTGTGGATGTGGATGCGCAACTCAAACTGTTGCTCAGGACAATTTTAGTTTTAACACCTGTGGTTGTGACGCAGACACCGACAGCTCATTCAACGAGTTAGACGAAATTTACTGGCAATAAAAAAAGCCGTTGCTTTTTGCAACGGCTTTCTAATTAATCACAAAGTTTTGCTACAACTTGATTGATGAGCTTTCCATCTGCTTTTCCTTTGAGCTCCGGCATTACATTTTTCATAACCATGCCTTTGTTTTTTGCAGCAACTAAATCTGCAAATTTTTCTGTAATAAAAGCAGTAATTTCTTCTTCACTCATCATCTGAGGTGCATATTTTTCAATAATTGAAAGAGTTGTAGTATATTGATCTATAAGGTCAGTTCTCTCGGCTGGGCAAGTATCAATTTGCTCTTTAACAGATTTCACTTCTTTTAAAATTACTCTATCCACCAATTCTTCAGGAACATTATCTCTTGTTCCCTCATCAATTGCCACCTTTTTAATTGCTGCAATAAGTGATGAAACCGCATCTTTTGTAGTTTTATCTTTTGCTTTCATTGCTGCAATCATATCTTTTTGTAATGTTTCTAACTGCATAATTATTCTCCTTTATTTTTGAGTTCAGCTAAAATCTGTTCCAAAAGAACAGCTTCGTCTGATTTTTTAGGTTCTTCAATAACAACAGGCTCTGCAGGCTTTTCATATTTCTTTTTAAGAATGCTAATAAATTTCACAAACACAAACACACAAAGTGCCATTATAAAGAAATCAACTACATTCTGAATAAATTTACCGTATGCAATTGTTGCATCGCCATACACCCATGCCAAACCTTCAAACTGCTTTCCGCCTATTACAATACCGATCAAAGGTGTGAACACATCAGCAACCAATGATGAAACAATTTTACTGAAAGCAGAACCAATGATAACACCGACTGCCATGTCGATTACGTTGCCTTTTAACGCAAACTCTTTAAATTCTTTGATAAACTTTTTCATTTATTTTACCTCCATTATTTAATAATAGTCATCTTTTTCCATTTTCCGCTTACATAGTAAATAAACGCTAAGGTGAGCGCTATAAATGATGCGATTGGCGCTCCAAGCCCAAAACCGAAAAGTCCTAAATCAAGCACCATTCCCAATATGTATGAAGCAGGAATTCTTCCAAGTAATGATGAAATACAGCTGTTTATAAGTGAAAACGTCGTGTGTCCAGAACCAATAAACAAGCCGTTGAAACAAAAAACCATAGGAACTATAAGATAATCAAAACTAAATGCATGAATATACTCTGTTCCTTTTTGTATCATTTCGGTATCATTTCCGAAAATCTTAAGCAATGGCTGAGGAAATATATTGAATATTGCAAAAACTACCACACTAATTGTCATACCTATTGCCATACCTGTAAGCATAGTTTTCTTTGCTCTGTCAATCTTACCTGCGCCAATATTTTGTGCTGCCATTGCAGACACACTTGAGCTCATTGCAACAGCAGGAAGTATTGCAAAGCCATTAAGCTTACCCACAGCGCCAACTGCTGCCGAGGCAACAACGCCAGCCGAATTTACAAGTGAGGTTAAAAACAGAAACGATACACTTGTTGTAACATTCTGTACCGATGTAGGTACACCGATTTTCAAAAGCATTCCAAGTCTTTCTTTGTGAAAGGCAAACGAACTTAATTTAAAATCAAAAATGAAATTGTTTTTTACAAGGTAAATTATACAAAGTATCATACTTACTGCCTGTGAAATAACCGTGGCAAGTGCTGCACCGCCTGCCCCCATTTTAAATCCACAAACAAGTAAAATATCAAGAACTATGTTTATTCCACACGCAATTGATACAAATATAAGTGGATTTTTACTGTCACCCATTCCACGCATTATTGCAGAAAGCGCATTGTATCCAAAAATAAATATCGTACCCAACATTGTTATGAAAAAATAAGATTTTGCTTCACTAAAAGACTCTTCAGGAGTTTTAATAAGCCTTAACAACGGTTCTTGTACTGCAATCATAACAACCGTTATTACAACCGCCAAAACAATAAGCGTTGATAAAAGCGTTCCTATCGTCTCTTTTAGTGCTTTCCTGTCTCCTGCACCTAAATACTGCCCGATTAAAACAGTAGCTCCCACCGAAAGCCCCAACACCATATTTGTAATAAGCAGTGTAATCTGCGAACCTATGTTTACACCCGACATACTAGCCGTTCCCGCAAACTGCCCAACAACAATCATATCAACAACGCTGTAAAGCGTTTGTATAAGATTAGATAAAAGGAACGGGAGTGAAAACATTATAAGCTGCTTTACTACATTTCCCCTTGATAAATCATTTTCAAATTTTGCCATATTAAGTCCCCATTCTGTGCACAAATAAATATCTATTTTATAGTATACCATAATAATTTCATTTTTCAAGTGAATTTGTCAGAATTTGCAATTCTTTTAAAAAATATTGAAATATTTTTAGTTTTAGTGTATAATAAAATTTAACGTAATTCAAAACTGAAAGGTGATTTATCTTGGGATTATTTTTTAACTTTGACAGACCAGGTCCAGGCGTTAACAAAAACTCCGAAAGACCAAGAGGTTTAAAGTTGTTTTTTGAACTTTTCTTCAGAAAACTTGGCGCTTATGTTGCACTTAATCTTTTTTACCTTACAAGCCTTATTCCTGCAATCGCTGTTTTATGGTACATTTTTATGGTTATAATAAACGACCTTGCGCAGCTTGGGAATGATATGTTGATTGCGGCATCATTCTTAGCACTTATACTCTCTGCGTTCGTTTGTATGATCTTTGGATTAAGTCCTTTTGCATCAGGATTTTACTATGTTTTGAGGAACTTCTCTTTTGAAAAACACGCGTTTATTTTTTCAGACTTTATTGAAAAATTCCGTCAAAACGCAAAAAACTCATGGATTATGTTTTTGGTTGATTTGGCAGCAGTTGCAATTTCGATTCTCCTGCTTAGAATTTATTTTATATTGTCATTAAGTAATCCGATACTTACAGCTCCTATGGTATTGCTTATCATAGCACTTGTAGTCTTTGCTTTAATGACTCCATACAAATGGACAATGCTTGTTACTTTTGACCTTAATAAAAAACAAATATACAAAAACTCACTATTTTTTGTACTTGGTGATTTTAAAACAACAGTTAAGCACTTTTTGGCTTCTGCTTTGGTTGTTTTGATTTCCTTTATATTGGTATATTTGTTCCCCGCTTTCGGAATAATCATATTTGTACTGTTTGTACTTTCTGTATACGGCCTTGTATGCCAGCTCAACATATACAATCAGATGCAGGATTTCATCTCTCAAAGTCCTGGTGGCCACGATAATATAAAATAACATAACTTTATTATTTATCTTACTTGAATTTATACATTTTTTGGTATATAATGTAATATTGGTGAAAAGAGGTGCTTTAATGAGCAAAATCAAAATTTTGGTTGACAGCGGTTCTGACGTTTCTTTGGAACAAATCGAAAAATATGGTATGGGCTTTATACCTATTTGCCTGACTTTTGATGGTCAAAATGTTTTAACAGACAAGTATGACATTACAACAGATGAGTTCTACTCTCGTTTAAGACAAACAGGAGACGTACCTAAAACTACTCAGATTACTCCTGGCAAATTTGCTGAAAGCTTTGAAGAACACGCAAAAGATTGCGATGAAATTATTGCGTTTTTGTTAGGTTCTAACACTAGCGGAACCTTCCAGAATGCTTTTAATGTTAAAGAAGAAGTGGAGCAAAAATGTGGTGTTAAAATACACCTTGTTGACACTCAATCTTTATCTTTGGGCTACGGCTACCCTGCTATTCGTGCCGCACAAATGGCACAAGAAGGTTTATCTGCCGAAGAAATCATTGAAAAATGCACAAAAATGATAAAATCTGCCTACACGCTTTTCGCAGTTGAAACACTAGATTTCCTAAAGAAAGGTGGAAGAATTAAAACTGCTACTGCAGTTATTGGCGGAATGCTTGATATAAGACCTATTTTAACTGTTACAGACGGACTTGTTCACTCAATAGATAAAGTTAAAGGCGAAAAGAAAGTCTTCCCTAAGTTTATGGACCTTTTAGCATCAGCTGTTGAAAATATGAAAAATCCAAAGATTATGATTTTAAACAGTGATGTTGCTGAAAAGGCTGAAAAGCTCAAACAACTGGTTAAAGAAAAGCTTGATCTTGAAGTAGAGCTTATAAATCAGGTAGGCGTTATTATTGGTGCTCACGCAGGACCGGGTGTTTTAGGGATTATAGCAATAGACGATTAAAATTTATTTGCCCGTTTTGGGCGGAAATGGAGATAAAAGTTATGAATAAGAAGACAATCAGAGACATCGACGCAAAAGGCAAAAGAGTTTTGGTTCGTTGCGATTTCAACGTTCCACTAGATGAAAATCAGAACATTACTGATGAAACAAGAATTAACGGTGCCCTTCCTACAATTCAGTATCTTGTAGATGCAGGTGCTAAGGTTATTTTATGCTCTCACTTAGGTAAACCAAAGGGCGAAGCTGTTCCAAAGCTTTCACTTGCTCCTGTAGCAAAAAAGCTTTCAGAAAAACTTGGCAAAGAAGTAGTTTTCGCAGCAGATGCTGAAGTTGTTGGCGAAAATGCAAAAAAAGCTGTTGCAGCTATGAACGATGGTGATGTTGTTTTACTTGAAAACACACGTTATCGTGCTGAAGAAACAAAGAACGTTGAAACATTTAGCAAAGATTTAGCTTCACTTGCTGACATTTTTGTTAACGATGCTTTCGGCACAGCCCACAGAGCACACTGCTCAACTGTTGGTGTTACTGAATTTATCGACGGTGAAGCTGTTTGCGGTTTCTTAATCGAAAAAGAAATTGAATTTTTAGGAAACGCTGTTAACAATCCTGTAAGACCTTTGGTTGCTATCTTGGGCGGTTCTAAAGTTTCAAGCAAAATTTCTGTTATCAACAATCTTTTGGAAAAAGTTGATACTTTAATAATCGGTGGCGGTATGGCTTACACATTCATGAAAGCTAACGGCGAAGAAGTTGGCGATTCACTCTTAGAAGAAGATTATCTCGATTATGCTAACGAAATGGTTGCTAAAGCTAAAGAAAAAGGTGTTAATCTTTTACTCCCTGTTGATACAGTAGTTGCTAAAGAATTCTCTAACGACGCCCAGCACAAAACTGTTAAAAGAGGTGGAATTGAAGCTGGCTGGCAGGGTCTTGACATCGGCGAAAAAACAGTTGAACTTTATAAAGATGCTGTTAAAAACGCAAAAACAGTTGTTTGGAACGGTCCTATGGGTGTATTCGAAATGTCAAGCTTTGCAAAAGGAACAAACGCAATTGCAGAAGTTTTAGCTGAAATCGATGCTACAACAGTTATCGGCGGCGGTGACAGTGTTGCTGCAGTTAACCAGGCAGGTCTTGGTGACAAAATGAGCCACATCTCAACAGGTGGCGGTGCTTCACTTGAATTCTTAGAAGGAAAAGACCTTCCAGGAATTGTTGCTTTAAACGATAAATAATTTTAAAATATGCAAAATCAGTTAAAACCCATGTTTTAGCTGATTTTGTAGAATTGTTACATAAGGAGATTTATTATGAGAAAGTATGTTATTGCAGGAAACTGGAAAATGAACAAAACTCCTTCAGAAGCAAAAGCTTTAATTCAGGAGTTAAAACCTTTGGTTGAAGATGCTAAATGTGATGTTGTTGTTATTCCTCCATTTACTTCACTTTGTGCAGTATTGGAAGAAACTAAGGGTACAAACATCAAAGTTGGTGCTCAGAATATGTATTTTGAAGAAAGTGGTGCTTTTACTGGCGAAATTGCTCCTTCAATGCTTAAAGAACTCGGCGTTGAATATGTTGTAATCGGTCACTCAGAAAGAAGAGAATACTTTGCTGAAACTGATTTTACAGTTAACAAAAAGGTGAAAAAGGCATTGGAACACGGCATTACACCAATTCTTTGCTGCGGTGAAAGCTTAGAGCAGAGAGAACTCGGCATTACATTTGAACATATTGCAATGCAGATAAAAATCGGCTTAACTGGAATTGAAGCAGAAGATGCTAAAAAAATCATCATTGCTTACGAACCTATCTGGGCTATCGGAACAGGTAAAACTGCTACTGACGAACAGGCAAACGAAGTTTGTAAAGCAATCAGAGATACATTAGCTAGCCTCTATGGTCAGGCTGTAGCTGATGAAATCACAATTCAGTACGGCGGAAGTGTAAATGCTAAAAATGCATCAGGTCTTATGGCTATGTCTGATATCGATGGTGGCTTGGTTGGCGGTGCAAGCTTAAAAGCTCCCGACTTTGCTACAATCGTGCACTTTTAATTAAAACTTGATTTTATTGGGCGATTTTTTGGTCGCCCTACACTTTTGTATTAAGGAGAATTTTATGAAACCATTAATGCTTATGATTTTAGACGGTTACGGCGTAAATCCGTGCACCGACAAAGGCGTAAATGCTATTTTTGAAGCAAATACACCTAATATGGACAAATTATTAAACACCTGCCCTAACACAACTCTTTCAGCAAGCGGAATGGATGTTGGTCTCCCTGAAGGTCAAATGGGCAACTCTGAAGTTGGTCATACAAACATCGGCGCAGGCAGAATTGTGTATCAGGAACTTACAAGAATTACAAAATCAATTTCAGATGGCGACTTTTTTGAAAACGAAGCACTCAAAAGCGCTATTAAAAACTGCCTTGATAACAACTCTTCACTTCATTTGATGGGACTTTTATCAGACGGCGGTGTTCATTCACACAACAAGCACCTTTATGCTTTGGTTGAAATGGCTAAAAAAATGGGACTTGAAAAAGTTTACGTTCATTGCTTTTTGGACGGACGTGACGTTCCCCCATCATCAGGTGCTGATTTTGTTAAAGAACTTGAAGAAGAACTCAAAAAGATTGGTACAGGTAAAATCGCAACTGTTATGGGCAGATTTTATGCTATGGACAGAGATAATCGTTGGGAACGCGTAGGAAAAGCATACGATGCTATGGCAAAAGGTATCGGTAATATGGATACTGATGCTTATGAAGCTGTTAAAAAGTCTTACGAACAGGATATTACAGATGAATTTGTTGTTCCTACTGTTATTACAACTGCAGGCGAAGCTACAGCAACAATCAAATCAGAAGACAGTGTTGTTATGTTCAATTTCCGTCCTGACAGAGCAAGAGAAATCACAAGAACATTCGTAGACCATGAGTTTACAGGCTTTGAAAGAGAATTTATCAAACCACTTTACGTTTGTATGACTCAGTATGATGCTACAATGCCAAACGTTATGGTTGCATTTAAGCCTCAGACACTTGAAAATACTTTAGGCGAAGTTTTAAGCAAAAAAGGCTTAAAACAGTTAAGGATTGCAGAAACTGAAAAATATGCGCACGTTACATTCTTCTTTAACGGCGGTGTTGAAGCAGTGTCAGACGGCGAAGACAGAGCGCTGATTGCATCACCAAAAGTTGCAACCTATGACTTAAAGCCTGAAATGAGTGCTTATGAGGTTTGCGATGAAGCAATTAAAAGAATTGACTCTGAAAAGTATGATGTTATAATCTTAAACTTTGCTAACTGCGATATGGTTGGTCATACAGGAATATTTGATGCCGCAGTAAGTGCGGTTGAGGCAGTTGACACCTGCGTTGGAAAAGTAGTTGACAAAATGCTTGAAAAAGGCGGCAGAGTGTTAATCACTGCCGACCACGGAAACGCAGACAAAATGCTTGACACAGACGGAAGCGCATTTACCGCGCACACAACAAACCTTGTTCCGCTTATTTTGGTTGGCGATGATAAAGAGCTTAAAGAAGGTCGCCTCTGTGACCTCGCTCCTACAATGCTTGAACTTATGGGCATTGAAAAACCTGCCGAAATGGCAGGCGAAAGCTTAATAAAATAATTTAAACAAACTAAAACCAGCCCTTTTAAAAGGGCTGGTTTTCTTGTACTATTTTAATTTCTCTGTTATCACAAAGTTCGGCTTCTATTTTATCAATTCTTTTTGTAAGTTCTGCTATCATTTTAAAAAGCATATCACCGTCTTCTTCTTTTTTATACTCAGGTGGTGGCGATAAAAGTGGTTCTTCTTCTATATAATTTTCAATGTCAGGCTTTATTTCTTCAAATGGTTTTGGCTTTTCTATTTTTATATTTTCTTCTAAAAACGATGGAACTAATTTACCGTTATCTGTTTCATAACCATATGTATAGTTGGTTCTTATATCCGCTCCTGTTTTGTCTGCTGATATTATTTTTACAATTCCCTGTTTATTAAAACTTCCAGGGAAGAAGTATTTCGCACTTAAAAAACTGTCACCCATATTGTCACTTACTGCCCTTAGCACTCTTCCCGCAAAATCAAACAAAATATTGATTTTATCATTAATAACTATAACAGGTTTTAAGACAGAATACCCTCCGCTAATTATTTCATGAGCCTTTTTCTCATTTGTATAGGCGATTTTATATTTATTTTCCTCCCCTATACACACTGCTACGTGGTAATTATTATTTTCATCAAAAGCAGCGGTTATATAGTGAATTTCTTCATTAAATTTAAAAATCCCTGTATAATTTGACCATTTCTTTTCATTCCACATATACTTTTTAAATCCAAGCTCTCGCCCTCTTGCAAAAAAGCAATAGATGTTTCCGAATTTATCAGAAAGTGCAAAATAGCTTTTAAAATCACCGCTTTTTTCAATTATTTCAGGCTCGGATTCACCAAATATTATGTGGTGAACTATCAAGGTACTGTCTTTATGCTTTACTGTATAAAATGCATTAAGCCAACCACCTACATTTACGAGGGAGAAATTTTTGTTATACACTTCTTCAACGCTCGATTCAAGCATACACTTATTATGCCAGCAGTTTCCATCATACCAATACAAATAAAAATAATTTTTTTCATCCTGGCAAAGCATATAAATTTTCTCTTCCCCGTCTGCCGTTACATCAAAATCATCAAGTCCGCCACCAAAAAGTTCTTCATTTTTTCCATCTGGATAAATACACCTTATTCCGTTATCATAATAAAACTGCCAGAGACCATAAGATGTATAAACTGCCTTTTTCATATTAATCAACCTTTCCGTAAAGTCTTTTTAAAATATATGACTTTGGGATTATAAATATGAAATTTGACACAAAACAAAAACTTTAACATATTATGTATTGGGGAATACCTAAAAATAATCAGGAGGTACTTTTATGAATAAAGGAATTTCACCCGGTCCTGTTGGTCCTAACACGGGCAGTTGCATAAAAGAAGCTGTTTGTATTCATACCGACAAGGTTTATGATGCGTGCAGGGACAAAGAATGTCTTCAAGATGTAAGGGTTTACTTAACTGTAGGCGATCAGGAAATTGTTGACCGTGCAGTCAGCATCAAAGCTACAACAGCTGAACTTATCTGGGTTACAAGCGATGTTGAGCCTGTACCATTCCATTCAGGCTATTATTCTGTTGATATCAGATTTTTCTTCAGAGTTACTTTAGATGTTTGCAGTGACACAGGCAGACCTAAACGTGTAGAAGGTCTTGCAGTATATGATAAAAAAGTAGTTTTATTTGGTTCAGAAGGAAAATCAAAAGTTTTCCGTTCTCTATACAGTGCAGGCGGCTGCGATAAACAACTTGCAGGTAAAACAAATCTTCCTCAAGCAGTCGTTGAGGCGGTAGACCCAATTACCCTTTCTGCGAAATTTGTTGACAGATGCTGTCAGAGAAACATTGTTGATGACTGCTATGATATTGCAAGCACTCCCGATGTTGTTTGCGGATGCTTTGAAAACGTATTTTCTGACCCACGTGCAGAAAGAAGAGTTTATGTTACTTTGGGACTTTTCACTATTATCAAGCTTGAAAGAAGCGTTCAACTTTTAATTCCAGTATACGATTTCTGCATACCTGAAAACGAATCTGTATCAAGCACACAAGGAGACCCTTGTGATTTATTTGATAAAATCAAGTTTCCTGTTGACGAATTTTATCCGCCACAAAAACACGATTTTGGTGACGGAACATCAAACGGTTGCAATAATTGCTGCTAAAAAAATCCACCCTTACGGGTGGATTTTTACTATTCTTCTGTTGGTGGAATTGCTGGTTCTGCCGTTGTAGAATGAGTACATATTTCCTCAGTTCCATCAGATGGTTGAACTCTCATTTCCACATCACTTAAATTACATTCAGGCCCTGCAATCATTCCTGTTGTTTTGTCAACCTGAACGTATTTATGAAGATCACATGTTGCATTTGTAAGACTTGCAACCCCTATATACTCTGTAACTACTCTGCTTCCTCTGTAATCCTGATAGCAAAGGTCTGTTGCAAGTTTTCCGCTGTCCATACACATATTAGTAGCAGACGCCGTACTCTTTGACACATCAAACTGCTTACTCTTAAGCCCCTCATGTGATTTTTGCATTACGGCTTTCCAAAGTGCAACAGCAGGGTTAACTCCGTAACCAGTTATTGTCTTAGGTTCATCAAAACCTACCCATACACCTGCCGCATAATAAGGGGTTACACCCATAAACCATCTGTCTTTATCATCATCAGTTGTGCCTGTTTTTCCGCCTGCAGGGAAATTTGAAAGCCTTGCAGGTGTTCCTGTTCCGTAGTCAACAACACTCTTTAGAACACTAAGCATGGTTGCAGCTGTACTTTCAGACATAGCAACATTGCTTTTTTTGGAGTGTTCGTAAATAACTTTACCTTTATTATCCTTAATCATTTCGACAGTATATGGTACTGTATAAATACCTTTATTAACAAATGCAGAATATGCTGCTGTCATTTCAAGGACTGACACACCATTTGTAAGCCCGCCCAAAGCAAGCGGTGAATATGCCTTATCCCTGTTATCTATTGATGTAAAATTAAGATTTTTTGTTAAAAAGTCGTATGATTTATCAAGTCCCACTTTTTCAAGTGCCTTAACCGCAACGGTATTGACTGATTGTTCTACTGCATATTTTACAGTCATAGGTCCTTTAAAGCCTTGATAATAATTCTTTATTGAATGATTTCCTACAGAATATGCTTCATCTACAAACATTGTGCCTGGTGTAAACTTCTTATATTCAAATCCCGGCGCGTAAACACTAAGTGGTTTTATTGAGCTTCCAGGCTGACGCAAAGTCATTGTTGCTCTGTTTAATGTTCTTTCTGAAGTTTTTCTTCCAAGTCCTCCACCTACACCTTTAACCTGTCCTGTATATGGATCCATAACTACAATAGCTGCCTGAATTGGATATTCCTCGTTATAGTTTATAGTTTTTGAAGGATTTGAAAAAATTTGATCAATCGCTTTTTGTACTTTAGGATCAACTGTTGTATAAATTTGAAGTCCGCCTCTGTAAATCATCTGCGCTGCCATAGTTTTGTTAATACCAAGTTCTTTTTGGAGAATTGGTATAACTTCTTCAATTACATGGTCTGTATAATATGACTGTGAGCTTACAGCGTCATCTGTGTCGTTATTCTGAATGTTAAGTTTTTCTGCTATCGCCTCATCATATTCATCTTGTGTAATCATCTCAAGCTCAAGCATTTTTTTAAGCACAAGCTCCTGCTTTTGCTTATTTGCTTCAGGATTTAAAATTGGATCGTATCTTGTTGGATACTGTGTAATACCAGCTATTGATGCACATTCTGCCAAAGTAAGTTCGGAAACCGCCTTGCCAAAATACTTATTTGCCGCCGTTTCCACACCATTACATCCCTGACTTAAGTATATTGTATTAAGATACAATTCTAAAATCTGGGTTTTGGTCATTTTTCTGTCCATATCAATAGCCCTGATAATCTCAATTATCTTTCGTTTTGCAGTCGTATCATCATAACCAGTAATATTTTTTACAAGCTGCTGGTTTATGGTACTGCCACCAAAAGACGAGTCTCTTTTTACAAGATAATTAAAAGTAGCTTTGAAAGTTCTCGGCAAATCGAAGCCTGAATGTTTATAAAATCTTTCGTCCTCGATAGCAACAAAAGCCTGCGGCAAATACTCAGGCATATCAGAGATATCCGCCCATAACCTGTTTTGCTCGCCATACACCTGATCGTACTCGAATTCCTTACCTTCGTTGTCAGTATAATAAACAACACTGGAAAAATTAAGTCCCACCGAACTATAATCCACACCTGAATCGCTAACCGCAAGAGCATAGATAATTACACCTGTAATTATCGCCCCGACTATACCGAAAATTATTAAAGATTTCCAGAAAACTGACAAAAACTTCTTATTACAAATCATCTTATCACCTCTTAGGATAACTATAGTATATCAAATAAATCAATAAAAGTAAACAAAAAATATTGACAAACCGTTTGACTGTATGTAAAATTTCTATATAAAAGGAGTGATTTATATGCAAAACATCATTAACGCATTGAAAAATAATAATATGGATGCTTTTTTTGCTGATACAAAAGAAGATGCATTAAAGCTTTTAAAAAAACTTTTAACCTCTGGTGAAACAATAGCAGTTGGCGGTTCTGTTACCCTCAATGAGCTTGGAGTAATAGATTTATTACGAAGTGGAGATTATAATTTTATTGACAGGTATGAAGATGGTATTTCACCGGAAGAAACAGCCAAGAGATTAAAAAAAGGACTTGCCGCAGACACATTTATCTGTTCAAGCAATGCTATTACAAAAGACGGATATCTTTATAATGTAGATGGTGTTGGAAATCGAGTTGCTGCCATTACTTATGGTCCTGAAAGTGTTATAATTATTGCAGGTAAGAATAAAATTGTAGAAGATTTAAAAGCAGCCGAAATCAGAGTAAAAACTATTGCTGCACCTAAAAATAGCAATAGGCTTAATGCTGATACCTACTGTCTAAAAGAAGGCAGTTGCCTTTCACTTAAAAACGATACCGCTGAAATGTGTAATGGTTGCACTGCGAATAATCGAATCTGTTGTAACTATGTTGTTACTGCAAAACAGAGAACTAAAGGAAGAATTAAAGTTATACTTGTGAACTGTGATTTAGGGTATTGATTTGTAACATAAATTTAACCTTTTTTTAATTGATTTTTTTATTTTGCTAGTCTATAATGTAGTTATATTTATTTGATAAAAAAGGAGATAGTTTAAGTGTCAGAAAATCGTTCTGTAATAGAACAAAAGCCAGTTAAAAAACTCACAAAAACACACATTGCATTAATTACTGCCGCAATTATTTTAATTGCAATCATAACAGCATTTACATGTCTTGCCGCACAATATGATAAAATTTTCAGCGGCATTAGTGTATGTAATGCCGATTTAAGTGCAATGACTGCAAACGAGGCGGCAGAAGTTTTGGAGAAAAATTTTGCTGAAAAATCACCAAAAATACAAATCAATATCAAAAATCAAAATGTTAATTTTTCTTTTAAAGATGTTGGCGAGTATGACTACGTTACCTCTGCAGAAAACGCTTTAGGTTATGGCAAGGATAACATTTTTTCAAAATTCTTCACATACATAACTCCGTTTGTAAACAGAAATCTCCCTATGGAGTTTTATCTTGATGAAGAAAAAGTTTCTTCACTTATGGATGCTGAATACGAAAGACTTGAACAACACTTCACTCCCACAACTTACAAAATAGAGGACGATAAACTTATTATTACCTCTGGAAATGCAGGTTATGGGATTGACTCATCGGATATCATTTCCCAGATTAAAGACGGCATTTCAAAGTGCGAAGACCTCACAATTGATTCAAAAATCACCTACAAAGAATACGATGGCATTGACATTGAAAAAATATATAAAGAAGTAACCGGAAACCCTGTAGACGCGTATTACGATAAGGAAAGCGGAGTAATTGTTCCCCATAAAAACGGATACAAATTTGATTTAAATTCCGCAAAGGAACAAACAAGAAGTGTTCCCGAAAACTCAGAAGTTACAATTTCACTTGAAATAACATACCCGGAAATTACAGAAGCAAAACTCACTGGTAAAATGTTTGAAGATGTTTTGGCAACATATACTACAAAGTATAACTCCGCAGAAGTTGACAGAACGCACAATATGCGCCTTGCAGGAAACAAGGTAAACGGAACAGTTTTAGCTCCCGGTCAGGTATTCTCCTATAACGAGGTTGTTGGGCAAAGAACTGTCGCAAAGGGATACAGGAATGCAAAAATATTTGAAAATGGCAGAGTTGTTGATGGTTTGGCGGGTGGAATTTGTCAAGTGTCTACTACAATTTATAATGCCGCACTTTATTCAAATATGGAAATTGTAGAAAGAAAAAATCATTCTTTTCCTGTGTCTTATGCACCCAAAGGTCAAGACGCAACCGTTGTTATGGGAGCTATAGACTTTAAATTCAAAAACTCAACAAGCAATCCAATTAAGATTACTTGTTCTATAAGCGGTGGAAATTGCACTGTTTCAATTATGGGAATTAAGGAAAAAAATTATAAAGTGGAAATAAACAATATAATAACAGGCTCTACCCCATTTAAAACAGAATATGAAAATGATAGCACATTAGAACCAGGCAAAGAAGTTGTTAAGCAAACCGGTTCAAACGGCTATACTATAAAATCATCAAGAACTGTATATGAAAACGGAAAAGTAATAAAAACTGAAAGTCTTCCGTCAAGCTACTACATTCCGCTTTCAAAAATTGTTTTGCGAAACGAAACAGCAACAGAGGTTCCACCCGAGGAAAACATAGAGGTTTCAGTTCCTGTTGAAGATCCAGCCTCAACTGATAATCCTTCCGCAGAAACGGGCACAGATACCCCCCCTGTAAGCGAATCTGAGTCACAAGAAGTTACATCTCCCGAGCTTAATCTTGAAACTGAAATTTATTCATAAAACTTATTGACAAAAACACTAAAATATGTTAATATGTTTAAGTACTATGGAGGTGTAAAATTATGCAGATAGCTTTAACAATAGTTCAGATTATTATTACCGTTGCTTTAATAATTACAGTTTTAATGCAATCTGGTAAAACTCAAGGCTTGTCAGGCAGCATTGCAGGCGGTGCTGAAACATTTTTTGGTAAAAACAAAGGCCGCACATTAGACGGCATTTTAAGCAAGATAACATCTGTTCTTGCAGTATTGTTCATCATTTCTTCAATTGCTTTGTCAATTGTTATGATGAAATAATTAAAAGAAAATTTATGCAGGCAAGTTATTTTTCCTATTGGGAATAATACACTTGCCTGCATTTTTATTGTGAATACAATTATTTTTGCTTCTTATTACTTAGGAAAGGAATGATATATATAGAAACAAAACAACAGCTAGTTTATGATTTTATAAATGATAAAGATTACGTTCCCATGAAATTTAATGATATAGCAGCAATTCTATCTGTTCCTGATGATGATAAATATATCTTAAGCAAAATTTTAGACACCTTAGTCTATGAAGGAGAAATTATAAAGGAACGTGATGGGAAATATAAAAGTGCTTCAAAAGAAGGTCTTATCACTGGCATTTTCTCAGGTTCAAAAAAAGGTTTTGGCTTTTTAAGACCACATGCAAAAGATACCGCGGATATTTTTATTTCGAATGAAAACTCAAATTATGCTATGAACGGTGACGAAGTTTTGGTCAAAATAACCAAAATTGCCGAGGGTACTAACAGCGCTGAGGGCAAAGTTGTTAAAATAATTAAACGTGCAAACAACACATTAGTCGGCACAGTTCATGTTAATAAAAATATTGTTTTTGTCATTCCTGATGACAAAAAAATAGGTTCTGATGTTTTTATATCAAATAAAAACAACAAAAAGTATAAAAAAGGACAAAAGGTTGTTGTAAAAATCACAAAATGGCCTGACAAAATAAAAGGTGCAGCAGGTGAAATCATCGAGGTTTTAGGATATGCCGATGAAATAGGTGTTGACGTAATGTCAGTGATTAGAAATCATCACATTAAAGACTTTTTTGACAAAAAAACACTGGAACAGGCTGACCATCTTAAAGTTACCGACAACGATTTTTATGACCGCACAGACCTTACGGATATGCTTACAATTACCATTGACGGCGCAGATGCAAAAGATTTGGATGATGCAGTAAGTCTTGAAATTAAAGATGGTTTTTATAAATTGGGTGTTCACATTGCTGACGTAAGCCACTTTGTAACAGAAAACTCACCTATTGACAAAGAGGCCTTAAAACGTGGTACAAGCGTGTATTTCGCAGACCGCGTTATACCTATGCTTCCTGTTAAACTTTCAAACGGGCTTTGCTCATTAAACCCGAATGAAAAAAAACTTACACTCTCAGTCATTATGACAATAGATAAAAGTGGTAATGTGGTAAGCTATGATATTTTAAAAAGCTTTATTTTATCCGATTACCGTATGACTTACAGTGATGTTACCAAAATTTTAGACGGAGATAAAAAACTTTGCAAAGCATACGAACCGATTGTTCCTATGCTTAAAAATATGGATGAGCTAAGGGAAATTCTCCACTCAAAAAGACTTAACCGAGGCAGTGTTAACTTTGATTTTCCTGAAGCGAAAATTATTTTTGACGAAAACGGATTTGTAACAGACATTGTAAAACGTGAATTTACAAATGCCAATTCGATAATTGAAGAATTTATGCTCATTTGTAATGAAACAGTAGCGGAACATATGTTTTGGGCAGAGCTTCCATCTGTATACAGGGTGCACGAAACGCCCGATGCCGCTAAAATCGAAAATTTTAAAAAAATGCTGTCAGTGTTGGGATACGCGATGAAAAATTCACAAAAACTTCATTCATCGGAATTCAATAAAATTCTTGCACAAATCGAAGGAAAACCTGAAGAAAGAATTTTAAGCACGCTTATGCTTCGTTCTTTTATGAAAGCAAGATACAGTCCCGAAAATTTAGGGCATTTTGGTCTTGCATCGAAATATTACTGTCACTTTACCTCTCCCATCAGACGTTATCCTGATTTGGTAGTACACAGAATATTAAAAGAAAGCTTAAATGGTCAGCTTAGTGAAAAACGTACAAATTTCCTTTGTGCATTTACCGAAAAAGCCTCAAATATGTCATCAGATGCAGAAATCACTGCAATGGAAGCTGAGCGTGAAGTTGAGGATATTAAGAAAGCTGAATATATGAAAAACTTCATTGGAGAAGACTTTGAAGGAAATATTTCATCCGTTACAAACTTTGGTATTTTTGTGGAGCTTGACAACACTGTTGAAGGTCTTGTAAGATATGCTGACATCCCCGGGGATTATTTTGAATTTGATCCTGAAACCTTATCCGCTTACGGAAGAAATTCAGGTAAAACTTATAAAATCGGTCAAAAGGTATCCATTTGCGTTATAGCTTCCAACCCGCTTACAGGCGAAATCGACTTTATGTTTTAAATTTTTTTAAAAAATAAAAAGGAAATTAGATTTTCTTGAAGAATATATACAGTGAAAACACCAAGATGGTGCTTACAATATAAGGTAAACTTTTTTAGGGGTGATTCCAATGGTTATTGAAGAGAGTTCTAAAACCAAGTAGGTTTGTGACTGCTAATCCGTCATGCAACCTGCAATAAACTTTGCATTTATGCCTTAATCCAAAGGACATGCATGAGAGGAGTTTACCATGAAGATTAAAGTTGTTGAAAGAAAAGTAACTATTAATGACAGTACAAGAGAAAAACTGGAAAGTAAGCTTTTGAAATTTGATAAGCTTCTGGGTGAGTCGGCAGAAGCTGTAGCGACCTTTAACACTCAAAAGGACAAGATTTTTCTTGAAATTTCAATTCGCTCCGATGATATGATAATAAGAGCAGAAAGCTCAGACCCTGATGCAAAAATTGCCATTGATAAAATAATAGATGTTCTTGAGGGGCAATTCAGAAAGTACAAGACAAAACTTGCAAGAAAAATTAAGACATTTACTCCGGATGTGTATTTTGCTGACGCACCGGTAGCAGAAGAAGAAACTGAGTTTAAGGTAGTTAAATCTAAAAAGTTCTTCATGAAACCCATGAGCGTGGACGAGGCAATTCTGCAAATGAATTTGTTAGGTCATGAATTCTTTGTATTTACTAACGGCGAAACCGAAAAGGTAAACATTGTGTATAAAAGAAAAGACTTAAACTATGGTCTTATAGAAACAGATTAATACAATTTAATAAATTTAAAGCATCGTTAAAAACGATGCTTTTTTTTGAAAAATTTTGCAAGGTTTTTTTAAGCTTAAGTGCACCTTATTTACAGTATATAAATTTTTTAAAATCAAAAATTAATATTGTAAATTTCAAAAAATCGAGGTGTTATTATTGAAAAATGCAAAAAAAGGACTTTTTTCTTTATTACTTATAATTATATTTTTCGCTTATGGGTTTGTTACTTTTGCTACTGCAGACGTTTCAACAAAAAACAAAACATACTCTCCTAAAATGCTTATCCCGGGCGGAAATGTTATAGGAGTAAAGTTCTACATCGATGGTGTTCATATCTTAAGTTTGGAAGATATAAAAACGCCTTCAGGCAAAAAAAATCCTGCCAAAGACGCGGGACTTAAAAGCGGTGACTATATTATAAAAGTAAATTCTGCCCCGGTATTTACAAATGAAGATTTAAGTAGTGCTCTTCAAATGTCAAAAACCTCAGAGCTAACCATTATAAGAAACGGATATGAATTTAAAACTAATATTACACCTGTTACAGAACAAGACGGTAGCAAGAGAATAGGCATATGGGTCCGTGATAGTACCGCAGGAATAGGAACAGTAACTTTTTATGACCCTGAAAGACATATTTTTGGTGCGCTTGGTCACGCAATAAGCGACCAGGACACAAAAAAAGTTTTATCAATGAAAAACGCAAGCGCTTATAACGCAAAAATAACTACAATAAGAAAAGGTGAAAAAGGTGAACCCGGCGAGCTTGGTGGTGTGTTTTTAGGAAATGACAGATATCTTGGCGAACTTTTTATAAACTCGTCATCAGGAATTTTTGGCACATATACCTCATCAAAGGTAAATCACACCCCTGTTCCTGTTGCAAAACACGATGAAATAACCGAAGGCAAAGCAACCATTTACTGCAGTCTTGAAAACGAAGAAGTTAAAGAATATGAAATTGAAATTTCCAAAATTATAAAAAGCAGTCTTTACACCTCAAAAGGTATGATTATAAAAATAACAGACCCTGCTCTTTTGCAAAAAACTGATGGCATTGTGCAAGGAATGAGCGGTTCACCAATATTACAAAATGGTAAGCTTGTAGGTGCAATTACACACGTTTTCGTAAATGACCCAACCCGTGGGTATGGAATATTTATTGAAAATATGCTTAACGAAACAGAGCGTTTTAAATAAATATATACTATATATTATAACAATAACGCACTCTTTTATAGGGTGCGTTTGCTGTATTTATAAGCATTTTTATGTCACTAAAAACTGCTATAAAAAATATTTTGAAAAAATTTTAAGAAAAGGCTTGAATTTTTTACCATTTTTTGGTATAATTTGAATATACCAAAAATTACCAATAAAGGATGGGGTTAAAAATGTCAAAAATAAGAGTATTAATTGCAGAAGACAACAAAGAATATGCTTTAACTTTAAAGGCACATTTCGACAAGGTAGAAGATGTTATGGTAGTAGGTGTTGCAGCAGATGGGCTTGAAGCTGTTGAATACATTAAGAATACAAGTCCCGATGTTGTAATTTTAGACCTGGTAATGCCAAAATTAGACGGCATTGGTGTTATGGAAAAGAAGTACCCCAAAACACCCGAATACATTATTATTTCTGCAGCTGCTCAAGATAAAATAATTGCAAAAGCAATTGACGCGGGTGCAAGTTACTATATGTTAAAACCGGTTGAACACGAAATAATTGTAGACAGAATAAGAGGATTGTTTAAAAAGAGCAAGACACAAGATGGATTTACTCAAAAATCACCTGTGTTTGATATAGAAACAAAAGTTACTTCGGTAATTCACGAAGTTGGTGTTCCTGCACATATTAAGGGTTATCAATATTTAAGAGAAGCCATTATGATGACAATTGACAATATGGACGTCATAAACTCAATAACAAAACTTTTGTACCCTACCGTTGCTAAAAAATATTCAACTACCGCATCACGTGTAGAACGTGCCATCCGACACGCTATTGAAGTGGCATGGGACAGAGGTGACACAGATGTTTTAAATGGAATATTTGGCTACACTATTGCAAGCGGTAAAGGTAAACCTACAAATTCTGAATTTATTGCAATGATTGCAGACCGTCTAAGACTTCAGCTAAAAGCTAGCTAAAAAAAAACAGGTGGATAAAATCCACCTGTTTTTTAATATGTGACATCAATGAGTGTAAGTCCGTGCGGAGGCATTGTATAACCCGCACCTTGCCTGTCTTTTTTTTCAAATATCTCAGGTATTATTTCAGCCTTAAGCTTTCCCATCCCTACTTCCACTATCGTACCTACAATAATTCTTACCATATTATGCAAAAATCCGTTTCCGCATATTTTTATACTAATAACGTCGGTTCTTTCTATCTTAATATCATATATTTCTCTTACAGTTGATTTTTTATACCTTTTATTTGAACAAAACGATAAAAAGTCGTGTTTTCCTAAAAAATATTCAGCCGCTTTAGCCATTTCATTCAAATCAAGTTTTTCTTCAATATAGGCACAGTATTTACTTTCAAAAACAGGCGCTTTTTCCACATTTGCAATTTTATATTCATATGTTTTGGTTTTTGCATTCAATCTTGCATGAAAACGTTCATTTTCAAAGCTTATAGAATTTACCTTTATATCAAGCGGAAGGTATTTGTTAAGATAATTCTTTATTTTATCACAAGGCAATTTTTCATCAAGTTTAAAACTTGCAACCTGCGCCCTTGCATGAACACCCTTATCTGTTCTGCCTGAGCCTGAAACTTCAACTGTCTTGTTTGCAAGCTGAGTTAAAATATTTTCAACTTTTCCCTGAATTGTATTTTTCGTATTCCCCTGCTTTTGCCATCCGTCATATTTTGTGCCAACATACTCTAAAACCATTTTATAATTCTGCAAGTTTCTTACCTCTGTAAAGTTCTACATACATCTCCTGTTTTACGCCTGCTTTATACAGTTCCATATTTTTGCATCTTACAATGTCAATATTTTGTTCAATCAGCATCATAATTGCCAAAAAAGTATCCCATTTAAGCGGCATAGTCTGTCTTTCGATTGAAGATATTGTTTGTCTTTTTTTTCCAAGTCGTTCTCCGAGTGCAGTTTGCGATAACTTAAGCTGTTTTCTGATAGATGGCAAATCTTTTACCATACTTTCAACCAGCTTTTTTCTGTTATCATTTAATGATAATTCAATACTCAAAATTCACCCTTCTTTACAACATATATCATTTTCATTTTATCATTTTATATCCCCTTTGTCAAATAAAAAACATCGCTTAAAAAGCGATGTTTAAGTTCAATCTTTCAGGATTATTAAACATATTTTCATATGCACATACAACAAGATGCAAATTCTCTAAAACAGTATACTCCTTAAAATGCAACCCTTGTGAGTTTTCTTCAGTGCAATAAGTATTTCCTATAAGTTTAAAACTACTTTCTTTTCTGCACCACACTTTAAAAAATTCATCCTCTGGATTTTTAGAGCTAAAAACTTTTTGTTGTTCTTTTGGTAAAAAAAACCTTTTGGTGACCTTTAAATTAGCATTTTGTTTAAGCTGGATATCGCAACCTGATGGTATTTTCCCAAACGAACAAGCAGCATATCCTTTTGAGTGAGAAATGCTGAAATGAAAATCGCAGTCATTAACATAAGGCTTACCGTCTTTGGTATAACAAACACTGTCTGCATCAACACCAAATCTTTTTGCCGCCTCATTCAAAAGAAGTGCACCGCCAAGAGAATTAACCCGTGCATCAAAATCTTTCATAGCAAGAATTCTTTCCTGTCTTTTGGGTGAAAGCTTTTTTAAAAATTCGTCAAAGTTATTATAAACGGGATTCAGAGAAGCATAAAGTGTACTTATTTTATTCACTTTTTTCTGATTTTTTTGAGAAAAAGTCACAAACTTTATTTACCGCAACAGGAATATAGTCAACTAATTTTGAAGCTGCATTATCCCCATCCATAGGAAGAAGTTTTACATTGTCATTAGTTGCAACTAAGAATGCTACGGGAGTAATAGTAACACCCGCACCAACACCACCTGCAAACGGGTTTGCTTTTTCTGCAAACTTACCTGAATATTCTCCACCACCTGCTGCAAGTCCAAAACTTACCTTTGAAATCGGAATAATCACACTTCCGTCATTTGCAGTAACAGGATTTCCCACAATAGTATCAACATCCACCATGGTTTTTAAATTTTCCATCGCTGTGCTCATAATTCCGTTAATTGGATGGTCTGACATAAATTACACTTCCTTTTTTTCATGAATTAGTTTTAACAATCTATTAAATACAGGGATAAAAAACATCACCCGTATAACAAGTACTATTTTTGCTTCAAATTCCTGAACATTATTGTCAAAATCAGGAACAATGTCAAGTTTTTGATTTTCAATCTTAAAATAGTTTCTAAGATATGCGGCAAAGCCGTTTACAACACCATAAACCACACCAGAATATATGCCTGTAATGGCGGCATCCGAAAGCCCAAATCGATACTTAACCTCTATATTTTCAATTATAGCATATTTTTTTGCTTTTTCAACAATAAGTTTTATAATTTGCTTTAAAATATCAAAATTCTTTTTAAGTTTTTCTAAAAACGTGCTTTCATCATTTGGTTTTTGTTCTTCTTGTTGCACATTTTGCTGTTGTTTTTTGGATTTTCTTTCACGTTTTTTCTCAGAGTCGTATACCTTAAACCCATATGCATAAACCCTTAAAATTGATTCACCCTTATATTTAAAAACAACTTTGAGCGGAAAAAGCAAGGTTAACAACGCAATTAGTGCTATTATACCCAGAATAATCAAAATAATTTTCATATCAATCCTCGTTATCAGATTCTTCTAAATCGTCAATAGTAAGCTGAATTGCCTCCAGATCAGGAATATCAGCTAAATTTTTAAGCCCGAAAATTTTTAAAAATTCCTTTGTTGTTCCGTAAAGGATAGGTCTTCCCGGGGCATCAAGCCTTCCAACCTCTTCTACAATCTCTTTGTTTATAAGCTTTTCTAACGGTCCAAAACTGTCGACGCCTCTGATTTTATCAATAGTTGACCTTGTAACAGGCTGATTGTATGCAATAATTGACAAAACTTCCAACGCTGCATTTGAAAGATTATTAGGCTTTTTACTTCCTGCAAATATTTCTAAGTACTCTTTATATTCAGGTCTTGTGGCAAGCTGAAAATTATCTCCAAATCTTAAAATTTTAAGCCCACGCGATTCGTAATTATATCGGTCTGAAAAATTGACAATAATTTTCTCAATTTCGCTCTCAGGCATATCAAACACTTCGGCAAACCTTTTTATTTCAACACTTTCACCCGAAATAAAAAGTATTGCCTCAACGGCATTTTCTATTGTTTTAATATCCATTTTACTCACCTGCACCGCTTAAAATTATCTGATTATCTACTGTTTCAAATCCTACCTCGTTATTTCTCACCAGTTCTAAAACAGCAAGGAATATTGCTACAATTTCGCTTCTTGATTCAACCTCGATAAATAAATCATCAAATGAAACCTGCCCTCTTATTTTCAAAACCTTGCTCACTGACTGCATTTTAGATTTTACCGAAACAGGCTCTCTGCCAACCATTCCCGAAAAGAGCATTTTTGATGGCGGAAGCTTGTCCTCAAACCGCTTCATTACACGTTCAAATGCTTTTGTTAAAACATCTATCTCAAGATTTGGGTTTACATTGATTTTAAATTCGTCGGTATTAACTGCATTTTTAAAATACAAAAAGTCGCATATATTTTTTCTGTCCGAAAAAAAGTGCGAAACCTCTTTATACTTTTTATACTCAACAAGATTTTGAATAAGTTCTTGTCTTGGGTCTTCCTCTTCTTCGCTTTCAAGTTCTTCGTGCTTTGGAAGAAGCATTTTTGACTTTATATACAAAAGACGTGCCGCCATTACAAGAAACTCGCTTGAAATTTCAAGATCGTGTTTCTCCATTTCTTCCAAATGCTTTAAATACTGCTCTGTAATAAGACTTATTGGAATATCGTAAATATTAACTTTATTTTTCTGTATCAAAAACAGCAACAGGTCCAACGGCCCTTCAAAAATCTCCAGTTTAAAAGAAAGCTCTGACAATTAAAACACTCCCAAGATAAACTCAATTACACAACTGTATCCTAAAATCAAAAGTTGCTGAAAATAAACAAGAAAAGATGAAAAAATACTATTAAGCGGACGTATCGCAAAGATTAAAAGTAATACCAAAGATCCGTATCTTTCAAAACTTAAATACCTGTATTTTGCCCCGCCTTTTAAAAATTCACCTATTATTTTTGAACCATCAAGCGGTGGAATTGGTATAAGATTAAAAACTCCAAGACCAATATTCAAATATACAAGCGTTATCAAAAATGTAGCTAAAATCTGTGTTGGGTAGTTAGTTATCACCAGCACCGACACCAAAAACATTGAAACAAATGCCAAAACAAAATTTGAAACAGGTCCTGCCAAACTAACAATTATTATCCCGCTTTTACGATTTCTAAAATTATATTGATTAACAGGAACCGGCTTTGCCCAGCCAAATTTAAAAAACACAAGGCAAAAAGCTCCAATCCAGTCGATATGCTTTAAGGGATTTAGCGAAAGTCTACCGTAAATTTTTGCGGTATCATCGCCACACTTATATGCTGCAAACCCATGTGAAACTTCGTGCACGGTAATAGATATAATTGCCGCAACCACAGTTATTAAAATGTCTAAAACTCTCAAAATTATGTCCATTTATTCCTCCACGTCATTTTTTATAACGTCTTCATAACTTTGCCTTTTTACAACAACTCTTGCGTTCCCATCTTTAACCATAACAACTGCAGGTTTTGGTATTCTGTTGTAATTGCTTGACATTGAATAGTTATATGCACCGGTTGCTAAAACCGCTAAAACATCGCCTCTTTCGGGGTTTGCCAAAGCAATATTTTCTTGAATTAAGTCTCCTGACTCACAACATTTTCCCGCAATAGTAACAATATCGTTTGCTTCTTTATCTGCTTTGTTGGCAACAACTGCAGAATATGGTGCACCATACATAATATATCTTGGATTATCTGCCATTCCACCATCAACCGAAACATATGTTCTTATTCCCGGAATATTTTTAACATTGCCAATTTTGTAAAGAGTAACACCGGCCGAAGCAACCAAAGAACGTCCTGGTTCCATTAAAATTTCAGGCATTTCAAGACCATATTCATTTGACAGACGTTCAACCTCTTTTGCAATATCACCGATATATTCGTCATAACCGATAGGGTCATCATCTTTTGTGTATCTTATCCCATATCCGCCGCCTAAATTAAGTTTTGAAAGTGAAACTCCGCAAGTATCTTTGATTGTTTTCATCAAATTCATCATAACTCTTGCAGCCTCGATAAATGGTGAAATTTCAAAAATCTGCGAACCGATATGGCAATGAATTCCAACAAGATTTAAATTCTTCAAAGAAATTGCTTTTTTTACCGCGTCCATCGCCTCGCCTGTTTCTATGGCAAAACCAAATTTAGAGTCGATTTGTCCTGTTTTTATAAAGTCATGTGTATGGGCATCGACACCAGGTTTAATTCTTAGCATAATATTAACTGTTTTACTGTTCTTCTCCGCAATTTCGTTAATATCCTCAAGCTCATCCATATTGTCTGCAACAAAGCACCCTATATTTTCACCAACCGCAAATTCTATTTCATCATAAGTTTTATTGTTCCCATGAAAATATACTTTTTCCATTGGAAATCCTGCTTTTTTTGCAGTATACAGCTCACCGCCTGAAACAACATCCAACCCCATTCCTTCTTGTGCGGCAATTTTCAAAACGCTTATACAACTGAATGCCTTGGACGCATATAGCGCAAGACCTTTATCACCACAAGCTTTTTTTAAAGAATCGAGATAAAGTCTGCAGTTCTTTCTAATAAGATTTTCATCCATCACATAAAGCGGTGTTTTATATTTTTCGGCCAAAGCAACAGTATCAAGCCCGCCGATTGTAAGGTTTCCCTTTTCATTTAGTCCAAGTGATTCTGATAAAAACATTTTATGCCCTTCTTCCAAAAGTATTTAATAAATTATTTTACCATATTAATTAAAAAAAGTCAATTTTGCAAATAAACATTGCATTTTTTTCATGAAAGTTTTATAATTAACAATAAGGAGTGGTAAATGTGCACGGTATTATTTGTTTTAACGAATATAACAAAATGCAATCTTATGTTGACAATATAGATATGTATTATAAAGCTATTACACCTGTTTGCAAAAGTCTTAAAGTTGTTTCAACAACTCAAATTACACCAATAATTGAAAATAAAAAATCATATTTTGAAGGAATTGATTTTGCACTTTTCCTTGACAAAGATATTAGCCTGGCTAAGATACTTGAAAACTTTGGTGTAAGAGTATTTAACTCTGCTCTTTCTATTGCAATTTGTGACAACAAAGCGTATACCCACAGTGTTTTGACAAACAAAGGAATTTTAATGCCAAAAACTTATATCACACCTTTTACATTCAACACATTCGGCTATCCTGATTATGATTTTCTAGACAAAATAAACTTCTTCCCCGTTGTTGTAAAACAATCCTATGGTTCGCTAGGTCAGCAGGTTTTTCTTGCAAAAGATAAGTCTGAACTTTTGACCATATCAAGGAATTTACCAAAAGAACAGTTTTTAATTCAGGAATATATTGAGTGCAATAATACTGACACAAGAGTATTTGTATGTGGTGGCAAAGCGATTTGCGCTATGAATCGCCATAATGACAATGATTTTAGGAGTAATGCTGAGCTTGGCGGTATATGTTCAAAAGCACATCTCGACGAAGAAACAATTAAGATTGCCGAAAAGACTGCTAAACTTCTTGGGCTTGA
This sequence comes from Clostridia bacterium, assembly GCA_045589295.1. Lineage (GTDB taxonomy): Bacteria > Bacillota > Clostridia > RGIG6154 > RGIG6154 > RGIG2094. The sequence goes on from JAZNOU010000005.1 coordinate 93,724, forward strand.
TTTTTGCGGAATTGATATTGTAACATCAGGTGGCAAAAAATATCTTTTAGAAGTAAATTCCAATGCCATGATAAACTCTCTAGCAAAGATAACGGGCAAAAACCCCGCCGATTACATTGCAAATCACATATTAAAAACAATAAAAGGTCAGGACTAAACCTGACCTTTATTTATGTCGTCTTTTACAATTTTATAAATAGCTGCCGTCAATGGCACGCCCAAAAGCATTCCCGGTATGCCCAATATACCACCGCCTACAGTAACCGCCGCAAGTACTAAAATTCCCGGAAGTCCAATTGAGTTACCTACTACCTTAGGATAAATTATATTCCCCTCAATCTGTTGCAAAACAACGAGAAATATTAAAAATATCAACGCTTTAACAGGTGATACCATAAGAATCATAAATGCCCCTACAGCTGCACCAATATATGCACCTGCAACAGGTATAAGTGCAGTAAACGCAACCAAAGCTCCAATCATAGCCGCATAAGGAAGCCTTAACACAAGCATACCAAGTGTACACAAAACACCTAAAATAACTGCCTCTACACACTGTCCAACGATATACTTGTGAAAACATTCATTAACTACTTTAAGAATATAGTATATCCTTTGCCTTGCCTTATGAGGCACATAATGAACAAACAACTTATCGGCTTTAGCAACAAGACTATCCTTGCCAATCAGCAAATATATGGCAAAGATAATGCTTAAAAATGTTGTAACTGTTCCGGAAAGAACCGATGTTGCAGCCTTTATGACTCTATCCATAACATTTCCAAAACCTGATGTAATAACACTAGAATTTAAGGAAATTATATTTTGCACATCAATGTTTTCAATATATTCAACTACATTTTCCGGTACTGCAGGAAGGGTTTGAATATACTTTGCAATATTATTTATTGCAGAAGGCAACATTGTTATAATAAGCTTTATACAAGACACAAACTGCGGAACAACTAATCCTACTATAAGCGTAACAATAGCAAGTAATGTAAGTATTGCACAAATAAGCGCAACTGGTCTTATGAGTTTTTTAAGCTTTTGTTTTTTTATTTTAGAAAAACACTTATTTTCATAAAAGTTCATCAGTATATTTATGATATACGCAATTACAAATCCTACAACAAGCGGCACTAAAGCACCAAAAAACTTTGCAAGCAATGCAGAAAATGTACTCCAGTATATAATTAAAATATAAACTATAAATACACTAAGCCCTACTTTAAAGCAACTTTTCCATTCTACCTTCAAACGCCCATCTCCTTAATTGGTCATTTTTTCCTGTTTTACTTTTTTGTCAATTACATGTCTTGACGCAAGTTCTTTGTGAATATCTTCCAGAGAAATGCCCATTTCAATCATTAAAACCATAACGTGATAAGCAAGATCCGCTATTTCATAAACTGTTTCTTTCTTATCATCCGCTTTTGCAGCAATGATAACTTCTGTACATTCCTCGCCTACTTTTTTAAGTATTTTGTCAAGTCCTTTTTCAAAAAGATATGTTGTGTATGAACCCTCTTTTTTATCCGTTCTTCTGCCCCTTATAAGTTCCATTAAACCCTCTAATGAAAACTCTGAAAGTTCTTCACTTTCCCACAAGGTATTTTCAAAGCAACTGTCTGTTCCCTTGTGGCACGCAGGTCCATCTTTTTCTACCATTACAACTAAAGCATCATTATCACAGTCTGCAGTGATTGATACTATATGCTGATAGTTTCCACTTGTTTCACCTTTTAGCCAAAGTTCGTTTCTTGAGCGACTGTAAAAACAGGTAAGTCCTTTTTCCATTGAAATTTCAAGACTTTCTTTATTCATATACGCAAGTGTTAAAACCTTTTTTGTAACGCTGTCAACAACTATTGCAGGAATTAACCCCTTATCATCAAATTTAAGTTTACTTATATCCATTTTAACTTCCTCCTAAATTCTTACAGGAATATTATTTTTCTTTAATTCTTCTTTTAAGTCTTTGATTTTCACTTCGCCAAAATGAAAGATTGATGCCGCAAGTCCCGCATCAACTGTAGGAAGCGTCTTAAATAGTTTAACAAAATCTTGTATTGAACCTGCACCACCTGATGCAATAACCGGCACGTTAACTGCATTCAAAACTGCTTCTAACATTTCCAAATCAAAGCCCTTTTTAACACCATCGGTATCAATTGAGTTTAAAACGACCTCGCCTGCGCCACTACCTACACATCTTTTAATCCATTCTATCGCTTCCATACCGGTGTTTTCTCTTCCACCTTTTGCAAACACACGAAACACTCCGTCAACACGTTTAACATCTGCAGAAATTACAACACACTGATTGCCGTAAAGCTTTGCGGCTTCGTATATCAAATTAGGATTTTTAATTGCCCCAGAATTTACACTTACCTTGTCTGCACCGCATTTTAACACCCTGTCAAAATCGGTAACTGTGTTTATCCCGCCCCCAACAGTAAGCGGAATAAATATAGTTTTTGCCACATCGGTTAAAATATCAGTAAAAAGCTTTCTACCCTCATGAGACGCTGTAATATCATAAAACACAAGCTCGTCTGCGCCCAAATCACTATACATTTTTGCAAGTTCTACAGGCGATGAAACATCAGAAAGCCCCTCAAAATTAACACCTTTTACAACTCTTCCGTCTTTAACATCAAGGCACGGAATTATTCTTTTTGTTATCATTTTGCCACCTCGATTGCCTCTTTTAAGCATATAGCATTGGTGTAATATGCCTTTCCTATAATTGCACCATAAAGGTTTAATTTTCTCAATTTTTTAACATCTTCAATTGAGGAAACGCCGCCGGATGCAGTGATATTTACACTTAATTTTTCAGAAAGCAATTTATAAAGTTCGTGGTTTGTCCCCTGCATTGCACCATCTTTTGAAATGTCAGTACAGATAAGGGTTTTAACCCCAGCCTCTACCATTTTTTTGCAAAAGTCCATAAATGAATACTCAGACTTTTCAAGCCATCCTTTAACCGCAACAAACCCGTCTTTTATATCAACACCAACTGCAATTTTTTCGCCGTATTTACAAACCGCTTCTTTCAAAAACTCAGGGTCTTTTACTGCGGCAGTTCCCAAAATAACTCTGTCAACCCCTGCTGAAATATATTTTTCAACAGTTTCAATACTTCGTATTCCGCCGCCTACTTCGGTAAAAAGATTTGTTCCTGAAATAATGGTTTTTATTGTTTCCAAATTAGGTGTTGTACCGTCTTTTGCACCCTCCAAATCAACGATATGTATATACTTTGCTCCCTGATTTTGAAAATCGAGAGCAATTTCTATTGGGTTATCACTGTAAACAGTCATTTTATCGTAATCGCCTTTTAAAAGGCGCACCGCTTTACCCTCTACCAAATCAATAGCAGGAAATATAAACACTTACTATTCCTCCGTTTCACAAAATGCTTTTAAAATCTTAAGTCCCACTTCACCGCTTTTTTCGGGGTGAAACTGACAGCCGTACACATTGTCCTTTCCCACTGCTGCAACCAAATCACTTCCGTACTCTGAAACCGCAATAACATCGTTGCAGTTTTCGGCATGGTAGGAATGTACAAAATACACGTGATCTCCCTCATTTAAATATTTGAAAATTTTACTTTTACTGCCTTTGAATTTTAAAGCATTCCAGCCTATATGAGGGATTTTTAAATCTTTCGGAATCACATCTCCTATATACTTTATTTCGCCTTTTATAAGTCCTAAACCCTCATGCTCACCATACTCGTAGCTTTTTTCGAGTAAAAGTTGCATACCAAGGCAAATACCTAAAACAGGCTTTCCTTTTTTAGCCTCTGAAACTATCAAGTCGCCAAGACCTGATTCTTTAAGCTTTTTTGCGGCGTCGGAAAATGCACCGACACCAGGAAGAATTATTTTGTCTGCATTTATTATGTCCTCGGCATTACCTGTAATTTTAACATCCACACCAATTGCCTCAAAAGAGCTTTTGAGTGAAAAAAGGTTTCCTACTCCATAATCAACTATTGCTATCATTTAAAGTACTCCTTTGGTTGACGGAATTTCATCTTTGTAATTTTCATCAATTTCAACAGCCTGTTTCAAGCTTCTTGCAACTGATTTGAATGCTCCCTCAATAATGTGATGAGAGTTAGTTCCGGCAAGACTTTTTATGTGCAAAGTAATATTTGCATTTCTTGCAAATGCAATAAAAAATTCCCATACAAGTTCTGTGTCAAATGTTCCTACTTTCTGTGCAGGAATTTCGAGGTTATATTCTAAAGCACCTCTGCCTGACAAATCAACTGCAGATAAAATCAATGCTTCATCCATAGGAAGAATTGTACTGCCATATCTTTCAACGCCTTTTTTATCACCTGCAGCCTCATTAAATGCAGCACCCAAGGCAATACCGATATCTTCTACTGTGTGGTGATCATCAACAAAAGTATCACCTTTGCAATTAACGCTTAAATCAAATCTTGCATGTTTTGCAAAAAGTGTTAACATGTGATCTAAAAAGCCACAACCTGAATTAATTTCACTTTTCCCAATTCCGTCTAAGTTAAGTTTGAGTAAAATATCAGTTTCTTTAGTTTTTCTTTTAATCTCTGAAGTTCTCATTTGTTTTCCTCCAAAATCTTTTTTACTGCATTTATTAAAGCTTTCATCTCATCAATATTTCCTACTGTTATGCGATTATAATCTGAAATTTCATTTTTGTCAAAGTGACGGACTAAAATTCCATTTTCCTTTAGCTTTAAATAAAGTTCTTTTCCCGATATATCTGGACTTTTTGCAAATAAAAAGTTAGCTTTTGAGTCAGTCACTATAAACCCTAAATTTTCCAGTTCTTTTTTTGCAAACTCTCTGTTGCTTATGATGGTTTGGCAGTTGTCTAATACAGCATCATTATCCTCTAATATGCCTATTCCTGCCGCCATTGTCATTTTGTTGATGTTATACGGGTTGGTTGAATACTTAACTGTATTAAGGTCTTTTATAACCTCTTTTGAGCCAACACCAAAACCAAGCCTTGCCCCCGCCATTGAACGTGATTTTGAAAAAGTCTGCGTCACTAAAAGATTGTCATATTTTTTAATAAGCGGAATACTGCTTGTTCCCCCAAAATCCACATATGCCTCATCAATTACAACAATGTTATCAGGGTTATTCTTTAAGATTTCTTCTATTTCGCTTAAAGTTAATGCTATTCCTGTAGGCGCATTAGGATTGGCTATGATAATAGTCTTTTTAAGTCCAAAATAATCGCTTATATTTATTGTAAAATCATCTTTTAACGGAATTTCTTCATATTCTATTCCGTTAAGGGCTGCAAATACTGGATAAAATCCGTATGTAATATTTGGAAAAGCTACTCCTGTTTTGTCATCACAAAACGCCATAAATGCAAAATTCAGAATTTCATCCGAACCATTTGTAACCAAAACTTCTTCATATTCCACACCTAAAAGTGCTGCAATTTTTTCTGTAAGTTCTCTGCACTCAGGATCCGGATATAAATTCAAATCCTGTGCCGCTTTTGCTGCCTTTTCAATCGCCTTTTTAGTTGGTCTAAAAGGAGATTCGTTTGTATTAAGCTTAATGTACTTCATATCCTTTGGCTGTTCGCCCGGCGTATAGGGAGTAAGCTTATTTAGTTTTTCGCTGAAAAATCTGCTCAATGTTTTCACTCCTTAATGCGTATAACTGCACTTTTTGCGTGTGCCGTAAGTCCTTCTTTTTTTGCAAAGTACTCTACATCTTCTGCAACTTTTGACAAAGCGTCTTTTGTGTAGTATGTGTACTGAGTTTTCTTAACAAAATCGTCTACTGAAAGCGGACTCGAAAATTTTGCTGTCCCGCTTGTGGGAAGTGTGTGATTAGGTCCTGCAAAGTAATCACCTAACGCTTCCGGACAGTTTTTACCCATAAATATTGAGCCTGCATGACGGATTGCATCTAAGTAATCAAACGGATTGTCCACACAAAGTTCCAAATGTTCAGGAGCAATCTCATTTGCAATTTCTATCGCTATATTAAGGTTATCCGCAACAATGAGTTTTCCATTGTTATCAATAGATGCTCTTGCAATTTCTGCACGTTCAAGCTGTGGAATTTGTACTTCTAACTCTTCTGCTACCGCTCTTGCCAAATCAATACTGTCAGTAACCAAAACCGCACTTGCAAGCTTATCGTGTTCTGCCTGAGATAAAAGGTCCGCTGCTAAATGCTTTGGATTTGAAGTGCTGTCTGCAACAATTAAAATTTCGCTCGGTCCTGCAATCATATCTATCGAAACCATACCAAACACTTGCTTTTTAGCCTCTGCCACAAAAGCATTTCCAGGTCCTACAATTTTGTCAACTTTAGGAACGCTTTGTGTTCCTAAAGCAAGTGCCGCAATAGCCTGAGCACCACCTATTTTAAAGATTTTATCAACACCTGCAATTTTTGCTGCCGCAAGTATTACAGGGTTGATTTTTCCGTCACAAGACGGCGGTGTTACCATTACAATCTCTTTTACACCTGCAATTTTTGCAGGAATTGAATCCATTAAAACGGTAGATGGATAAGCTGCGGTTCCCCCGGGTACATATAAACCTGCTCTGTCTACAGGAACTACTTTCTGCCCCATTATAATGCCATTTTCATCGTTAATGATAAAGCTGTTTCGCACCTGTTTTTCGTGAAATTTTTTTATGTTTGCTGATGCCTTTTTAAGTATTTCAATAAATTCGGGTTCAACTAAAGAAAATGCTTCATCAATTTCCTCTTTTGTTACCAAAAGGGTATCTAGCTTTGCTTTATCAAACTTTTCACAGTATTTATAAAGAGCACTGTCGCCATTTTCTTTGACATCTTTTATAATTTCTGTAACTATATCTTCAACATTAACTATAGGTTCAACACGGGCAAAAATATCTTGGTTTTTTACCTCACCGTATTTTAAAATCTTAATCATTTTTATCCTCCGCTTTAAAGCCATCTAAAAGTTTCTCTATCAAATCATTTTTAAACTTAAAGCTTGACTTGTTGGAAATAAGTCTTGCACTTATAGGTACAATTGTTTCTACAACATCTAAATTGTTTTCTTTTAATGTTGTACCCGTTTCTACAATATCTACTATAACATCTGAAAGTCCTAAAATAGGCGCAATTTCTATTGATCCATTCAAATGAATAATATCAATTTCTCTTCCTTGGGATGCATAATAATTTTTTGTAATATTTGTAAATTTTGTAGCAACTCTCAGTGTTTTTTGTGTGTCATCCGTAAAGTCTTTCTTTGCAGCAACAGCCATCTTACACTTTCCTACATCAAGGTCTAAAAGCTCATAAACATCAGGACAGTATTCGAGCAAAATGTCTTTACCCGCAACACCGATATCTGCTGCGCCACGTTCTACATAGATTGCAACATCAGACGGTTTTACCCAAAAATATCTTACATTTACTTCTTTATTTTCAAAAATAAGTTTTCTGTTGTTTTCTTCTATTGAGGGACATGGAAAACCTGCCTCTTTGAACATTTTATAAACTTTTTCACCAAGTCTGCCTTTAGGAAGTGCAATATTAAGATATTTATTATTTGTATCGGTTTCGTAATTTTCCGTCTGTATATCACTGTTCTCCATACGCTCTAACATATCAAGATATACCGCAAACCCTATAGCCTTTGATTTTTTGCGCATTTTGTGCATTAAATTATCGTACTGTCCACCTGACAGAACACCTGTCCAGACCCCATTGATAAATCCTTTAAACACAAACCCGTTGTAATAACTCATATCGTTGATAACAGAGAAGTCTATTCTTACATTATATCCGTTTTTTGAAAGCTCATCAGTCACTTCTTTAAGTTGATTTAAACTTTCACCTTGAACAAACTCTTTGAGTTCTTCAATTACTTTTCCGCTTTCTCCGTAAAGGGAAATAAGCTTTTCAAGTTTTTGGGAATCTGCCCCTTCATTTTCGCAGATATTCTTAATTTCATGAATGTTTCTTTCGCCTATACATTTTATGAGTGCTTTTTCAGACTTGGCAGATACTCCCAAAGACTCAATAACCTCTGATACAATTCCCATGTGCGATATATCAAGAACATAATCTTTTGAAATGCTCTTTAAACTTTCACACGCAAGCATAATTACCTCATAAATATTTGAGTTATCTATATTCCCGATACACTCAAGACCCGCCTGCATAATTTCTTTATAGCTTTCCGTTCCTTTTGAAACCCTGTATACATTTTCATTATAATAAACTTTTTTAACTTTATCTTTATTATCATCGGTATTTTTGATTATAGACAAAGTAACGTCAGGTTTTAATGCCATAAGTTTTCCGTCGGTATCAGTAAATGTTATAATATTGTCAGATACTAAAAAATCTTTATTTCTTACATAAAGGTCGTATTCTTCAAACTTACTCATTTTGTACTGCTTATATCCATATTTTTGATATAAAGTACGAAGTGTAAAAATTGCCTTTTCGTCATTTTTAAGTACACTTATGTCAATATTCATTTTGTTCCTCCCGTAAGTTTATCAAGAATTTCCCTGTAACCACCGTTTCCGTAAACAAGACATCTGTTTACTCTGCTGATGGTTGTTGTGCTGGCACCCGTATTTTTTGATATTTCCTGATAACTTTTGCCCTCTTTTAGCTGACAAGCAACATCAAGACGCTGAGATATATCCTGAAGTTCCTTGATAGTACAAACGTCTTCAAAAAACTTTTTGCAATCCTCTTTTGACTTTAGAAGAAGTATTGCATCAAATAATTTTTCAACTGATTTGGTGTTAAAAATATCCATAAAAAAATCACCTTTCGCTTTATTACTTTACCATATTAACACATTAAAGTGATAAAGTCAATAGCAAAAGGTGATAAATTTTAAATTTTTTCGCTTTACAGCTTATTTCTCTGAATTTTTCCGCTTACAGTTTTAGGTAAGCTGTCACGGAACTCAACAATTCTGGGATATTTATAAGGAGCAGTTCTTTCCTTAACATAGTTTTGAATTTCCTTTTTAAGTTCTTCGGTTGCATTTGTTCCGTCAACAAGCACAATACTTGCTTTAACAATCTGTCCCCTAACTTCATCAGGAACAGCGGAAACGCCACATTCCAAAACATAAGGAAGTTCCATAATAACACTTTCAATTTCAAATGGTCCGATTCTGTAACCTGAAGATTTGATAACGTCGTCCGCACGACCTACATACCAGAAGAATCCATCTTCATCGCGCCAAGCAACGTCACCTGTATGATAGTAGCCATCATACCAAACCTCATCGGTTTTTTCCTGATCGCGATAGTACCCTGTAAACAATCCGCATGGTGCGCCATTTGATACATTGATACAAATTTCGCCTGATTCTGAAGTTTTTACTTCATTTCCGTCTGAATCCAAAAGTTTAACATCATATATCGGCGCAGGCTTGCCCATTGAACCGATTTTATGCGGTGCTCCTGTCATATTTCCGATAATCATTGTACTTTCTGTTTGTCCAAAACCTTCAACAATCTGAAGTCCTGTTGCCTTTTCAAACTGGCGATAAACTTCAGGATTTAATGCCTCACCCGCTGTTGTCATATGCTGAACAGATGAAAAATCATACTTTGAAATATCCTGCTTTATAAGCATTCTAAGCATTGTAGGCGGTGCACAGAATGTAGTAATCTTATATTTAGCAAACATAGGCAGTATATCAGATGCGTCAAATCTGTCAAAATCATATACAAAAAGTGCTCCCTCGCAAAGCCACTGACCATAGAGTTTACCCCACATTGCTTTTGCCCAGCCTGTATCTGAAATAGTAAAGTGAAGTCCGTCAGGGTCTACATTATGCCAATATTTTGCAGTGTGAAAATGACCTAACGGGTACTTGTAATTATGTGCCGCAATTTTTGGATAACCTGATGTTCCCGATGTAAAATACATAAGCATTAAATCATTTCCGCAAGGTGACTCTTCACTTCTGTTAAAGTGAGTTGAAAATCTTTGATATTCTTCATCAAAGGTTCTCCAACCCTCACGAGTTCCATTAACAATAATCTTATTTACAAGTTCAGGACATTTTTCTGCAGCCATCTCAACCTGATGTGAAACATCTCCATCTGCTGTACAGATAATTGTACTTACTCCCGCAGATTTGAATCTGTATTCAATATCCTTTTCAAGAAGCTGATTTACAGCAGGAATTGCAATAGCACCAAGCTTATTTAAGCCAATCATAGCAAACCAGAACTGATAGTGACGCTTTAAAATAAGCATAACTCTGTCGCCTTTTTTAATACCAAGTGATGCAAAATAGTTTGCACACTGGTTTGATGCTTTTTTAATATCTTTAAATGTAAATCTTCTTTCTGTCTTATCTCCTGCGATATGAAGAAGTGCCAACTTTTCAGGTTCGCGGTCAGCTAAAGCGTCAATAAGATCAAATCCAAAATTAAACTTGTCCTCATTTTTGAATTTAATTGAAAGCGGTGTTCCTTTTTCATTTTCTTCAATATCTATATAGCTATTATAAATTCTTTCTTTATCATCTCTATGAATACGACCTATAATTCTTTCAGGTGATGCCTGTTTTTTATCCTCTTCTGCATCTTCGCCCTTTAATACAATAGCATAGAAAAGGCAGTCTTTTCCGTTAACCGCAATCATACCATGAGGTGTGCTGCTCTTATAATAAATGCTGTCGCCAGGGCCTAAAACTTCTTTATGGTCGCCAATTTGCACCATTAAGTTACCTTCAATAACAATGTCACATTCCTGACCTTCGTGAGTTGTAAGCTCAATGTCTTTATTTTCTGCATTTTCATCATAAACACTTCTTACAAAAAGCGGTTCAGCAACACGGTCTCTGAAAGAATATGCCATATTGTAATATGTCATACCATGAGCTTTTGCAATCTGCTGACCTGCACCTGCACGTGTTAATGTGTAAGACTTAAGATTAGGACTGTAACCTTCAATAATATCGGTGACATTAACCTTAAGAGCCTGTGCACAAAGGTAGATAAACGCAAAGTTCAAGTCTTTTTCACCGTTTTCACATGCTGCATATTCCTCTGCTGTAACGCCTGTTTTTTCGGCCATAAATTCTACTGTGTAATTTTCAATTTCACGAAGCTCTCTTATACGCTCCGCCATTTCCTTGATTTTTAAATCGAGTGCGTTAAAATTATCCATTAAAATCCTCCTGTAAGGGACAAAAAAACCCGTCCCAAAGTAATTTCTTTGAGACGAGTAAAGTCAACCCGCGGTACCACTCAAATTGCGTAATCACGCCACTCTCGGAATCCAACAATCCCTATGCCTTAACGCAGCAATCACGGAGAGGTTCTACTTGCAAAGCGCTTTCTTCCTCCCGGCTCAGAAGCTACAAACAAAACAGCCTTTCCTATGGCTTGCACCAACCGCCACTTCTCTTAAAAGGACCAACTGTAATGCACTCTTCGTCCATGCCTTTTGTTCAATTTGATGATATTATAACATTTAATTTAATTACAGTCAAGAAAATATACATTTTTGTAGTGTGTAGCTACCAAAATGTACAACGCATTAGATATTTTTACATTTTGGTATATATAAGTTACAAAAACGTATGTTTTCTTGACAAAAATGTCGCATTATGCTATCATATCTTTATTATTTATTTTAATGTAACAAAAGGAGTCAAGGTAAATGTTGTTTTCAAGCTTTACAACTAAAAACAACACCAAAGATGCAAACAGTTTTGCACCTTCTTGTTCTTCTGCCGATAAAAATTCTAATATTGTTATTTTAGCAGGCATTGCTTTTGCAGTGTCTGTTTTTTTGTCACTTATATGCTTTGACATTATATGCATTATTATTGCGCTAAGCGCACTAATTATTAAGGCTTCGGCCGTTAAACGAAAAAAGCATTTTGTTTGTTGAATTTCAATCTAAGTAGTTGGTAATTTGGCGGCTTTGCTTTTTTCAGCAAAGCCTTTTTCTATGGAGGTAAAAATGGACATCATTGACTTTCACGTGCACATATATCCTGAAAAAATTGCTGAAAAAGCAGTACAGAGTGTTGGTGATTTTTACAACTTAAAAATGAGCGGCAGCGGAACCTGTGAAACAATCTTAGATACTGGCAAAAAGATTGGTATTACATCTTACGTTGTTCATTCTGTTGCAGTTTCAGCATCTCGCGTTGAAACTATAAATGATTATATTGCATCTGAATGTAAAAAGCACAGTGAATTTTATGGATTTGGTACAATGCATGCTGACTATGATAATAAAATAGAAGAAACCAAACGTTTTTTAAATCTTGGCTTAAAAGGTGTAAAAATTCACCCCGATACTCAGCTTTTTGATATGGATGATAAAAGAATGTTTGAACTTTATGATTTCCTGCAGCAAACCAAAACCCCCATTTTAATACACACAGGCGACTACAGATACGACTTTTCTCATCCAAGACGACTTAAAAATCTGTTGAAACTTTTTCCAGATTTAATCGCAATAGGTGCCCACTTCGGCGGATGGTCTGTTTATGATCTTGCCCTTGAATACCTAAAAGATGAAAAATGTTACCTTGACACCTCTAGTTCACTTCCTATGATTGGTCTTAAAAGAGCTAAAGAGCTTATAAGGCTCTATGGTGCTGAACGAATGGTTTATGGTACCGACTTCCCTATGTGGAATCCCGAAAAATCTTTAGAGGATTTCTTTAACATAGGTCTTACCGATGAAGAAAACGAACTTATTTTAAATAAAAATGCTAAGGGAATATTAAATATTAAGGAGTGTAAAAAATGAGAAAAATTAACACAACAGACATTACTCTTAAAAAACTTTCGGAAGAACGTGAAGTTTTGCTACTATTCCGTGAGAAAACAGCCATTGCCACTTGTGCAGATTCACTTGGAGCTGATGCTGTTGAACTCGCTCCTGTAAAAAATCTTCGTGAAGATACAATAATTTACAAAACCATCTCACAGAAAGTGCAAAATGCAGTTGTTGCCATTCCCGTTGGCTTTTCTGTTGAAGATTTAGAAAATGCTTGGGAATGCATTAAAGATGCTAAAAATCCACGTCTTCAGATTGAAGTTCCCGTTTCTACTGTTCAGATGGAATACACATATCATATCAAATCAGACAAAATGCTTATGAAAATTGCAGAACTTATTAATGCAGCCAAAAACCTTTGCTCTGATGTTGAATTTTGCGCACTTGATGCAACAAGAGCCGATAAAGATTTTGTTATCAGTGCAATAAAAGAGGCTGAAAGTTGCGGCGCAAACATTATCACAATCTGTGACGATGCTGGTGTATCACTTCCAGAGGCAATTGCGTCTTTAACTAAAAAAGTAAAAGATTCGGTAAAAGTTCCTGTATTCGTTCAGGTTTCTGACAAAATCAGCATGGGTGTTGCATCGGCAATAGCAGCTGTTCAAGCAGGTGCCGATGGTCTTAAATGCGCTATGGCAGGCAAAGATGCCCTTTTAACCGGCAAACTTTCTGATGCATTAAAAGCTTGTTCATCCGAAACAATGGTAGAAACTAATCTTAATGATACAAAAATCCATACAAGCATTGAAGATATGTTAGAAAGTATAAATCACCAGGAATACAGCGACGCTTCTTCTGTAAGTGAAAAAAACAAAATTCTCCTTGACAGCGACAGCTCTATTTCTCAGGTTGCACAGGCTGCTGAAGTATTAGGTTATGACCTTTCTGATTCTGATCTTGGTAATGTTCACAAAGCACTTATAGGAATTTGTGAGAAAAAAGATGATGTAGGTGCTAAAGAATTTGAGGCACTTATTGCAAGCACTGCTATGCAGGCACCATCTACCTATCATCTTGAAAGCTACACCACAACAAGTTCTAATGTATCAAGCTCAATGAGTCAGGTTACACTCAAATGCGGTGATGAAATTATGAGCGGTGTTGCAAACGGAGATGGTCCTATCGACTCTGCTTTCCGTGCAATAGAGCAGTGCATTGGTCACCACTACGAGCTTGATGATTTCCAGGTTCAGTCCGTAACTGAAGGAAAGGAAGCATTAGGTTCTGCCGTTGTAAAACTTAGAAATAACGGAAAACTCTACTCAGGTAACGGAATTTCAACTGACATTGTTGCCGCAAGCATAAGAGCATATATAAACGCTCTTAACAAAATCATATTCGAGGAGGCATAAAATGAAAATTGTATTTTCAACTAAAAACGTAAATCGTGGTTCCTTCCTTGATGTTTGTCGTTATACTTATGACTACGGTTTTGCAGGGTTTGAAATTTACGATGCTATTAAAGAACGCAAAGCTCACCACGACAGTATTTTACGTCGTGACCGTGTAGCTGATGCAAAAAGAAAACTTGTTAATCGCAATATTGCCGTTGCTGCTCTTCGTATGCCATCTCCTGTTGAAAGTGATGACACTACAGCAGAAATATTGATTAAATATGTAGATATGGCAGCAAACGCAGGTATTGAAAACGTTATTGTTCGTGTTGAAGAAAAAACGCCTTTTTATATTTTAAGCGAAAAACTTTCAGATGCAGTAAAACGTGCTGAAAAAGCTGATGTTAACATTCTTTTTGAAACTGTAGGATATCTTTCAGAAACCGAAAATGTTTTAGATATTATAAACTTCTTTTCATCTGCGGCAATCGGCGCAGCTTGGAATGTAAGAGGAACATATTTCGGTGCTGGAGAAAGTGCAGAAGCAACTATTAAAACACTCGGCGCTTACATTAAATATGTAAGACTTGGTGATATGGCCGATGGCAAAACTGTTTTGATCGGCGAAGGTACACTTCCTGTTGAAAACTTAATCAACGCGCTTTCATCACTTAATTTTGACGGTTTTATCTGTGCCGCTTGGAATGACGAAATCAACGATGCTGATATCGTTTTAACTCATTTTGCAAACTACATTTCATCTCTTAAAAGAGAAAAGAAAAGTTATGATAAAGCATACTACAACAGAGCTAAAACAGGTACTTTTGTATGGAAAAAATATGACGTAATTGATTATACTTTCCCTGAAGTGCTTGACACAATGGCAGAAAAGTATCCTGACCAGTATGCATTTAAATACCCTACTCTTGATTACACAAGAACATATCAGCAATTCAGAAAAGATGTTGATGAATGTGCGGCAGCACTTATATCGCTTGGTGTAAAAGCAGGAGATCATGTTGCAGTTTGGGCAACAAATGTGCCTGAATGGTTTATCACATTTTGGGCTACAACGAAAATCGGTGCAGTTTTAGTTACTGTAAACACTGCCTACAAAATTCATGAAATCGAATATCTTTTAAGGCAGTCTGACACACATACTCTCGTTATGATTGAGTACTGCAAGGAAATAAATTACAAAGAAATCATTGAAGAGCTTTGTCCCGAACTTAAAAATCTTGCTCCGGGCGAACCTTTATACTCTAAAAACCTTCCGTTTTTAAGAAATGTTGTAACGGTAGGATTTTCAATGGATGGATGTCTCACATGGGAGCAGATGCTTTCACGTTCTTCACTTGTTCCCCGCGAAGAAGTAAGAAGAAGAGCGTCACTTGTTAAACCCGACGATGTTTGTAATATGCAGTATACATCAGGTACAACAGGATTTCCAAAGGGTGTTATGCTCACCCACAGAAACATTGTTAACAACGGCAAAACAATTGGTGACAGAATGGATTTATCAACAGCAGACCGTATGATGATCCAAGTTCCTATGTTCCATTGCTTTGGCATGGTACTTTCAATGACATCAATGATGACTCATGGTGGAACGCTCTGCCCTATTCCTTATTTTTCACCCAAATCATCACTTGCATGTGTAAATGATGAAAGAATAACCTGTTTTAACGGTGTGCCAACAATGTTTATTGCAATGTTCAATCATCCAGATTTTGCAAAAACAGATTTCTCATACATGAGAACAGGCATTATGGCAGGTGCTAACTGTCCTGCCGACCTTATGAGACGTGCAGCAGAGGAAATGAATATGAAAGAAATCATTTCTGTTTATGGTCAAACCGAAGCATCACCGGGTTGTACAATGGGTGAAGTTAATGAAGATCTTGACCACAGAGTTGAAACTGTAGGTAGTGCCTTCCCTGGTGTTGAATGTAAAATCATCGACCCTGAAACTGGCGAAGAACTTCCAGATGGTGAAAGCGGCGAATTTGTTGCAAGAGGATTTAACATTATGAAGGGGTATTACAAAATGCCTGAGGCAACTGCTCAGGCAATTGACGAAGACGGATGGCTTCATTCAGGTGACATCTGTTGCAAAACCCCTGATGGATATTACAAGGTAACCGGCAGACTTAAAGATATGATTATCCGCGGAGGCGAAAATCTTTATCCCCGTGAAATTGAAGAGTTTTATCTTACCAACCCGAAACTTCGTGATGTTCAGGTGGTTGGTGTCCCTGATGAAAGATATGGCGAAGAATGTTGTGCATGGATTATTCTTCACAAAGGTGAAACCGCTGACGAAAATGAAATGAAAGAATTTGGTAATGCCTCTATTGCAAGACATAAAGTACCAAGATACTTTATGTTTGTAGATGAATTTCCAATGAATGCGGCAGGAAAAATTCTTAAATACAAAATGCGTGACATTTCCGCAGAAAAATTAGGCTTAAAAAAATAATTAAAATATATTTATCAACAGAAAGGAAGATAAATTATGAATATCTCTATTGAAAAAACAACAGCTCCAAAAGCTATTCCTACAGAAAACTTAGGCTTTGGAAAACATTTTACAGACCATATGTTCTTAATGGACTATGACAAAGAAACAGGTTGGGAAAATGCAAGAATTGTTCCGTTCGGCAGACTTTCAATGCACCCTGCTGCAACCGTTTTCCATTATGGTTCTGAAATTTTTGAAGGTCTTAAAGCATACAGAACAGAAAGTGGTAAAGTTCAGCTTTTCAGACCTTACGAAAATGCAAAGAGAATGAATTCTTCTGCTGAAAGATTAAGACTTCCTATAATCCCTGAAGATGACTTTGTTGAAGCAATCAAAGCGCTTGTTAAAATCGACGAAGCTTGGATTCCTAAAAACTTTGGTGAATCACTTTACATCAGACCATTCCTCTTTGGAAATGATGAATCACTCGGTGTTCACTCAATCAAAAGAGCAACATTTGTAATTATTCTTTCACCAAGCGGAAGCTACTATCCGGAAGGAATTAACCCTGTTAAAATTATGATTGAAAAAGACGATGTTCGTGCAGTTAAAGGCGGAACAGGTTATGCTAAATGCGGCGGTAACTACGCAGCATCAATCAGAGCAGGTGAAAATGCTGAACTCAAAGGCTACACACAGGTTCTCTGGCTTGACGGTGTTCACAGAAAGTACATCGAAGAAGTTGGTGCTATGAACGTTATGTTCAAAATTGATGGCGAAATTGTTACTCCTGAACTTTCAGGTTCAATTCTCCCTGGTATTACAAGAAAATCTTGCATCGAAGTTTTAAAAGACAAAGGATACAAAGTTTCAGAAAGACTTCTTTCAATCGACGAATTGGTTGCTGCTATGGAAGCAGGTAAACTTGAGGAAGCTTGGGGTTGCGGTACTGCAGCTGTTGTATCTCCTATCGGCAAGCTTTTCTATGACGGCAAAGAATACATTGTTAACAATAGTGAAATCGGCGAAGTTACTCAGGCTCTTTATGATGAACTTACAGGAATTCAGTGGGGTAAAGTTGAGGACAAATATCAATGGACAGTAGAAATCTAAGCTACAAACGAACAACTGTATTTGCAGGTCATTACGGAAGTGGGAAAACAAATGTTGCAGTAAACTATGCACTTTGGCTTAAAAATTTCGAAAAAAATGTTTCTGTCGCGGATTTGGATATTGTAAATCCTTACTTCAGAACAAAAGATTCTGCTAAAGTTTTAGAAAAAAGCGGCATAAAACTTATCTCTTCCGAGTTTGCAAATTCAAATGTTGACACCCCTGCCCTTCCCGGCGAGATATACTCTGTTTTCGATGACAAAACCGTTTATTCTGTTTTAGATATTGGCGGAGATGACAGAGGGGCTTTAGCACTTGGCAGATATGTCCCACATTTGCTTGAAGAAAACAATTACGAGTTTTTATTCGTAATAAACAAGTTCAGATTTTTAACAAAAGATGCTAAAGATACAGTTGAAGTTATGAGAGAAATCGAAGAAGCTTCAAAGTTGAAATTCACAGCTATCGTTAACAATTCAAATATTGGCGAAGAAACTACAAAAGAAGATGTTTTATCATCTGTTGCTTATGCAAACGAAGTTTCTGCTATTACGGGTCTTGAAATAAAAATGACTACAATTAAAAGTGATCTTTATGACTTACTAAAAAATGATATTTTAAACTTACAGCCTATTGACCTTTATGTAAGACAATCCTGGCTGAGAGAGGAGCAAAAATAATGGCAAAAGTTACATTCAATGAAAATTTGTGTAAAGGTTGCGGACTTTGCGTTACAGCTTGTCCTAAAAAAATCGTTGCACTTAAAAACACTTTAAACGCAAAAGGTTATCACCCTGCAGGCGTTGAAAAACAGGAGGACTGCATTGGTTGTGCATTCTGTGCTACAATGTGCCCTGACTGTGTAATTACAGTAGAAAGATAAGGAGGCAAAAAAATGAGCGAAAAAGTATTAATGAAAGGTAACGAAGCATTAGCTGAAGCTGCTATTATGGCAGGTTGTAAGCACTACTTGGGTTACCCAATTACCCCGCAGACAGAAATTGCGGCATATATGTCAAAAAGACTTCCAAAAATTGATGGTGGAGTATTTTTACAGGCAGAAAGCGAAGTTGCTGCTATCAATATGCTTATTGGTGTTGCATCTACCGGCAAAAGAGCTATGACATCTTCATCAAGCCCTGGAATATCCTTAAAGAGCGAAGGTATTTCATACCTTGCAGGCTGCGACCTTCCAGCACTCATCGTAAACGTTCAGCGTGGTGGCCCTGGTCTTGGTGGTATTCAACCATCACAGTCAGACTATTTCCAGGCTACACGTGGTTTAGGTCATGGTGACTTTCATTTAATGGTTTTAGCACCTGCCTCAGTTCAGGAAATGGTTGACCTTGTATTTAAGGGTTTTGATTTGGCTGAAAAATACAGAGTTCCTGCAATGCTTTTATCAGATGGTACAATGGGTCAGATGATGGAACCTGTATCATTGGACGCAGGCGTTATCAATAACTATGACAAATCTTGGGCAGTTACAGGTACAAACGGAGAAAGAAAACCTAACATCGTTAACTCACTTTATCTTAAACCTGAAGAACTCGAAGACAAAAACATTGAAAGATTTGAAAGATATGCTCAGATTGAAAAGAACGAAGTTATGTATGAAGAATACAAAATGGAAGATGCTGAAATCTGTATCGTAGCTTTTGGTGTTGCAGCAAGAGTTTCACAGAACGCTATTGATATCGCAAGAGAAAAAGGTATCAAAGTTGGTATGATAAGACCTATCACACTCTGGCCGTTCCCTAAAGATGCTTTAAACAAAGCAGCAGATAAAGTTAACACATTCATTTCAGTTGAACTTAACATGGGTCAGATGATTGAAGATATTCAGCTTGCTACAAAATGCAGAAGAGACGTTCTTCTTTGCAGCCGTACAGGCGGTATGATTCCTACAACTGAAAACGTTTTAGACAAGATTGAAGAAGCAGTTAAATTGGGAGGTGCAAAATAATGGCAGTAGTATTTGAAAAACCAAAGGCACTTACAGATGCAGTTTTGCATTATTGCCCAGGTTGTACTCACGGTATTATCCACAGACTCGTTGCTGAAGTTATGGACGAACTTGGTATCACAGGTAAAACAATCGGTGTTGCTCCTGTTGGTTGCTCAGTTATGGCATACAACTATTTCAATTGTGATATGGTTCAGGCGGCTCACGGTAGAGCTCCTGCTGTTGCAACAGGCGTAAAAAGAGCAGACGCAGATAAAATTGTATTCACATATCAGGGCGATGGTGACTTGGCTGCTATCGGTACTGCAGAAACAGTTCACTCTGCAGCTCGTGGTGAAAACATCACAGTTATTTTCGTTAACAATGCAATTTATGGTATGACAGGCGGTCAGATGGCTCCTACAACCCTCCCAGGTCAGGTTACACAGACATCACCTTACGGCAGAGATGTTGAAAAAGTAGGTTACCCATTAAAAGTTTGCGAACTTTTGTCAAACGTAGACGGTGCAACATACTTAGAAAGAGTTGCAGTTAACAACGTTAAAAACATTAAAGCGGCTAAAGCTGCTATCAAAAAAGCTTTCCAGAATCAGGTTGAAGGTAAAGGTTTCTCATTAGTTGAAGTTTTATCTACTTGCCCAACAAACTGGGGCTTAGCACCTGATAAAGCTATCGCATGGCTTGAAGAAAATATGATGCCTTATTACCCACTCGGCGTATATAAGGACAAATTTGCAGAATAAGGAGGAAATAGCAATGAATAAACAAGTTTTAATCGCAGGCTTCGGCGGTCAGGGTATTTTGTTCTCAGGTAAATTCCTTGCATACGAAGGCTTAATTGACGGAAAAGAAGTTTCATGGCTTCCTTCATACGGTCCTGAAATGAGAGGCGGTACTGCAAACTGCAGTATCATCGTAAGCGATACAAAAATCGGCTCACCTATCGTAGATAAGCCTGATGTATTGATTGCAATGAACACACCATCATTTGATAAGTATATAGATGCAGTAGTACCTGGCGGTCAGGTGTTTATTGACAGCGCTTTAATTGACAGAAAAGTTGAAAGAACTGATATTGAAGCCTACTATATTCCAGCTACTAAAATCGCATCTGACGAAAATTTACCAGGACTTGCGAATATGATTATTTTAGGTATGATGATTAAAAAGTCGGGTATTATGCCTTTTGAAAATATTGAAAAAGCTTTAAATAAGGTTGTATCAGCCAAAAAAGCAAACCTTTTAGAGCTTAATAAAAAAGCAATTCAAATTGGATACGATTATGAATAATTGAGGAGGATTTCCTATGAACGACCAGATTAAAGATATTGGTATGCGTCTTGCAGGTCTGCGTGACGATATGGAAATTTCTACAGCCGAAATGGCAGAAAAACTTGGTGTTGACCAGGCGACTTACGAGGCATACGAAAGCGGAGAAAAAGATTTTTCATTCAGCTTTATGTATAATGCAGCCGAAATTTTGGGCGTTGATGTTTTGGATATTATAAGCGGTGATGCACCAAAGCTTTCTATGTGCTGCATGGTTAAAAAAGGAAAAGGTTACTCTGTAAAACGCGGTCACGAATATGACTACAAGCACTTAGCTTATACTTTCCGCGGCAAAAAAGGTGAGCCTTTCTTGGTAACAATTACTCCCGATGGTAAACCTCCCGTTATGCACGGACATGAAGGGCAGGAATTCAATTATGTTATTTCGGGAAAAATGATGCTCTATATCGGTGATATTTCATACGAGCTTTCTGAAGGAGACAGTGTTTATTTTGATTCAAGTGTGCCTCACGCAGAGGTTGCACTCGGCGATAAGGAAGCTCAATTTATCGCCGTTGTAATTAAATAATAAGACACATAAACTCTAAAGGAGAATTATTATGCCAATATACGAAAAGTACGTCGGTGCTCACCGAGATGATTTCATCTCTCTCGCCGACGCACAGAAAAACTATACACTTACATATCCTGAGGACTTTAACTTTGCATATGATGTAATTGATGAACTTGGCACAAACAAGCCTGATAAGCTTGCTATGATTTGGGTTTCCAAAGATGGTGAAGAAAAACGCTTTACTTTCCGCGATATGATGATTTATTCAAATAAAGCGGCAAATTATCTTCACTATATGGGAATCAGAAAAGGTGACAAAGTTTTACTAACTCTTAAAAGAAGCTACTATTTCTGGTTTATAATTTTAGCTCTTCATAAAATTGGTGCTGTTGCAGTTCAGGCAACAAACATGCTTAAAGCAAAGGACTATGTTTACCGCTGTAATGCCGGCAAAATCAAAGCAGTTGTTATAACCGGCGATGGTCCTGAAACCGAGTATTTTGACGAAGGCGAACCAAATTACGAAACTGTAGAGCTTAAGTTTGTAACAGGTCACAAAAATGCAGGCGAAAGTTGGATTGACTTTGAAGCAGGCTTTGAAATGGCAAGCGACTCCTGGCAGCGTCCTACCGGTGATGCGGCTGTTATGGCTGATGATATGATGCTTATGGCATTTTCATCAGGCACATCAGGATATCCTAAAATTATAACCCACAATTTCAAATATCCGCTCGGACACATTATGACAGGTGTTTTCTGGCACAGAGTTGTAGATGGTGGTCTTCACTTTACAATTTCTGATACAGGATGGCTTAAATCACTTTGGGGAAAAATTTACGGTCAATGGTTTGGCGAATCTGCAGTTTTTGTTTATGATTTTGAAAAATTTGATGGTGCTGATATCTTAGAAAAACTTGAAAAATACAAAGTTACAACTTTCTGTGTTCCGCCTACAATGTATCGAATGATTTTACAAAACGACGTAGAAAAATATGACCTTTCTTCCCTTGCCCATTGTTGTACTGCGGGTGAAGCGTTAAACCCTGAAATTTATAACAAGTGGCTTAAAGCGACAGGTCATAAAATTTATGAGGGTTTTGGACAGACCGAAACAACACTTTGCGTTGCTACAATATATCCGTGGTCAGAACCTGTTCCGGGTGCTATCGGCTACCCTGTTCCAGGCTATGACGTCCACATTTTAGGTGATGATGGTGAATCACTTCCACGTGGTGCTACCGGTGAAATCAGCATCCGAGTATTAAGCAAAATGAGAAAATCCTGTGGTCTATTAGACTCATACAATTTCAGCAAAGAAGATACATTTAAAGCTCTTCACGACGGATTTTACCATACAGGTGATACTGCTTATCGCGATGAAAAAGGAATGTTTAGATATGTCGGCAGAAATGATGATGTCATTAAATCATCAGGATACCGCATAGGTCCCTTTGAGATTGAAAGTGTGCTTTTAGAACATCCTTCCGTATCAGAGGTTGCTGTAACAGGTGTTCCTGATAAAATAAGAGGGTTTGCAGTAAAGGCTACCATTGTTTTATCTAAAGGATACGAAGGTACTGACGAGCTTACAAAGGAACTTCAAAAATATGTTAAGGACAACACTGCTCCTTACAAATACCCAAGAGTTATTGAATATGTTGAAGCACTTCCAAAAACCTTTAATGGTAAAATAAGAAGAGCTGAAATACGAGATAACGATTCTGAAAAAACTTCGGAGTAAATTATGATAAGTAATGAAAATTTTTATGACCGACTTGTAAAATCATTATTCCTGCTTGCAGGAGAGATAATTTTAGACAAAGAGAATACAAGCGTGCGTTTTTATGATGCCAGAAGCGATTTAAAGCCCGAAGTTTTAAGTCTTGAGGGCTTAAGAAAATTGCTTTCAGAAAAAATCATAACCGACCTTAACGGCATATTAAAATTGACATACGATGATTTCCATGCGATAAAACGTGCAACCACCTTTGCTTTCAGCGCTCAGACGCGCCCAAGAATTGTGCGACGTTATACCGCGGTAATTTACCCCTCGGAAGATAATAACAGATTATACTTTACAGTACGTGAAACTGAAAACACCGAAAATATTATAACATTCCAGCTTAAAAAAAGTTCTGCTAACTTTAATATTAATGATATTTTATATATTGGATACGGCAACCACTGTGTGCAGATTCACAAGGCTGATGAATGTATAAATATGTTCAGTATTTCTTTTTCTGATGCGGCTGACGTTTTCTTAAAACACAAGAATTTTGTAAGAAGCTACAAAAACTGTCTTGTAAATATGGATAAAGTCAAATGCATCGAAAACGATTTGTTTGTTATGACAAACGGTGAAGTTATTTCAATTCCGAAAAGAAGACTTAAAGAAATCAAAAACATTTACAAAGAATATGTAATATTAAACAATCAATAAAAAAAGAGAGCATCAGCTCTCTTTTTTATTGCACTTTTCCGTCTGCATAACCTTCATATTCTTTCATAAAGTCTTCTGCTACTTTACTCATAGAAAGAGCAATTGTATTTTCGTCTTTGAAAGCAAATTTTATATAAAGTCTGCCAAAATACTTGTCTATAACCTGAACAAAAACAGCCAGCTGGTTTTCGTGTGTCCAAGCTCCGCTCGCAGCACAATCGTAATAATTGCCCGGGGCTTCTTGTCCCCCTACCAAGTCCGAATATCCTTCTTGAGGGAACTTTCCAAAAACATTTTCGTTTATTCCAAACTTTATCTGCTTTTCTCCTTGTTCGTTTTTATACTCAAAAATTCCTTCTTTTTCATCAAATGTAAGCTTTACATACTCAATTCCCATCGGGTTTTTGTTAAGAATATAAGTTTTTCCATTGATTTTTTCCTGCATTATTGTTTGTTTGCTGTTCTTCAATGAAAAAAGCTTCAAATTATTACTGTACTCTAAAAGGTCATTATGTGCTTTCTCATTTTCTTCCAATTCATCATCTTCTACGTTATGTACTAACAGTTCATAAAACAAATCAATGATTGTAGATTTAGCAGTTTCAATGCCCTGATTATCTGAGTTTATAACAAACACCATATCTTTATCAGGAATCGCAATACCAAACTGGCATCCCAATCCGTTAAAGAAGAAGCTATTTTCTCTTGTTCTCCATATCAAATAACCATAACCGTAGCTGCCATAGTGAATTGCAACCGAGCTTGTACTTACAAGGTCGCTTGTTGCTGCTTTAACATATTCTTTGTTTAAAATCTGCTCACCTTGGAAATTCCCCATATTCATTGTAAACTGAACAACTTTTGCAAGGTCAAGCGATGTACATATAACTGCGGAATCTCCCCATGCATTTCCCCCGGGGCAGTCTAAACAGTAAGCTTCTTTTGACACCCCGATTTTATCAAACATTTTTTCTCTCAAATAGTCCATAAGCTTTTTGCCGGTCTTTTTCTCAACCAAAGCACCTAATACAAATGAACCCGTGCTGTCATATTCAAATATTGTGCCTGGAATTTTATGAGTTTCTTCATTTTCATTTGAAGAGTCAAAATACCACTTTACTCTGTCGGGTGCTTTTGCTTCAAACCAGTTCCATGGCACAAGAGGTTTTCCTGTACTCATCATAAGCATATCTCTTATGGTTTGCATTTTTATTTTTTCATTTGCATTCTTCGTTGTTTCTTTATCAAGACAATCAATAATTTTATCGTCAAGACTGATAAGACCATCTTGCTCCAAAAATCCTATTGCAAGTCCTACAAAGCTTTTGCTTACTGAATACATTCTGTGAAGAAAGTTTTTGTTAAAAGGTTTCCAATAGGCTTCATAAAACACTTTTCCATGTCTTAACATAACTATACTATGGGTTGAAAGATTAGCATTTTCAAGTGCTTTTACATATTTTTTTATATCTTCAGACCTTACCCCAACCTTTTCGGGAGTCACTTTTTCAAACATAATTATCCCCTCTTTCTCTGTCTTTTTGTATTCTAGCATACAAAGTATCTATTGTCAAATATAAATTTTCAATAATTCCTACAAAAATGCATAATTATTCTATGCAAAACACTTGACAAATGGTAAGTTTTGGTGTATAATATGCAAATATATGAAATATTTTTGCATATTTATTCACAATGAAAGGGTTTTTATACATGGCTAAGGTTTTTATTGACGGAAGTGCCGGAACAACGGGCTTAAGAATATACGACAGACTGTCATTAAGAGATGATATTTCTCTTATAATTCTCCCCGACGAAATTAGAAAAGATACTTCCGCAAGAAAAGAAGCAATTAACAGTGCAGACATAGTTTTTTTATGTCTTCCAGATGATGCAGCAAGAGAAGCTGTAACCCTTCTTGAAAACAAAAACACTGTTATAATTGATACTTCTACTGCTCACCGAACAAATCCCGATTGGACGTATGGGTTCCCCGAGCTTACCGCAATGAAAGAAAAAATAAAAAACTCAAAGCTTATTGCAAATCCGGGTTGTCACGCAAGCGGATTCATTGCTCTTGTTAAACCTTTGATAGAAAATGGGGCTTTAGATAAAGATGCTCTTCTTACATGTTTTTCAATCACAGGATACTCAGGTGGCGGCAAGAAAATGATAGCTGAATACGAAACGCCAAATAAAGACAAGCTTTTTATGGCTCCAAGACAGTATGGACTTTCACAGATGCATAAACACCTGAAAGAAATGAAAGCAATTACAGGTATTTTAAACGACGCTGCATTTTGCCCAATTGTTGCTGACTTTTATAGCGGAATGGAAGTTACAATCCCGCTTTTTGCAAAAAACTTAAATGTAGACCTTGCACAAATCAAGGAAATATATAAAAACTGCTACCACTCAAAAATTGTTCACTATAACGAAGGTGTAGACGAAAACGGATTTTTATCTGCCGCAGCACTATCAGGCAGGGACGATATGCAGATTTCAGTTTTTGGGAATGATGAACGAATTACTGTTACTGCACGTTATGACAACCTTGGAAAAGGTGCATCAGGATCTGCAATTCAGAATATGAATATTGTTTTAGGTGTAGATGAAACAACAGGTCTTATTACGGAGGAATATTAAAATGAAAATCATAAACGGCGGTGTTACTGCTGCAAAAGGTTTTACTGCAGGCGGTGTACATTGCGGAATAAGGAAAAATAAAACAAAAAGAGATTTAGCTCTCATTTTAAGTGAAACAAGAGCTGCAGCTGCAGGGGTTTACACCACAAATCTCGTAAAGGGAGCTCCGCTTACAGTTACAAAAAATCATTTAGCCGACGGGTACGCTCAGGCAATAATCTGCAATAGCGGTAATGCAAACACTTGTAATGCTGATGGTATCGAAGTTGCCGAAAACATGTCCACTCTTATCGCAAATGCGCTCGGCATTTCTGAAAATGATGTAATTGTAGCTTCAACAGGCGTAATCGGACAGCCTCTCGATATAACTCCTATTAAAGACGGAATTGGTGATTTAGTTTCATCACTTTCTAAAGACGGCTCTGAAAATGCTGCTGAAGGAATTATGACAACAGATACTGTAAAAAAAGAAGTTGCAGTAGAGTTTGAAATTGGCGGAAAAGTATGCAAAATTGGCGGCATTGCAAAAGGCAGCGGTATGATACACCCAAATATGGCAACTATGCTTGTTTTTATCACAACTGACGTTAATATCTCTCCAAAAATGCTTCAGAATGCACTTTCAAATGATATAAAAAGCACTTTTAATATGGTCAGTGTTGATGGTGATACTTCAACAAACGATATGGTTACAGTTTTAGCTAATGGTATGGCAGAAAACCAGGAAATTGTATCAGAAGGAAAAGATTTTGACGTATTTATGGAAGCATTAAATACTGTAACAGTTACGCTCTGCAGAATGATTGCAGGTGATGGCGAGGGTGCTACTAAGCTCTTAGAATGTAATGTTTTTAATGCAAACAATGAACAAAACGCAAAAATTGTTGCAAAAAGTGTAATCTGTTCAAGCCTTTTAAAAGCAGCTATGTTTGGGGCTGACGCTAACTGGGGCCGCATACTTTGTGCAATAGGTTACAGCGGTGCTGATGTTGACGTTAACAAAATTGATGTTTCATTCAAATCCTTAAAAGGTGAAATTTTAGTTTGCAAAAACGGAGCAGGCGTTGATTTTTCAGAAGAAAAAGCAAAAGAAATTCTTTTGGAAAAAGAAATCGAAATCAATATTAACTTAAATTCAGGCAATATCAACACTTCTGCCTGGGGTTGCGATTTAACTTATGACTATGTAAGAATCAACGGTGACTACCGCACCTGATATTAGGAGGAAATTATGCTTAAAAATTTTTCTAATGCTCAAAGAGCAGAAGTTTTAACCCAGGCTCTACCCTACATAAAACGTTACAATGGTAAAGTTGTTGTTGTAAAATACGGCGGAAACGCAATGGTAAATGAACAGCTAAAGCAACAAGTTATGGAAGATATTGTTCTTTTGTGGCTTATCGGCGTTAAAATTGTTCTTGTTCACGGTGGTGGACCTGAAATCAGCGAAACAATGGAAAAGCTGGGTAAAAAAGCCGAATTTGTGGACGGGCTGAGAGTTACAGATAAAGAAACCGTTGACATAGTTCAAATGGTGCTTGCCGGCAAGGTTAACAAAACTTTAGTTAATCTTTTGGAAATGTATGGCGGTAAAGCTATGGGTATTTCAGGTATGGACGGACGTCTTATTGAAGCTAAAGCCAAAAATGAAAAATTAGGATTTGTCGGCTCTATTACAAACATAAATATCAAGCCTGTTACAGACCTTTTGGAAAAAGGATACATTCCTGTTATCTCAACACTTGGCTGTGACAAAGATGGAAATACATATAATATTAACGGTGACACCGCAGCAGCTTATATTGCAGGTGCATTAAATGCAAAAAGACTTATTATGATGACCGACATCGCAGGTCTTTTAAAAGACAAAGACGACCCTTCAACTTTAATTCCAGAAATCACAATCAAAGAATGTGAAAATCTAAAAGAAACCGGTGTGATTTCAGGTGGTATGATTCCAAAAATTGATTGCTGTATTGAAGCAATCAACGAAGGTGTTAAAAATGTAATTATTATGGACGGAAGAGTCCCCCACTCTATTTTAATGGAACTTTTAACCGATGAGGGTGCGGGAACTATGGTTATAGGAGACCATGAAAATGAGTAACATCACAAACATTGATAAAACTTATGTTGCATCAACCTACGCACGTTTTCCTGTTGAAATTGTATCGGGAAAAGGTTCAATGGTTTATGACACTTCAGGCAAAGAATATATTGATATGGGTACCGGAATCGGCGTAACAGCTTTCGGTATAGCAGATGAAATCTGGGTCAATGCAGTAACTAATCAACTTGGCAAACTTCAACACATGTCAAACCTTTATTATACCGAGCCTTGCGCACTTTTAGCCAAAGCTCTATGTGAAAAAACAGGAATGAAAAAAGTATTTTTCGGAAACTCAGGCGCTGAAGCAAACGAATGTGCCATTAAAGTTGCAAGAAAGTACGCTCAGGATAAAAAAGGCAGTGATTATTACACGATTATCACTTTGGAAAAAAGCTTTCACGGAAGAACTTTAACCACCCTTGCCGCAACAGGTCAGGATAATTTTCATCAGCTTTTCAACCCTCTTACACCCGGATTTGTCCACACTCCTGCAAATGATATTGAGGCATTAAAAAGCACTGTCAAAAACAATAAAACTGCCGCAATTATGATTGAATGCATTCAGGGTGAAGGCGGCGTTGTAGCACTTAATGAAGACTTTATTAAAGGTGTTTATGAAATTTGTCAGAAAGAAGACATTATTTTAATAGTCGATGAAGTGCAAACAGGCAACGGCAGATGCGGCAAGCTTTATTCATATATGAATTTTGGCATTACTCCTGATGTTGTTACAACCGCAAAGGGATTAGGCGGTGGTCTTCCTCTTGGTGCTTCAATATTAGGTGATAAAGTAAAAGATGTTTTAGGTTTTGGCGACCACGGCTCAACATTTGGCGGAAACCCTGTCGCTTGTGCAGGTGCACTCAGCATTATAGACCGAATTGATGACACTCTTTTAAACGAAGTCAGTGAAAAAAGCAAATTTATATTTGACAGTTTTAAAAACGCCGACGGTGTTGAAAGTGTAAGTGGTATGGGACTTATGATTGGCATAAAAACAAAAAAAGCTGCCAAAGACATTGTAAATAAATGTATCGAAAATGGGGTTTTGTGTCTTACCGCAAAAGACAAAGTGCGTCTTTTACCTGCGCTTAACATTCCAATGGATGTTTTAAAGCGTGCAGTAGAGGTTATAAAAGACGCTTGCAAGGAGAACTGATTATGAATTTAAAAGAAAAAAACTTTTTAAAACTTTTGGATTTTACTCCGGAAGAAATTAATTATTTAATTGACTATGCAGCACAGCTCAAAAAACAGAAAAAAGAGAATGTATCACACAAATTATTCCCAGATAAAAATATTGCTCTTATCTTTGAAAAAACTTCTACAAGAACACGTTGTGCTTTTGAGGTTGCAGCCTCAGACCTTGGTATGCACCCTGTTTACTTAGACCCTCAAGGCTCTCAAATCGGCAAAAAGGAAAGCATTGCAGACACAGCAAGAGTTTTAGGCAGAATGTTTGACGGAATTGAGTACCGAGGCTTTGGTCAGGAAATCGTAGAAGAGCTTGCTGAGTTTGCTGGGGTACCTGTGTGGAATGGCCTTACGAACGAGTTTCACCCAACTCAGATTTTGGCGGACTTTTTAACGATAAAAGAACATTTTGGTTCTTTAAAAGGCAAAAAACTTGTTTATATGGGCGATGCAAGATACAATATGGGAAATTCTTTAATGGTTGGATGTGCAAAGATGGGTATGAACTTTGTTGCCTGTGCACCAAAAAAATATTTCCCCGATGATGCGCTTATTAACGAATGCCTTGAAGTTGCAAAACAAACAGGTGCAGTCTTAGAATTTATCGAAGACCCAATTGAAGCTACAAAAAATGCAGATGTGATTTACACAGATGTGTGGGTTTCAATGGGTGAACCTGCTGAGGTTTGGGAAGAACGTATAAAAGAGCTTTCACCTTACAGAGTAACTATGCAGCTTTTAGAAAATGCAGGCGAAAACTGCAAGTTTATGCACTGTCTGCCTGCTTTCCATGACTTAAAAACAACTGTTGGTAAAGAAATTTATGAAAAATTCGGTTTGACTTGTATGGAAGTTACTGATGAAGTGTTTGAAAGTGACAGTTCAATCGTATTTGACGAAGCCGAAAACCGTATGCACACAATAAAAGCTGTTATGGCAGCAACACTTTAAAATTAAATGCAGAAACTTATTGGGTTTCTGCATTTTTTATTGATTTTTTTAACGATAAGTGATAAAATATTTTAAAGTTAGTCTTATATAACGGAGGTATTTATGAAGCAGTATACAATTACGGGCATGAGTTGTGCCGCTTGCAGCAGTCGTGTTGAAAAAGCAGTCTGTACTGTTGATGGTGTTGAACAATGTTCGGTTAATCTTTTAACAAACACATTATCAGTAGAAGGTACTGCCAAAGATGATGATATAATTGTAGCTGTCATTCACGCAGGATATGGGGCATATCAAAAAGAAGAAAATATTAAAACAACCCAAAGTGGATCTGATATTTTTTCTTCTTTAAAAGCGCGACTTATTTCATCTTCAATTTTTTTGCTTGTGCTTATGTACATTTCGATGGGTCATACTATGTGGCATTTCCCGCTTCCCGAATTTCTTGAAAATAACCATTTCCTCCTGGGGTTTTCACAATTGATTTTATCAGCAATTGTCCTTATTATAAACAAAAGCTTTTTTATAAATGGTATAAAAGGATTTTGGAATAAATCGCCTAATATGGATAGTTTAGTCGCTTTAGGTGCAGGCGTTTCTTTCGTCTACAGTGTCGCCGTTTTGTTCTTTGCCAACAATATTCACGACCTTTACTTTGAATCGGCAGCTATGATTTTGGTTTTAATAACAGTAGGAAAATTGCTTGAAGCCTACTCAAAAGGAAAAACAACTAATGCAATAAACTCCCTTATTAATCTTGCACCACAAACTGCAGTTGTTTTAAAAGACAATAATGAAATTGTTGTTCCAATTAACGAGCTTAAAGTTAGTGATATATTTGTTGTAAAACCAGGAGAAAGTATTCCTGCAGATGGGATAATAATTGAAGGTTTAACCACAGTTGACGAGTCGATGCTAACAGGTGAGAGTATCCCTGTTGATAAAAATATCGGTGACAGCATTTCTGCTGCAACAGTAAATCAGACAGGTTATATAAAAGTTAAAACTACAGGTGTTGGTAATGATACTTTTTTAGCTCAAATAATAAAAATGGTAAGTGATGCATCAAGCACAAAAGCACCTATTGCTAAAACGGCAGATAAAGTATCAGGTATTTTTGTTCCAATTATAATTTTAATTGCAATTATAACGGTTATAGGTTGGATGATATTTGGGCAAACATTCGAATTTGCTCTTACAAGAGGTATTGGCGTTTTAGTGATCAGTTGCCCATGTGCATTGGGACTTGCAACACCGGTCGCTATTATGGTTGGCGGCGGCAAAGGCGCCCAAAACGGGATTCTTTTTAAAAACGCATCCTCACTCGAATACGCAGGTAAAATTACCGCCGTTGTACTGGACAAAACAGGAACTTTAACCAAAGGAACTCCCTGTGTTACTGATATAATTCCTCACGAATGTGAAGAAAAAGAACTTTTGACACTCGCATACTCACTTGAAAAACAAAGCGAGCACCCACTCGCCCGTGCAATAGTAAGTCACGCACAAGAAAAGAACGTTACAAGTATTGCGTGCGAAAATTTCAAAACCCTGCCCGGCAACGGACTTGAATGCTATATAAACCAAAAATTAATTCGTGGAGGAAACTTAAATTTTGTAAGTAAATTCACCTCCATTCCTCCAAATCTGATTACAGAAGCCGAATTTTTAGCTCTAAATGGCAAAACTCCTATGTTTTTCTGTTCAGATGACAAGTGCATTGGTATCATTGCTGTTGCAGATACATTAAAGGATGACTCCGCGCAGGATATAAAAACATTAAAACAGATGGGACTTTATGTTGTTATGCTCACAGGTGATAACAAAAAAACTGCTTCTGCTATTGCAAAATCCTTAGATATTGATGATGTTATCGCAGAAGTTTTGCCTGACGGAAAAGCTGATGCAATCAAAATTCTTCAAAATAAACACAAAGTTATGATGGTAGGTGATGGAATTAACGACTCACCCGCTCTCACACAAGCAGACATTGGGATTGCAATAGGAACCGGAACGGATATTGCCATAAATTCTGCTGATGTAGTTTTAATGAGCGGAAGTCTTAAAAATGTGCCTGCAGCAATAACCTTGAGCAGAAAAACTCTCAAAAATATAAAAGAGAATCTCTTCTGGGCGTTTATTTATAATATAATTTCAATTCCGCTTGCAGCTGGACTTTTTATCATTCCCTTTGGTATAAAATTAAGTCCAATGATAGGCGCTGCAGCAATGAGTTTGTCCAGTTTTTGTGTTGTCACAAACGCACTTAGATTAAATTTTGTAAAACTATATAAAGAAGATAAGGAGAAAAAAGCTATGAAAAAAACATTAACAATTCAAGGTATGATGTGCCCTCACTGTGAGGCTGCAGTAAAAAAATGCTTAGAAGCACTCCCCGAAGTTATTTCAGCGCACCCTAGCCATGAAACAAAAACAGCAATAGTTGAATTAAACACAGAAGTTGATACAAACTACTTAAAAAAAGCAGTCGAAGATGCAGGCTATACCGTTTTGGATGTGAAATAATAATTGCAATATAAAAAGGGCGAAATCAAATCGCCCTTTTTATTATTTTTTAAAAAACTCTTTACTTAACAACAAATTTATGGTATTATATTACTTGTTTGATAAATCATATTTCGAGGTGTGGCTCAGTTTGGTAGTACACCTTGGACACAGAGTATACTCAATAAAATTTAATAATTATCCATTCATTAACCAAAATGAATGGTATTATCGGGAATTAGCGCAGTTTGGTAGTACACCTTGGACACAGAGTATACTCATTATATTTTTGTCACTACAAAAAAATTCGCCGTTTTTTGACCTTTCGTTCAAAATCGGAGTAGTCATTAAAATGCCTTGCCGTATTTGGCCGACTACAATTTATATTTTGAAAATTGAATAAATAATAATATCGAGGTGTGGCTCAGTTTGGTAGAGTACTTCGTTCGGGACGAAGGGGCCGCAGGTTCAAATCCTGTCACCTCGACCATAAAAAGGGATTGCTATTCAAAAGACGAATAGTAATCCTTTTTTATTATATCAACCACTAATATTGATTTATTTAAGAAGATAATGCTTGAAACCCTAATCCGTTTTCAAACTGTTCTAAGTTAATTTTGAAATTAACTGTTAATTCATACCCTTTCTTTACTGATATACTATCTATAAGATGTGCAACAATAATTTGTTTTGTTTGTAAATCAGCATTTTCATAAACATCAGCCCATTTGATAATGTTGTTATATTCTTGTTCTATTTCATAACAGTTTTTCTGTAGCTCCTCAAAGTCTGTTTCACATCTTTGTACTTGTTCTAATAAAGGCTGTACTTCATTTTTCAATCTCTTTAGAATTTGAAGTAATTCTTTGACAACTTCATCAAATTGAGATGCACTTACAATCTTACTTTCTATTGAACGAATTTCATCTTGCTTTTTTCTATACAAATTCTTTGCTTGATTAAGACTACCTTGTATCCGTTTCCATTCTGTTTGATATTTGTAATTGATAAACTCACCGCTTTGCAAGGCTTTTGTACGTCTTAAAAGTTGTTTTATCATATCATCAATTACATCATCAATTTTATATGCTCTATATTGTGTTTGAGCTTCATCACTTACACAGATTTTTTCTTTCTTTCCTTCATACAAGCGATTTTCACAAACATATGTCGGTATACGTGGATTATCTTCGCTGATTGGTTTATGACCATTTAACCTTGTTGATTTTGTTCGCAATTTAGCTCCGCAACAATCACAATGTATAATTCCTGACACAAGACCTTTTCCAAAAGTGGGAACATCTGATACATCATTACAAGACATAGATATTTTTTCCTTTATCTCGGTATCTTTTGAACGTCGTTCGCATCTCAATTTTTGCACAAATTCAAAAACAGATGGTTTAATTATTTGCAAGTGTGGATGAATTTTAGATACTGTTTCACCACTTTTCAGTACACCTGTATATGAAATATTATCAAGAATACTGTTAATTGTAGATTGCCCGAATAGTTTTCCTTTTTTATTTTTTATACATCTTCTTGCTAATTCATTGGAAATCTTTCTTGCTCCCCAAAAATTCTCATATGCTAATTGAAATATCAGTTTGACAACTTCTGCTTCATATGAGTCAATTTCCAAATCGTAGACCTCTCTGTTTTTATGATTAATAGTTCCTTTCTTAACAATCTTATAACCATAAGGAATATACCCACCTGCATATAATCCATCTTCAACCATTTGTCCTCGTTTCTTGCGTACTCTTGTACTTGTCTTAGCTGATTCACCAGAGCTTTGCCAGAAACGGATATAATTTATTAGGTTATCAACATGATTTTCAAACTTTTGTTGTCCTTCGACTACACTCCAAACCTCAACCCCTTGTTCAACAAACCATTTTAAGACAAAAGGAGTTTCACTTTCTATACGTCCCAACCTGTCAAACATAAAGACAAGGAGGATATCAAATTCTTTGCGTAGAGCCTCATCTTTTAATTCTGTGATTTTATCTCTGTCTTTAGCCGACACCTTGTATCCTGATATGCCTGTCTCAACCTTTTCATCAATTAAAATCCAATCGGGGTGCAATGAAATAAATTTACGACATTCTCGGCTCTGTAAAGGTATGTCATATTTATTATTTTCTTCATCAACTAATGTTGCACATTGTTTTAATGTACTGTTACGATACAAAGTCTTTACTCGTTTTTTCATTGCTCCCCTCCATGAACATTTTTTCCAATAGTAGTTTTCCAACAGAGTTTTCTGCACTAATATTTCTATCTTCTGAAAAATTTACTGTGATTGTTAATCCGTTGATAGTCATTTTTGTAGTGTTATCTGATTGAACATTCTTAATCATCTAACACCTCACCCCCTACA
Organism: Clostridia bacterium; assembly: GCA_045589295.1. Lineage (GTDB taxonomy): Bacteria > Bacillota > Clostridia > RGIG6154 > RGIG6154 > RGIG2094. Next base: position 129,485 of record JAZNOU010000005.1, read on the forward strand.
CTATCAGACAGAGGGAGTGAAACTTTTTTATTATATACTGAATCATAAAGAAAGTACACCGTTTTTTTATGATTTATAAACTTTATATTTTGTTTCATAACAAACGCTCCTTATCCGTTATAAAGCGTTTGGAATGTATTTTGTATGATTATTTATTATTGTTGAGTAAATACATACCTCAACGTGCTTTAATGTGTATTTAAACATTCAAATTTATATTGTTAATAGTTGATTTAGGTTATATGGGCGGTTTTTATACCGCCCATATTTTCAGAATTCTAAATCAACAATCCGTTCTCATCAAAAAGTTTCCATGCATTTTCCGAATTTTCTGCTTCGTAATACTCAACAATCGCAGTAATCGGAAAAATGGTTTTTCCATCCTGATATATTTGCACAACTCTTTGTGTCTCAATTTCAGAGGTAGTCATATAATCAATATCAGAAAAAAACTTCTTACATTTGGCATGTGAACTTACAAACCCAACACCGCTTGGAATATCAAGAGAAAAAGAATCTACTTCTTGCTCTTTGACATCTCCAACATATGTGATTAGACACGCTCCACCATTGAAAATACATATTTCTGATATGTTTGTATCTTTAATATCGGAGTTTGTGTCACTTGTTACAACGACATATTCTTTTAAAATTTCGTTATTTAGTTTGTTTTCTTTATCATCAATCAAACTAATTCTTTTTACTTTACTTATATCCATACTTATTTATCTCCTTTATTACTTTTTGTTTTAAATATATTTTGATTTTCCCATTCCTCTTTGTGAACATATTCATTTTCAAATCCGATACAATTTGATAGAATATGTTCTTCGTCAATGACAGGTTCATAACCAATCATCATTAAGAATTGTTTAATGAACCAATACGGAGCTTTTATTTCAAATCCTTGTATCATTCCGTTTTTAACATTCGGTTTGACTTTATATTTCTTCCTCGATTTTGGAACAAATAAATTTTTCTTTACCATTATTCCAGCATAAAAATCATCAATATTGGCGGTTGCCATATCATCATAATTTAATCTGAAAAAATTGCAAAAATTATAATTGAAATTTTTCATAATCTCTATAACCTTTCTTATTATTAAAATATTTTTTTGTAATGATATTTACAATGTTATCATCTCTTGAAACCTCATAAGAATCATTTTTGTATTCTATAAGGTTATTTGATTCAGCTAATTTCAAAGCTGAATCATAAGACATTTGGGACTTTTGAGGGCGGTTTATTTTCCCTCTGCACCTAAACACTTTTTCATATTGCTTATAACAACTTAATCTCATCATTTTTTTATTGTTGTGAAATGGATTTAGGTAGTCTATTAATCCGTCAATATCATAAATTGGTCGAAAATCGACTTGTCCATTTTTCCACAATGATTTAATTTCAAGTTCAGACAAGGTCATTTTTTGGTTGTCACATCTTTTCAATAGCAGATGGATGTGAGGATTATAATTTGTTTTAAATCCTTGATATTCAACGACAAACATAGCTTTGTATAATTTGTGATTATCAACAAACCGACAAAACCTCCCCCAAAAGTTTTTTATGTCTTTTGTAACAGAATTATCTTCTGCTACTTTTCTGTTGTAAGTCAGAGTGATAAGCCCCTCTGAACTATCACCATTGAAATTAAGTGATATTAACAATGACAAGTCAAGAAAAGTATTTCGTAATGAATTAATATTCCGCTTATCATTTAATGATTTGTCAATGGTTTTTATCTCTCCTGTGGTAGTGTTTAAATACTGATTATTAGATATTTTTCTATATCCCACATCCTCACCACTTCGTTTATGAGATATTAACATATATTTCTCAGAAAAATATACTGTTACAATATCATCTTTATCCAATGGTTTATCCGTTGTTCTTACAACTGAAATTTGATTATGGTTCATATCAATACAATCACCCTCTAAATTTATTTTCTGTCAGTTTAACGCGTCCGTTAAATTGTTCAGAATGTTATGTGGTAATTACCCTGTCTTTATAATAGCATAGAATGAAAAATAATAATATTGACAAATTTTCCTTTAAATTATATAATGTAAATGCAGGAAAAATAAGAGGTGAAATATATGAATGAAACAGAGTTTAAAGGACTATATTATGTTTTTGAATATGATATTGATGCGGGATATATGATTGAATATGTTTCCCCTTGTAATTTGGTTGAATCAAATGGAAACTATATTTATGAAGATACTTGTATTGCAGCTAATTTTACAACTTTATTTTTATGTAGCTATGGTTATTTATCGAAAAAATTCAACAATATAGACACCAAAATCTTTGACAAGAACTTAAAACAATCACCTCAATTATTAATTATGTTAAAAGACTCTTGTAAAGAAAGTAATATTAAAAGAACAAAAATTGATTTTGAGAACATAGAAAAATTTTTAAAAAATACAGATTGTCATAACTTATCAGCTCTAAATTATTTTTGTAGGTTTGCAAACAAAAAAATACCTTCAGCCATTGAAGATGTTTATAGAGATATACCTTTATTAAAATCTGACAATAAAGCATTCAACTATTTGAAAGACAATATCAAATATCAAAAGAGTAACGATTTAATAGTTGAAGCTGAAAACAGATTGGGAACCCAATCCTTTCAAAGAATTTACAAAATACTAGATCCAATGGATTTATTTTTAGTAACTTTAGATATTCTATATCAATTAAACTGGACTATAAAGTTTTGTAAAAATTGTGGACTTCCATTTCTAGTTACCAAAAGGAAGAAAACATTATATTGTTCATATAACAACAACTCTTGTAAAATAGAGGGCAGAAAAGAAAAAGAAAGAAATCGTTATATAAATAATGAGAGAAACAGACTTTACAGAAATATTAATGGAAAATTTAGTTATAGAGCAATACATTGTAGAGGACATGAAGATGAATGGGAATCTCTTCATTCTATTTTTCTTAATACAATTTATGATAACAAGAAAAACAAAAATATTATTATATGGTTGAGAAATATCGATTCACTATTTAATCTTCATAAAACCGAACTTTTTGAATTACCTGACATCAACTCAATATGAGTTTATGGTTGTGTATTAATAAAACATTGTGAATTTTTATGAAATTAAAGAAATATATATATTTCTTACTATCAGTCTGTGATGTTTTGATGATGAATTTATGTGTTATATACATGGTATATAACATTCATTTTGTTATACATATTTATATATTTTTAATATAACAATGAGTCACTTGTATCCATATAATAATTAAAGAGATTTTTTAAAGGGTTGCAGTATTTCTGTAATCCTTTATTATTTTTCATTAAAATAAAATTATAAAATTTATATTTTGGAGATGATATTATGATAAAAGTTATTGAAGATTTACAGAATGACAAAATGAAAAACATTAACAAGAATATTAACACAGTTATTTGCAGATTAAAAACAATACAAGAGAACTTACAATTCACCGCTAAGAAATATGATTTGGAAACATTGTATGACATTTTATCCCAGATATACGATGACCTTGGTGATTTTAACATTTCAGTATATGATGAAGACAACGTGTAAATTGGAGGTGGTAGTTATGAATAATGAAAAAAGAATAAACAATTCATTTATAAATGATATAATGTTCGCAAAAGAAGCAATAAAGACTCTACAAGACTCAATATATCGATATTACCCTGAAAACTGTTTTGAAGTCCTCCCATTACTTCACAAATCTTATGATAATCTTGCATTAACAATTTATCGTTTAACAAAATAAATTAATATGTTCAAAGTGCATAAACTCACCTTACAAACGACTTTATTAACCTTTTTATATAAACCTTATTATTAAAATATTAAGTTTGTTTTAAATGGGTTTGAGTGATTAAAGCATAATTTAAGTATAACCACAAAAAAGACAGGTTGCCTATCATTGACAACCTGTCTTTTTCCTATTTCGATTATGCCAAATTATTCTTCTTTATTATTCCCCACTTTTATTAAAAAGGTTTCTATTCCCATAATAGTCAGCCCCAACCAGCAAAAGCTCTAATATCCCTGTATAAACATCATCTGTACATTTGAGTTGCAATATCTGTAATCAAAACACAAGCAGTCATACTATCCTGAATACTTACAGAATCTGTGCAAATCTCTTGATAATCAAATGTGCTACCATAATACTTTGCAGAAGCCTCAGGGACAATTGTTTTATCAGCATTTATTGAAAACAGATATACATATGTAAAATCTTCTTTTGTGGAATAATCCTTTGCTGAAGCGATACATACATTAACACTTAATTCTCCATAATATTTATCATTATCATAAACGAACTCACTATCTTGAATTATTTTTTCTATAAAACTACTATCTTCTTTTATTTTCTCTTCACTCCATGATGTTGAAACCATCGTCATTATTTTGTCATTTTCGTCATTATAAGAGTCCATTTTCTTTACAAAATCAGATACCGTTTTCATTTCATATGAATTATCTTCAGCAAAAATTTGATAATCTTCGACCGATGTTATAAATTCTTCATTTGTTACCCCACATCCAGTTACATTAATCAACACCAGCAAACATAGTAACAAAATGCTTATTTTTTTTGAATACATCCGTAATCCCTCCCTATTATTGTGCACGTCTAACACACTCTTCACAATATGATAAGGTGTTTATTAATGAGCCTCTATTTTTACAACTATTATTTGCACACTTATGCAAAGTACAGTAATTAGACCCCAATGGACTTCTTTCAGATGGGCATCCCGAGACGGAACAATATTTTACTCCGCAGCCTGAAAGCAAAATCAACAGTATTGATAATAATACCATAGTTAAAATAAACGATGTTTTTTTCATATGTAGTTCCTCCTTAGCTAATAAAATAATTTTATTAAAAATTATTCGACTTTCTTCATAGTTGCTTGTGTTTTCCCTACAGATTCTATTTCATACTTAAACCCATTTTCTATTCTTACATGATTATCGTATTGAACATTCCCCATTTTGAATATAATCTTGTCTCCATTCACTCTGTATGGAATTACTATTATATCCTGTCCACGTAGAATATCTGCCTCTTTCGATGTGTCTTCGGGTCTATATGTAGAAAAGTCAATAGTAAATGTTCCGTTGGTTTTATATTCCCATATTGAGCCGTCAGGATTTTGCCATTTACCTATAATAGCTTTTTCTAAAGGCAATTTCGTTTCAGTAGGTTGATATGTTAAATCTTTTTTAGGATATATATAGATGTATCGTTTATTATCATCAGAACTATATGTATAGAAACAAACATTTCCTACAACAGCAATAGCTTTTTCTTCATTATCAATTATGGATTCTTTTAATACAGACCAAATCTTGTTTTCATAAAGACTTTCATCCAATTCAGGAAGCAAAGCCATAGAGATAAACTTGGTTTGTTCTCTTATGACATCTTTTTCGCTTGTCGACATATTATTGTATACATCATTATCAATTTTCCAAATTACACTGCTAATATGATTTGAAAACTCATCTACGTAAACTCGTTGTTCGCTTATTACTGACGGAAAAAAGTTACGTGTTATCTTTGTACCATTATCATTTGTATAAAATCCTTCTATAGTTGAACTATAAAACGATGGAATAGTATATTTTGAGCTATTTGTATAATGTTCAGCTTCGACATAATAATTGTAATTGTCAATAAAATCCTCATAATCAATATCAAAATACCTTTCACCATTTTCATCAACATTTATGTTAGCAAATCTATCAATACTTTTTGAGGCAGTTTCCAACTTATTGTTTTGTTGCGACATAGTTGCACCATTGTTATAATTATTCTGACCCACTTCTTTATTAGATTTGTTATTCAATGGTGTATTTAACCTCCACGCAACCAAAGCACATATTATCAAAATGCATGTAGTTATTATAGTGTTTATAATCACTCTTTCTTTCTTTTTCCTCAATGCTGACTGCTTATCCTCATTTTTTTCGAGGGTGTTTGTGTAAGCATACACTTTGCCACATTCCGAACAGATATATCGTCCGTTGTAATTTACTATTTTCCCTTCACACTTAGTACAGATTAAAGATTTAATTTCTTGCATTACTTCTCCTCCTTAAACTTTATTCTTAAAAACCTTTCTCATATTATATCACACACTTTTTCGACATGCAACTATTTTTTAGTTCATATTTTGACTATATCGTTAAATAATAATATCAGTTAAAATTATATTATATGGAGGTGTTAGTATGGATTTTATAATAAAAAAACCTACAAGTTCAAACCGAACAGTCAGAATGCCTGATGAGTTGATTGACAAAATTGGCAAACTCGCAAATGACAAGGGTATTTCCTTTAATCAGTTAGTTATTCAATGTTGCGAATTTGCATTGGAACACTTAAACGATAAGGAAAGCAAGTAATATAACCAGCTCCTTCTATGTGTGGTTATATCCAATCTTCAAGTTCAGATACCATCCCTTTTTCAAAGGATTCCTTTTGAAAAGGGATGGTTTTTTGTTCTGTCTCATTTTCTTTGATTGCTGTAACCTTTAACTCTACTTTTACAGAATCATATTTATTTTCCATAATGACATTTCCATAGGAGTCAATTATACCAATCCCATTTTCCCCCTCTGTGATATTGCAAACATTTTGACGGTTAATAACAATCGGATGGTTAAATATTTCCTTATACACCTTATATTCACCCTCTTGTGGATACAGATATGTACTATATCTTGCATCATAAAATACAGGTCCTTTTTCCGTATTTCCACAAAAGCAAAAACAAGACTCACTATATGAGGTATATTCCTTTTTATAAATCTCTTTGCCCAATTCTCCGTATAAGATATACTGATACTTTTCATCTTTGCAATATAAAAACGGAGTTTCAACAACAATGTCAACAAAATCCCGTGCTGTGTTTGTTGCTGAATTATAGTATCTTACTTTTTGGTCGTTACTGAAAATCAAATCATGACCGAATGTATCCAGCGTGTCATACTCACTTTCAGCAATAAAACATACTTTGTCTGTTTCTATTCTGACCGCTCCGATTTTACCTTTTTTATGTATAACAAATACGTTCTTTCCATACATAAAAATATTATCATACTCAATTGGTAAAATACATAAGTTGTCAGTAAGGTTTTTAATTCCCATCATCCCGTTATCAGATATAACTTTAATACTGTTTAAAACTGATTTTTCAAACACATTCCTTCTGCTAAATAACATAATATCCTCCCATTTTTATAATTGTAACTGCCATTTTTATAAATATAAACCAAGAGCACATAAATGTACATAGCCAAGTTACAAAAAAGACCGCCTATGTAATTATACTTTTAACTACATAGAAAGTCTTGGACATTTTGTCCACTTTTGTTTAATTAGGAATTATTCTGTTATCTTTTAATAAATACCCTGTGATATCACCTACATCTTCCCAAGTCACGTTTAGTTTTCTTATATTATTATTTATCCAAAATGCATACCCTTTAGAGAACATCTCTCCTTCGCATAAGACAAATCCTGTTTTTTCATCATAGCTGATACACCAGGCTATACAATAATTAAAATTATTATAAATCTGTTCTCCTGCTACACCGATTACACCTTCATTAAGTCCTATTAAAAGTTCTGTTCCACCATCACCATCAAAGTCATAACAGATTATGTCAGCATTTTTTCTTAAATCATCCGAATAATCCTTAGAATATTCGTATTGGTTGTTAAAACTAAATTTATTACTGTATTTATGACCTTTGCTGTCATCTAACGATACAGATAAAATCCCACCATTCAAAGTTATATCTGCATCTACAATAGTATTATTCTTTCCTATTTTTATTTTTCCGTTTTTATTTATATCTTCTAAAAGCAAAATATGTTCCCAAGGTTGTTGCATTGAGAAAACACAAACATTGGACAACAAGTTGTATTTTTTATACTCAGACTCTTTCTGTCCTTCTAAAAATCCGTAAAATGTTCCTTCGAAATCCAACTCCTTGTTTTCCTGATTCGTTACCTCTTTTTCCTCAGTTTTTTCAATAACTATATTATTTTTCTCAACCTCTGTTTCAGGCTCGTTTGTAACCTCAGATTCAGGCACATCTGTTTTAGTTTTCTGTTCTGTCTTTTTATCGTTGCCCTGTTGTGTTTTAACTTCTATTCCATTTTCATAATTCAAAAGGTTAATTATAATCAATGCTAATACAATTACTGAGAGTGCAAAAATGAAGAGATATTTTAACGAGTTAAGTGTTATCGCTCTTTTTACCGCTTTCACACTTTGATATCTTTCAGACGGGTCAAGCCTTTTACACTTTTCTGCTACCTTATATAAAAAGCCTTTTATATTTATGTAATCAAGAAGTGTTTTTAAAGTTACACCAAACGCATATATATCTGTTTTAAAATCAGTAGGAAGCATACCATATTGTTCAATAGGTGCATATCCAAATGTACCTATTGTTTCGGTATCACGTCGTACTTCTTTTCGGTAAATTCGTGCAATATCATAATCTGTCAACCATATGTGGTCTGATTCATCAATCAGAATATTGTCAGGTTTAATATCTCTATGTATTATGTCGTATTCGTGGAGTTTATCAAGAGCTGATAAAAGTTGATTAGATATAGAATATATCTGCTTTTTACTTAACTTTTTGCCCTGTGCCATATAATCACTTAAAGACATACCTTTAACATATTCTTCAATAACTATAGTGTCTGTATCAAATCCGACATAATAAATCTTTGGAATACTTTCGTGATTTATCTTTTTAAGTAATTTATATATTTCTCTTTTGTCACCGCTTATTACTCGTTTTAAATATCTCTTTTTGTCAGAGCCTTCCATCAATAAAATTTTTTGACGTTCACTCTGCCTTATTATTTCTATTTCCCTTATGGAGTCTATATCGAACATTTTAGACAACTCCTTGCATATTTCGACAATGTATACTATAATAATTATAGTAAATTCAGGGAGGATTGTCAATGTATACAATAACAGATGAATTACTAAAAGAACTCAAAAACGCATCAGATATAGAATCGTTTTTCAAATCTCATGAGAATCAGTTTATAAACGAAACAACATCAAGTTATCTAAATAAAATGCTCGAATTAAGAAATATAAATATTTCTGCTATTGCAAAAAATTCAGGTACAGGTGAGTATGTATATAAGATATTCAGAGGTGACAGAACCGCTTCCCGTGATATTTTAATTTCTATCGCTTTTAGTATGAAATTATCTTTAGAAGAAACTCAGTTGCTACTTCGAATTTCTAAATTCGCCATACTTGATTCACGTAACAAAAGAGATAGTATTATAATATATGGTCTAACTCACAATTTAACTGTTTTTCAAGCAGATGATTTGTTAGAAGAACAAAATATGACAACATTAAATTGATTTATACAAATGCTCATAAATTTACCGCATTGTAACAATCTATAATCACTTTTTGAGTAATACCTATATATCTTAATGTAATTGCACTCGATGAATGATTTAGGAGTTTTTGAAGTGTTTCTAATGGTACATTATTAATGTATCTGTGATATGCCATAGTCTTTCTTAATGTATGTGTACCGAAATTACCTTTAATCCCTAAATCCTTTGTAAGTGTTTTAATGATATGATGCAGAGGTCTTACTCCTAAATGACTACCCTTTCGACTTTTAAATAAAAAATCCTCCATATCATAGTTTGCTAAAGAGTTAAGATATACCTGTATCGCACCTTTAGCATTTTTATTTAATGCGAAATTCCTTGTTTTTCCTGTTTTCTGTTCTTTAATAGTTACTGTATCAAATATTATATTTCCATCTGTAACATCATTAATTTTTAATGATAATAAATCTCCTGCTCTTAATCCAACATTGATTCCAACAACAAATATACAGTAATCTCTCTTATTTTCTTTTCCGTATAAATATTGCTTGATTTTGTTAATATCTCTTGTGTTTTTAATTGGTTCAACCTCTTTTGGTAATGTCATATGTTTAATCTCCTTTTTCAGTTGTAACTTAATTTTTTACAATTATATATCGCGTGTGTGAAAAAGTACACCGTTTTTCACATAAAGAAAAATATTACCTTTTGCCCATTTAATGAACATAAGGTAATATTCAAAACTTGTTTTTATTAAATTTTAAACCTCACATTTCCCGAAACCATTACAAGAGTTAAGTTTGAGATGTTTGTGTGAATGATACCTTTTGTTAAAAGGTATTATTCGTTGACAATTAAACATTGAAAGAATCTAAAATTTTTGATATACTTTATACATAAATGTATAGGAGGAATTTGCTTGAATCTTTTCATAATTGGAAACGGATTTGATTTGGCTCACAACTTGCCAACACAATATATGAACTTTAGAGAATATTTAGAGGAAAGAGATTGGAACTTTCTTATGATGTTAGAAGAAACATATGGATTTTGTTCAGATAGCAACATAGAATATCTAAAAGAATATTTATGGCAGAATTTTGAAACCAATTTGTCCTACATCAATGAAACAGAAATAATAGAACTCGGCTCACATATTGACTTAGGATTAGAAGGTGGTGATTTTGGAGTAGAAGAAACGTTAGATTATTATTGGGAAAACCAATATGGCTACATAAAAAAATTAAATGAATATTTATATTCTTGGATAAATCAAATTGATATTAATGTTGATAGAAAGACAAATTTTATTAACGAAGAAAACTATGATTTATTCATAAATTTTAATTATACACTATTGTTAGAAGAACTATATAATATAGATTCATATGATATTCTCCATATTCACGGCTCCGTATATCCTCACGACACACCGCCGATTATAGGACACGGAGATTATAAGAAAATAGAAGAAATGTCATCAAAAGTTTCTGAATATTCAAATGTAAATATGGAAAAGGAAACGAGCATATATAATGCTGTTCGTAATTTTTATGAAAGAACTTTTAAGGATGTAAAACACTACATACGGTGGAACGAGAATTTTTTTGTTAGATTAAAGGAAATTGAACAAGTGTTTATTGTAGGTCATTCCTTTGGTGATGTGGATTTACCCTACTTTAAAGAGATATTGTCTTATGTTCCTAAAAACGCACAATGGAATGTATATTATTATAAACCTGAAGAAGAATTATTTTTTAAAGATAAACTGATTGAAATTGGAATTAATGAAGAGAATATAAAGATGTATCATACATCAACATTTTTTAATATGTAAACTATTATTATATGCAGCTAACGGATTATTACATTTGGAATTATATAACTAAAGATATGAATAAAAACTCTATCAAGGAGGGAGTACATATGAATAAAATTGAAAACACATATTATCAAAAATCTAATATCGAATATCTTAAAAATATATACGGAAAAGAACTTTGGGTTCAAGTCTCTGGACGCAGAGATTTAAATGGAGCCGTTGCAAGCTTTTGGACAGGATTAGTTTATTTGGATGATTTAGATAAAATTACTCAAAAATCAGATTGGGAGGCTCATATTGGAACACAGGCTCCTGGTTTTGTCGAATATGGTAATGGTGATATAGAGTATGAGAAAATCTCAGCTTCGAATATTTATTGTGAACACATTGTAAACTATAGAGATTTTTATGGCATAAAGCCTGAATATGTTGAAGTTGTCGATGAATTTAGACTCCTTAACAATTTATATCATGATTTCCAATCTAACACACTTTACGCAATTAAGGATAATGGAATTTGTGATGAAGTAGTTAAAATTGAAAATAATACGAATGTTTTTATAAAGCTAAAGTATTTAATCAATTATGCAACGGCTAAACAAATGGCTTTACTACTGTTTTTTGATATTGACCAGCAAATTTCTGGAACATTGGAAAAAAATCAATTAAAAAAATTTTCTGATAGTCATATTGGTAAAGATATTGTATACAGCATTTGGGGAGATGAAATGGGAGGGAGTAATTATGTATATAGTATCTTAATGGGTAAAAAGATAATTATGCCTAAACCAATTAATGAATGTGGTTATTGGCCATATGAGAAAGAATATGAATATTTAGACTTTATTATTGGAAATGATGAATACGGTGAAAACAAAACATTTACATCTAATCCTAACAAATTAGCCAACTACTTCGGTGCAAATCCAGATGCCCCTCACTATTTAACACCTGTTTTCTTTAATAAAGAAGTATTGCAAAAATACTTATCTTCTGATATTTATAGCATAGAAGATGGTTACTTAAGATGTCGCGGACTTTGGGGCTTAAGAATGGATAACCATCATAAAGACTATGTAGTTGTTTACTTGGGAGATTTAGGCAAAGAATTACCTTATGAAGAACAACACCATTGGAAAAATTATAATATTGTTTCTGACGATACGATTAGTAATGCAAAATTCAAAAGAGATTTCTTAGGAATTCCAAGCAACGCTGAAATTTCTGATTTAAAATTCAAAGCAGATTTTTCATGTTTTCAAAAACAATGGTACAATAAATTTGGATGGTATTTATTTTTACCGCTTACCTCTGATGATGAATATAATTTTAGTAAAATACATATTCCAATCGTGAATACACAAGATGAATTTGACCATTTAGTATTGTCATTAGTAAAAACAATTATTGATTCACTTAACGAAAAAGAAATAAAAAAATTAGTGAAAGACACATTGGATAAAAAGAGTGGTCAAGAATTAAAAGGAAGTATATCTAAACTTGAAAGATGGTTTGAAGAAAGTAATCTTACAGACTATATTGAACACATAGAATTTTTAAGGAATTTGCAAAATCTACGTTCTGCCGGAACAGGACATCGAAAAGGAAGCAACTATGATAAAATTTCAAAAGAGTTTGATTTAGATACTGAAAGTTACACAAATGTATTTGATTCGATATTAGAAAAGACAAATATGTTTTTAAGTTACTTAACCAATACCTTTTTAGCATAAATTTTAAAGGAGATACAAATGGAATTTTATGAAATTATGATTAACCTATCTATAGGAATAACGGGCGGTATATTTTCTAGTATTATTGTTTCACGTATCTTTTTAATACATTCTTCGCATTCAGAACAATTAGCAAGAGTGCAAGAGCATTTTGAAAATACTTACAGATTGAGTGGAACATTACTTTTTTATATGTATGCATTTCAAAAAGATGAGAATAATTTTGACGATGATACTATTAATCGCTTTAACGACGCATTGCTAAAAGATATACACGAAGTATCAAAACAAGAATGCGAAAAATTTCGGTATATGATTTTCGATGACTTAGAAATAGAATTATATAAAATCGCTGTTAATTTAAACGATTTAATGGAAGGAACACTATCATTAAATAAAGTCGATATATCTATAGTAAGAAAACTTCATAAAGACTTATTTGATATACAAGATAGATTTAAAAAGTATAAGATAACTAACAACAAGCATTTTGTGACAAAAATAAAAAAGGACAAAATATTACGAATACTCATTCTTGCTTTGGTTATAATACTCATTTCAACAATAATATCTTGTATATGTGCTAAATAGAAGTTTATCAATGCAATCAAATATTACAGCTGTATTTTGCTATTAAAACGCAAAATTATTCATAATAAGAATAATTTACAAGAGTTTACTCTATATCCAACGTGGTAGAGTACTTCGTTCGGGACGAAGGGGCCGCAGGTTCAAATCCTGTCACCTCGACCAGTCGAGAGCCTCGACACGCATTATCGCGTACCGAGGTTCTTTTTAATTTTATATTTTCGTTCACGCGTTCAAGCTTGACACGTTATGAACACTCGCACCACGTCGGAACAAGTTTTGCTTGTTCCAATTTTTTTATGCGTATTATGTATAAACTGTTTTTCTTATATAAGTTTTGATACAATATTTACAATGTGATAAATAATAGGTGCAAATATAATCGCAGGCAATAAATCTGCCACCTTGATTTTTGTGATACCCATTAAATTTGTTCCTATCATGATAATCAGAATCGAACCTACACATGTCATTTCGTTAATTGCTCCTGCACTCATAAAAGGTGATATAAGTCCCGCAAGAACAACAAGCCCGCCTTGTATAGTAAAGACGGACACAGACGCTAAAAGCACGCCAACTCCAAGACTTGATGCAAGCATCATTGAAGATACAAAGTCAAGCATTGCCTTTGTAATAAGTACTGAGTTATCTCCTGTAAGTCCCGCTTGAATTGAGCCTGTAACTGTCATTGAGCCAACACAGAATAGAAGTGTTGAAGTTACAAACCCCTCCGCGATTGAAATAATTTGACCTTCTTTTTTGAATTTTGTTTCTACACCCTTTGCAAGCCGGTTTATTGCGCCGTCAATATTTAAAAGTGTTCCCGAAATTGCACCTAAAACGATTGATGAAATCACAATAAGGACATTATTGCCACATAAACTGCCCGATATTCCTATATACAAGGTACATGCCCCCAAGCCAGTCATAACTGCTGAGTTCACTTTTTCAGGTATTCCCTTTTTAAACAATAATCCTATACATGAACCGAGTATTACGGTTATAATATTTACAATAACTCCCAACATTTACATCACCTCAATTATAATTTATCTGCAATGTCATAAATAAGTTTTTCTGTCTTTTCCCATCCCAAACAAGGGTCAGTGATTGACTTACCGTAAATATGCTCACCCATACTCTGTGCACCATCTTCAAGATAGCTTTCAATCATCAGTCCTTTTACTAGGCGTTTAATGTCGCTGTTCTGATTTCTGCTATGAACAATATCTTTGGAGATACGGATTTGCTCAAGATACTTTTTCCCTGAATTGTTATGGTTTGTATCTACAATAACAGACGGATTTGTCAAATTAGACTGTTCATACAGTTCTTCCACCCTCAAAAGGTCTTCATAATGATAATTCGATATATTTCTTCCTGTATAATCAACATAACCTCTAAGGATTGCGTGGGCATAAGGATTTCCTTCACTTGTAACCTCCCATCCGCGATATATAAAAGTATGGCTTGATTGTGCAGCAACAATTGAATTCATCATAACACTTAAATCTCCTCCTGTTGGATTTTTCATACCAACAGGTGTTCCAATACCACTTGCAGTAAGTCTGTGTTGCTGATTTTCAACAGACCTTGCACCTACTGCGACATACGACAGAAGATCTGAAAGAAATCGATAATTTTCAGGATAGAGCATTTCATCCGCACATGAAAAATCATATTCTCTGAGTGCTGCCAAGTGCAATTCGCGGATTGCAACAAGACCTTTATACATATCAGGTTTAGCATCGGGATCAGGTTGATGAAGCATACCCTTGTACCCCTGCCCGGTCGTTCGCGGTTTGTTAGTATAAATTCTGGGTATAATAATTATTTTATCACAAACCCTATCCTCAACCTTACGAAGTCTTGAAATGTATTCAAGCACAGGTTCATTGTGGTCAGCAGAACAAGGACCAATGATGAGAATAAATTTATCAGATGTACCATCAAATACTGCTCTGATTTCTTTATCACGTTTTTCTTTTATTTGCATCATCCGATCAGTAACAGGGTACTCTTGCTTCACTTCTTGAGGAATCGGAAGTTTTCTATGGAAATTCATTTTCATTTTTTGCCACCTCGACTTTTAAATTACATTATACCAAAACAATAATAATCATCTCTCAAATCTGCTTTGGCTCGCATTTTTTAATGAAAAAAACGTCCTCTGCAATCCTTACAGGATACAGAGGACGAAAATATCATTTCCGTGGTACCACCTCAGTTCATCGCTATCTCACGACAGCGACCTTATCAGGTACTAACATACCTTAGTTCTGTAACGGGAACTCCCGTTGCCTCCTACTTAAGATTAAACTTGTTCAGTGCACTGCTAACAGAAGGAATTCGAGAAGGACGCCCCATTTGCCTCGCACCAACCGGCAACTCTCTCCATGTTCTTTCCAACCTACTGGTTTCTGCTCTCCGCATTTAAATTGTATACATTGTACCACAGCAGTGTGGTAAAGTCAATAGCTTAAAAAAATTTTTATAATGATAAAAACTTTACTTTCTCAATTTTCTGCAATATTGGGTACAAAGTTTATCGGTGCATTCCGAACATCTAAGTGCAACGTTACTATTTTCCCAAAATCTTTCAGGGTATGTGATTACGCACACTTCCCATACAAGCCATATCAGAAATGAAAAAACAACAAGAGACCAGGAATAAAAACTGTTGACTGTCACAATCGGCAAAAACATCATAAGGTGATCCCAATTAAATATTCTGCAAGTGGTACAACACTTGTTTTTCATTATAAGTCTAAACGGACACCATATAAGAACGCATATCAAATCACATACATAAAAGAATGTTGATAACAGTATCATTGCACCCGTGTCTATAATTCCGGTCAGGTATAATACACTGATTACTATGGTAAGAAAAATCCATATTAACATAACTTTGTACGCCGATGCAGTTGTGTCCTTAATATATTGTTTCAGGCTCTTGTAGTTGATTTTCTCTTTTATTGGTTTGAACAATGACTCAAATACTTTTTGCGAACCTATAGATATGTGCGCTTTAACAGGCATCAGTTGTACGACCATATCCAACATCCAAATTACCCATAAAAGGTGCAAAGGAGAAAATTCATAAAAGAAATTCCACCCAATCGCTATGTTAAATTCTTCTCTGTTAAATATGTATAGCATAATTGCAATAAGAAATACAACAACCCTGCCAATAAGTCGCAAAAAATATATCCCTCTTGTTTTTGATATATAGTTATTTTTTTGTTGCATTTGATAATATCCTTTTAAATCACTATTAAATAATTTTTTATATTATACTATAAAATTCACTATAATTCAACAGTTTTTAATTTCGGAAAACAGGTTATAAAGTAACTTATACTATACT
Source organism: Clostridia bacterium (assembly GCA_045589295.1). Lineage (GTDB taxonomy): Bacteria > Bacillota > Clostridia > RGIG6154 > RGIG6154 > RGIG2094. The sequence continues at coordinate 146,421 of JAZNOU010000005.1, forward strand.
TTTTCATACTATATATCAAAACTTAAAAATATTTTTATTTTATCAAATTCCAAGAGGTGAACATAGTGAATTATTGTCAATTAACCGCATCTATAACCGCAATTGCCAATACACTTTCAACCAAATTATCGATTGAGGAAACAACTTTACTTGCGGCTGTTCTCGTACAATTAGGTGATACATTGGCAACAATTGCAACACAAAGAGCAATACCCGATGCCAAAAATGACAAAAATTAATTTTGGGGAAATAAAGTTAAGTTGTTGTTTTTATCACATATTCCTAAATATATTTCTTTAGCATCGTGATATTTTTGTTTTTTCAATTGTTTATCAAGCCATGCCAGATCAAGTCCAAGCCTTTTTAAATTTTCGTGTAAAATCCGTCCATCCATAATAATTTCTGTGCATATTCCCGTTTCTTGCACATTCAAGTTAACATCTTGTGGGGTAAGAGGTCTTTTTTCACTCTTAGGCAAAATTGTTATTCTTCCGTTGTATTCAAAAACTGCTGTTTTTATATCGTTTAGATTGAAATATCCTTCCTGACGGCACAAAACCATAAACTCAGAAAGCTCAAGTTTTGCTTTTTTCATATTTTTTCGATATATTTTCCCGTCATTCATAATAATGGTTGGTGTTCCGTTAATATATTTACGAGTTTTGGGAAATTTGTGTGCAAGTATTGTAAGTCCAAGTGCAACAGCACCATAAATCACCATTGCAATAAGTGGTTTTTCCGGTTCTTCCAATTCCGTTGCAAGTTCAGCTGCTATTGAACCAATGGTGATGCCTGTAATATAATCAAAAAAATCAAGTTGTGCCATTTGCTTATGTCCCATTATTTTTGCAATTACAAACAACGATATTACTGACAGTAAAGAGGTTAAAATGACTTTGATAAATTCCAATTATAAATCCCTTCCTTTTTTCTTATTATGCATTATCAGCAAAACATTTATTATAATTTTTAAAAACTCCTCACGAAAGATTAAACAATCTTTCGTGAGGAGTTCATATATCATAAAAATAAAATTTAACAGCTTTTAATTGCATTCAGCAACAAGTGGACCTTCCAAATCGTTAAGATAAAAAAGTTTACCCGGAAGTGTTGGAATATAGCTTGATGTTATCCATCTGCTTGGTCCATATCTCAAAGTCATCCAAAAGCTCATTCCCTGCCACTGCATTCCTCTGTTAAAAGCACCATCGCATCCGCCTATAGCATAGTCAGCCTTCAAGAACAAGCCAGGACCTATTGTGTTGGCTCTGCATGGAACTAAAGTTGTGCGTGATTTAAAACTTGTTATAGCATTTTGTTCAATTGTTAACGGATGAAGTTTAGCCCCTATACGATATGGCTGTTTTGCCCATTCCTCATCAGTGGCAAACTCTTCACCAAAATGAGGCTCCCAAAAAGCAATATGACACATTCTGCCAATACCATAAACGAGTACAAGCTTTGCACCTTCTTCTTTTAATTTAGCAATTTTCTCTGGGTATGTAGGCAGATTTTCCTTTGTTGCAAAGTTTCTCTGGTTTTCAGGAACAGTAAGCTCTCCTAATGGAATAAAAAGTGCGTTGCACATTGCATTTTGAAATGCTGCAGGATCATTTGATGGCAAGGTATTGCCATCCTTATCAGACCATTCATCCATATTAAAGGTATATACGTGATCACATTTTATGTTCCACTCTTTTAAAAAGTATACAGCCCACTTATACATTCCCATCGGACCTACCGGAAGTATAAATGCAATTTTTTTATTCTCTTCTTTTGCTTTTTTTATTTCAAGCGCGATTTCGTGTCCCATATATGTGTCAAATTCGCCCAAGCTATCACATTTGATTGGGTTAAAGTTTTTGTTCCAGAAGTTTTGTCTTTCAGAAACCTTGTTGTTTGGATTACAACATTCATCAATTTTTTTCATATCCCAGCCCTGAGGATAAAATCCTTCAAGCATAGAACCCTTTACAGTACTTTGAAAATCCATTTTTATTCTCCTCTTTATGAATTAAGTTTTTTGCGGACCTCGTTAACAACAATTTCCACCAACTTGTCAACATCATTTGTAAGTCCTTCAATTGCTGAATATGGCGCTTTGCCCTCACTTGAAAACAATTTCATTTTTGCAGCAGTTTCCTGTTTTACAGCTTCTACTGCTGCAGGTATCAAGTCAATGATACCTTTGTTCATATCAGTAAACTTCGAAAACTCCGCCTTCACTGCTGCAATATTAATGTCTGTAAAAATATTAACCTTGCTGATACCTTCTTTAATCGCAGTTTTAAAATCATCATCTGTAAGCCCTGAACCGCCATGTAGTACCAACGGAACACCAACACTATTTGCAATTGTTCGTATTCTGTCAAAGTCAAGCTTTGGTGGCAATTTATAAGCACCATGTGCATTCCCAACCGCTATCGCTAATGCGTCTACCTTGGTTTTTTCAACATAGTCCTTTGCCATCTTAGGATCAGTGAAAAACTTACTTGGGTCAGCAAGATGAGAACTGCCCTCAGCAGAACCCTCGTTATCACCAACGTGACCAAGCTCACCTTCAATAGTTGCACCAAATGAGTGTGCAATTTCTGCCATTTCTTTAACCTTTTTTACATTTGTATCATAATCATCTGTTGAACAATCGTACATAATTGAAGTAAAGCCTAATTCTAATGCTTTTAGACAAGTTTCTTTCTTCAAACCGTGATCTAAATGGATAACCACAGGTACTTTTGCCTTTTTAGCCATAGGTATCAGATAATATGATACTTCCTCCAGCGGACCATACGGAAACAAAACCTCAGCAGTACCAATAATTACAGGTGACTGCGTTGCTTCTGCTGCACTTATAATTCCGCGTGCAAGTTCCATATTCACAGCGTTAAAAAGACCCACTGCATACTTATTCTTTTTTGCTGGTAAAAGCACATCGTTTAATGTTACTAACAACTTGTATCCACCCCTTTATTCATAAAACTTATAATTTCCTGATATGATTTAATGCCCTCGGTAGCACCTTTTGCCATACAACAGTGTGCACCTGTGGCATTTCCGACTTTAGCACAGTCTATGATGTTCTCACCACGAGCATAAGCTGCCAAAAATCCTGAGCAAAAGCTGTCGCCTGCACCTGTTGTATCAGCTATATTTTCCACCTTATACACAGAAATTACAATACCATCACTTTTTACATCAGGTCTGCAATAACAACCTTTTGAGCCGCATTTTATAACAACAGTTTTAACACCTTTTTCAAATAGTACGTCTGAAATATCCTTTAGATCTTCCTTGTTGGTAAGCATCTTTGCTTCGTCGATACTTGGCATAAATATATCTATGTACGGCATCGCACAATCTAAAATTTTGCTCCATTGACCGGAAGAATCCCAACATACATCCAAAACGGTTGTTTTGCCCATAGACTTGCATTTTTTCAAAAACTCCATTGTCTGTATACCATCGAAGGTATCCATAAGAAATGTTCCTGTAACAAAAATAATGTCATTGTTTCTTATTATATCAAAATCAATATCATCTATTGAAAATGCACCATTTGCTCCTCGGCAATGAAAAAATGACCTTTCGCCAGTGTTTTTTTCTATCATCAAGACAGACGTTGAAGTCTGTACTTTATCGTAGGTTTTTATTCCATCAGTCTTAACATTAGCTTTTATCAGGCAATTTTTTAAATAATCACCAAACATATCATTTCCAACGCCACCTATTAGGCTTGACTCCACCCCAAGTTTTCTTAAATTGATTGATGCAGTCATCGCGTTGCCACCGCTGTGCATTGTTATTGAATTTACTGGCACAAGCAAACCGTGCTCGGGATACGTTTCTACCGGCTCAACAATAACATCTGCCACCATTATTCCTACGCAAGCAACTTTTTTCATAACAAAACTCCTTTAAGGCAACAGTCTTTTTGCCTGCACTTTTCCCCATGCATAGCACTGTGAAAATGCTTCTGCATACTCACAATCACACTGATAACCCCTGAACTTTGCACAAGTTACAACACAATCTGTAAGGTCAATGTTATCATGTTCTTTAAGCCATGTATACTGACTTTCGTGACATTTTAACATTTCGATTTTTGTGTCAATTTCATCTGTTATGTCTACGAATTCTGTGGGAATAAATTCAAAACCTCTCGCGTTTTCCATATAATAAATGGGAACGAGTTTTGCAGGATTCATTTCTTTCGATTCATAGTGAGGTACTGTTGCTAAAAAACTAGCATCAAAAACAAGTTTGCTTACAGCAACATGATCAGGCATATAATCAGTAGGCGCGTGTGTTATAATAAAATCGGGATTTGCCTTTCTTATAACATCTACAACCTTGTCACGTTGTTCCTTGCTGCTTTCATATGCCAGACAATCTCCTATGTCACATGTAACGACCTCAATACCCGCAACTTTTCCGGCATTTTGTGCCTCTTGAAGACGTATCTTTCTCAATTCTTCGGGACTAATTTCAATATGTCCAAGATTGCCATTGCAAACATGACACAAAGTAACTTTGTCACCACGCTTTACACATTTTGCCAAAGTTCCTGCGCAACAACATTCGGCATCATCGGGATGACAAATAATTGCCAATACATTCATAATTACTCCTCCTTAGTCATCATTGACTTTATGCTATTTATATTGTATAATATTTTTAAAAAAAAGTCTTTGACAAATCAAACGATTTTTTTATCATTTCTTCCGGAGGTACATATGTTTAGTACACAATACATATCAGAAAACTTTAAAATCAAAGGTTTTAATAGCATTTATTATTTTGAATTTGATAATAATTTCAAAAGCAAACCGGAAAAACACAATTTTTGGGAAATGGTTTATGTTGATAGCGGCAGCATTTTTGCTGTTGCTGATGGAAGCAGATTTGTTCTTAACCAGGGTCAAGCCATCTTCCATCAGCCTAATGAAAAACATTCACATATTTCTAACCCTAAGTCCCACAATAATATGTTGATAATTTCGTTTACCTGTAACAGTCCGGCCATGGATTTCTTTTGCAAGAAAATATTCACATTTGACAAGACCTCCAAAACTATTTTAAGCCTTTTTATAAACGAAACAAAAAACGCCATGGGATACATACCAAACAAATATACTGACAGAAAAAATCTTGATTTCTCAAATGAGAAGTTTGGCTCTACACAGCTTTTAATGTGTTATCTTGTAGAATTGCTTATAAACATTTCAAGAACCAACAATGAATTGGATGACAACGTTTCCTTTAAGCAAGTATCACGTTCAATGACACATGACTCAATCGCGAAATTAATTGATGACTATTTGAGTGATAATATATACTCGAATATCACTCTTTCAGATATTTGCTCGGTTTTTATGATGGGCAAATCGCAACTTAGTTATATTTATAAGACAAATTATGGCATCAGTGTTATGGACTCATATAATAAAATGATTATTACCGAATCAAAAAAACTTCTACGCGAAGACAAATACTCCATCAGCCAAATTTCTGACAAATTAAATTTTTCATCTATACACTGCTTTTCACGAGCATTTAAAAAATCAGTTGGTGTTTCACCAACTGATTATAAAAAAAGAATTAACTTATAGAAAAAATAAAAAGCACTTCTTGTAAAAGAAGTGCTTTTTGGTGCTCGAAACCGGAATCGAACCGGTACGGGGATCACTCCCCACGGGATTTTAAGTCCAATAACTCGGTGATTGTGCTATATTAATTGTGATTACAGATTACCATTTAACGTTATATAATTTGGCTTAAAATCTACATTTGTAACTGATTTTATGCAAAAGTGAAGTTTTATTATAATAAAAATATTTTCGAATTTGGTGGAAATTTGGTGGAAATTTTAATTGGTGCTTATATAACATATAATGAATAGAATGAATTTGAGACTTAAAACATTCTTTAAATGTTAAGATAAGTCTATTATTGCTTGCTTTAATACAACTAATAGTAGATTTATTTTAGTATTTAAAGATATTTTTATATTACGATACTAAAACCGCTGCCATACCAACTTAAAATGAGAGTTTTATTGACAATTTGAAAGGAGGAAAAGAAAAAACATAATGAATGAGAGAATTATTAAGCCGGGTGTAATTCACAGAATATTTGAATTAACCAAAAGCAGAAAACAAAATCATAGTTTAGAAACAATTAATGAGATAATAACAGCTTTTCTGGATGTGATTGAAAATTCTATATCAATAGGAAGTGCTGTTGTTCTTAATGGATATATGGTAATTGAACCTCGCCATAGACCGCAGAAGAAAGTTTACTGTGCCGGTAAAGGAAAGGAAATAACTATCCCTGAACAGTATAGGGCGTATATAAAACCCGGCTCAAAACTTGCAACCGCAGCTAAACGATACACGGAAAAGAAAATAGGAGAAATGCATGGACACTATAAATAAGAATGAATTGATTGATAGAATATCAGCAAAGCTCAACAAAGAGCGTATTGTAGTTGGTGGTAATAAATACGCCTACAAGAAAAAATACCACTTGAAATACTCTGAAGCTATTATAAGAAAAGTAGTAGATGCCTTTTGGAGTGTTGTAGCCGACACTATAGCTGACGGAGATAAAATATCAATTCAAAATTACATAACGATATACCCAAAGTACACAACTAATGGTAACATCAATTCCTTTTGCGTAAAAACTAAGGCAAAGGAAAAGCTAAAAGAAGCTTGTAGGATATTGAACACCGGTAAAAAAATACCTGATGATCTTCAGCCAATACCACCGTCTGATATTTTTCATGAAACATTTGCTTTTTGGGATGAGAAAGATGAGGCACAGATAGTAGAATATTAAAAAACATAACAAATCATTAAATGGTGAGACTACAGCCTTAAAGTGTAGGGACTCCCATCTGCCCGGAGTAAAAAGAAAGTTTGCAGAACCATATTCAGTCATAGATGACTTCACCGCTTCGGTGAGGTCTATTTTTATGCCTTGATTGTGGGTTGTTATAAAGGAGGACGAATGAATGACAATAAAACATATAAAGAGGGGCAAGATTGGTTAAGTGACATCCTCACAAATGAGGTAACAAAAATTTGTAACAAGTGTGGCATGATACTACCAATAGATAATTTTAGAATTGTTAAAGGACAATTTCACAACCCCTACTATTTAGGACACTGCAAAAAGTGTGAATATAAATACCAAAGGGATTATCTAAAAGAAAAGAACAAGATAACACTTTCGGATAATGTAGAAATACTCATAAAAAGAAAGTTCAAAACCATAAATCCTTATAGAATATTAGAAATAAACAAGACATCTATAGTGCCTATCGGCACAGACGAAGTTTTTGTTAAGTTAATGGATTATAAGAATGTGTGGCTTTCTAATTATGGACGTATTATAAGAAGTACGCCAAGTGGTAAATACAAGTTATTACAAGGTAGGCGTGACAAATACGGAGTGCTCTATTACACTTTGCCAAAGTTAAAACTTATTGACGGCGAATGGGGTTGTGTAAACACAAGCCTACGTGCTGCAAAAGCTGTTGTTGATGAATTTATAGTTAATCCTGACAAAGCAAACAATATCTTTATTTGGCACAGTGGCTATAAAAAAGAGGATTGTTATTACCGAAACTTATATCCATTAAACCAAAATCAATATAAGGTCGTGAAGCAAAGCTTTACTGAAACGGGAGAAAATTCAGAAGATTTCATTATCAAAGTAATGAACGAGCCTAAATATCAACCTGATAATTGGAGCAAACAATGTTTAGAGCCTGTATTGTGCGGCATAGGATATCACGGCACTCTATACGAAAATAGCAATGTCGAATCGTATTTAAGGTGGTCTGATATGATGAATCGTTGTTATAATAAAAAATTTCATACAAGACAGCCACAATATAAAGAATGTGTTGTATGTGAAGAATGGCATAATTACAGTAATTTCAAGGTGTGGTATGATGAGAATAAAGTTCCCGGAATGGCGTTTGATTTAGACAAAGACATCGTATTTAAAGGCAATAAAGAATACAATCCTGCAACGGTTTCTTTTGTTCCGCACATTATTAATACACTATTTTTAAATGGCAAAAGCAATAGAGGTAGTTTGCCGTTGGGAGTGAATTTCGATAAATCTCATAATGACTATAGGGCACAAATGAACGTTATGGGAAAAATAAAGAAATTAGGTTATTTTAACAACGCCATAGACGCATTTAACAAATATAAGGAATATAAAGAAACATTTATTAAAAACATGGCTGAGCAATATAAGGCTCAGATACCATATAAAACGTACATAGCAATGTTAAATTGGGAAGTGGAAACCACCGACTAATTTATTATACCTCTATAAAGGCTATATTGGATATTGATTTATCTGATATAGCCTTTATCTGTTGTAAAGAAGGGAGGCTAAATGAGCATACAGCAACAGCTACAAAAAATTACAAGCCGGATAGATTTAAAGTTAAACCGAGCAGCACAAGAAATTATGCTAAAGACTAAAGAACAACTCAAAGAGTCTGTTAATGATATATGGTATTCCACCTACTCACCTACAGATTATATTCGCACATACGAAACGATTGATGCGGTTAGTGGTAAGGTGGTAAAAAATAGCAAAGGTAATTACACAATAGAGGTGTATTTTGATGAGAATTTAATGAATTCAAAATCAAGCACCTATGGCTGGGGTACACACTCAGGCTTTGATGGTGGAGATTTTAGGAAAGGTCTTATTAGCAGTATTATTCACGGCATGGGTGGTTCTAAAAACAATCCCAGGTATGGTGAATCCACCAATGTTATTGAGGTGGTTAAACAAGAAGCAGAAAGATATGCAAATAGCATATTAAGAAAATATTTATAAAAAATTTAGGAGGATTTAATAGTTATGAATAAAAGAATTGATTACAAAGGAACAGATATTACAGAGATTTATAAGTTGGCTCTTATTGGTGCTGAGTTTGTAACAGAAAAGAATGAAAATGGTATCGCACTTGTTAATTCACTTAATAAAGAGCTTTATACAAAGACCGTTTTGCTTGCAAGGTTTTTAAAAGTCGTTGACATTCCCGAAGACAGAGTTATGAACTTAGATCAGTACAAAGACAATGACTTTACTGTTACAAGCTTTTCCTGTGGTAGAATGACAAGAAAATTAAGAGCAGATTATGATTTGTTCACATCTATGCTTAATGACGAAATAAGAAATTGTCTTGAAAGAGAAAACGATGTTAACATCCGTATTAATGAGATGATGGCAGTAGACTTATCTCCTGAAAACCTTGAAATTATGCAGAAAAATGCCAAAGAGTTTACATCACATTTAAAGAAGATTACCAAACTTATTGAAAAGGCAGATACTACAAAAGTTAAAGCGTAAGGAGGTAGTCTATGGCTAATAGTGATGATAGAATTCTTTTAAATTTAGTCTTAAATGAGGCAACAGTTAGCGCTGTTGAAGGCAGGATTCGTAATCTTGTAAATAGACTAAATAATACAAGTATCAGTTTGAATATCAATGGGCGAAATCTTGATAATATCGTAAATCGCCTTAACGATATACAACAGCGAATGCAGACGATAAATTCTACGCCTGTAAATATCAATGCTAATCTTACATCTGCGCAACAACAGCACCGCCTTGAGACGGAACGTATGCGTGTTGCACAGCAGTTAGAGTTATCAAGGCAAAGAACATTACAGACCGAAAACCAGGCTATTTCCGCTCTTGCACAGCAAAATAGAACACTGACTGTTAATAATAATGTTACTCACCAAATTGAACAAAACACCCAAAACATAGGTAACAATATGAATGTTGCCGGAGGTCATGCAAGAGATTTTGTTGACTACCTTTCGGACGGCGTTAGATACTTGGTTACATACAGAAGTCTTTATGCTATTATGAATCAAATCGGTGAAGCCTTTTCTGAAATGAAATCCGTCGATTCTGCCGCAATTCAGGTACGCAAAACAACAGGTATGTCAAAAGACGAAATTGAAGCAATTAAGAAAGCATCTTATGGTGTTGCAACAGAATATGGTAGGTCGGCAAGTGAATATCTTGAATCTGTATCTGAGTTTGCACGTGCCGGATATAAACAACATAGTACAGAACTTGGAAAATTAAGTTTGCTCACACAAAACGTCGGCGATGTATCAGCAGAATCAGCCGATAAGCTTTTGATAGCGGTAGATGCTGCTTATCAGTTAGAAGGGAATGTGGCAGAGCTTACAAATGTCATAAATGCCTTAAATAACATTGCAAATAAGAATCCTACTTCTATGCAAAAGATGGCAGACGGTTTACAGGTGTCAGCATCTATGGCAAAAACCGCAGGTGTGGATATTTCTGAATTAACCGCACTAATTGGTACAGGTACGGCGGTCACTCAGCGTGAAGGCTCTGAAATTTCGAGAGCTTTAAGAACAATTTTGCTTAATATCAGGCAAGTAAAGGGTGAGCTTGATGATGGTACTATTATTGATGAAGAATCTATTGCAAAAGCAGAAGCAGCCTTAAAAGGTGTTGGCATTTCAACAAAAGAAGTCGTTAATGGTGTGCGAGAACTAAGAAATCCTATGGAAGTTCTTGATGAACTTTCCGATAAGTGGCATACTTTGGGAACTGAAGCAAAAAGTGTTCTTACAGAAAGTATAGCAAATAAGAGACAAGCTAATGTTCTTTCTGGTATTCTCGACAATTGGTCTATGGTAGAGAAAATGCAAAGTGAGTATTTTAACTCTGCTAATAGTGCCATTGAAGAAAATATCTTATATCTTGAAGGATGGGAAGCGAAAAGCAAGGTAGTAAGTGCAAAGTGGACGGAATACATCTCAAATCTTGCAGATGCGAAAGTCATTACAGGAACATTGGATGCTTTGTATGGATTGCTCACGGCACTTGATACCCCTATCGGAAGAATAGCAACTCAAATCGTACTTGTAAATACAGCATTGGCAGTTACGGGTAGATTATGGCAGCAAATCCGAGCAAGAAGTATTGTTGCAGATATTCTCTCTATGGGTGTAGCTGAAAGAAGTCTTGGAACGGCTATAGGACTTGTAACAGAACATTTAGGTAGACAAGCATTGGCTTGGGCTTCATCACCTTTCGGTGTAGCTACAATAGCTATCTCAGGTATATCTCTACTTATTTCAGGTATCTCAAAATACAATGAAAAACTTGAAGAATCTCGCCAAGAGATGATTGAGACCGGTAAAGAAGCAGCACAGTTAACTAAAGATCTAGACGGACTTGTTGAAGAATATCGCAAACTTGGCACAGATGGAAAGTTTGATAATTCTGACAGAGAGCAAGCAAAGAATATACAAGAACAAATAAATGAGTTGCTTGGGGATGAAGTTGGCAATATAAACCTTGCCAACGGTAAATATGAAGACCAGTTAAAACTACTTCGTGATATACAATATGAAAAAGCAAAAGAAAAGAATTACGACTTAGAAACAGCATATACATCTTCAAAAGAAAGTTTACTTTATAAGGCTGATAATGTAGGTGTTGGTGCTTGGGCTGCTGATTCTGAAGTAGAGGCTATTAAAAACTTAAAGTCCGAGTTAAAAGATATGGATAAGTATTTCCATGCTTATGAAGCAACTGGAAATGGTGGTGCTAATTCAGCATTCTTTAAAGTTGATACTTCTTCTGCTGAGGCAGTTGTTGAGTCTTACGAAAAGATGGTTGAGGTAAAAAGAGTTCTTGAAGATTCACACCATGACGAAATACAGGCTGGTGGAGCATTGGAGGACTTTTACAACAACCTTAAAGACGAGATAAATGATTTATCAGATGCGGTTACGAAATACAAAGATGCTATGAGTAACTACAACGTTAACCAAGCTGTAATAATGTTTAATGAGCAAACTTTCGAAGGTCTAGCTGAAGAATTTGATGGTTTAACATTTGCTACTGTAAAAACTGAAGATCAGTTGCTTGCTTTAATGACAGCAATGATAAATCTTGATGGTGTTTCCGATGATATAAAATACAATATCATTGGTCTTGCAAGAACAAATTATCCAGAAATGTCAAAAGCTATAGATGACGCAACGGCTAAATTTGTAAGAGGCGAAATTGCAAGTGGAAATTTCAAAGGTAGTTTAGCATCTGTCGCATCTCAGTGCGGAATGGCAACAAAAGACCTTGCCACTATGATTCTCAAGATGATAAATCTTAATGAGACCAAACTTAATCTTAGCCAGCAGATTTCTGAGATTCTGAAATTAAGGGCTGCTATGGATATGTCTGATATTAAAGGGTCAGACATATATGATGCTGGTGGCAAATGGATTGGGAAAGATAAGTACCTTCTTGACGGCAAAGAATATACCTACAACGAAGCCATACGTAAAGTTGCATACGACAAGACGATGGAAGAAATCAACAAACTTGGCAATGGCAATACCAGTGGTAACACTCCTCCATACACTTCTTCTGACGACAAATCCGGCTCCGACAAAAACGAAGCACTTGACAATTACCTCAAAGACGCAGAAAGTCGTTACAAAATTCATCAAGATGAAGCTAAATACATCAATGACTTACAATGGGCTTCTGAGAACCTAACCAAGACCGACAAAGAACGTCTTGAAATAGCGGGTAAAATCAACGAAGCATATCGCGACCTTGCAGACAATCGTATTAAAGATTTAGAGCATCAAAATGAGTTATTACTTGCACAGGGTAAAACCGAGTATGATTTAATATCTAATTATAGACAGATGCAAGATGTTCTTCACGCAGAAGCCGAGAGACTTCGTGGTCAGGGCTATGATGACAACTCTAATGAAATTCAAGACCTTCAGAGCAAATGGCTTGACTACGATAAAAAGATTCTTGATGCAGACCTTGAAAACTCTAAGAAATGGATTGAGGCTCGTAAGAATTATGGCGATTGGAGCAGTTGGGGCGACAGCGAAGTTGAGGCTTGGGGACGTGTATTAAAGCGCCTCAGAGAAGAATACCCCAACGCGGTAAAAGAGATTGCTGAGATAGAAGCCGAATATCGCGACGCTGTTTTAGACGGCATAAGCAGATATTACGACGACCAAATTGAGCAACTCGAAAAACAAAACGAGAAAATCAAAGAGAATTGGGAACTTCAGAAATCTCAATGGCAATCACTTCTTACACTTCAAGAAAAATACTTTGAAAATGCTAACTTTGTAGAAGATACTCAAGCAGACATCAGAAAAGAACTCGATGCTTCTATGACGATGTATAAGTATCTTGATGAAGATACCAGAGTGTTATTATTCAACGAAGATGATTATATCGCTTTGAGTAACGCTTTAGAAAAATTAGATGCAGAAAACGAAGCTTTAAAAGATGCATATAAAAGTGATATTTGGTCTGCAACCGCAGAAACTATTGCAGAGGTTACTCAGCATTATGAACATCAGTTTGAGTTAAAACAAAAAGAGTATGAAATCTTAAGAGCAACGTTAGATGTTGAGAAGAAACGTACTGAACTTAACAATGTTTTAAATGAACGCAATACTAAGATGTTTATTAATGGTCAGTGGCAATGGGTTGCTAACGCAGAGGATGTTAAGAATGCTCAGGAGGCTTTAGCTGATGCAGAACTTGAGGCTGCAAAAACAATTAGGGATAAAGAGCAAACTTTGGCAAATCAAGAACTTGAAGCACATATTTCAAGACTTGAAACTCAAGAAAAATTCCTTGACAAAGAGCTTAAAGACGCGCAGGATAAATGGGATGAAATTCAAGAATCATTAGAAGACCCTGTTGCTAATATTACAGATATTCTTAAAGATGTTGCAGAAAACGGAACTCCGCAACTTAAGAGTATTATTGATGATATTTCAACTAATTTGAATAGATTGAATAAGAGTCTCAATATATCAACAACAGTGCCCACTGGTTCATCAAGTTCAGGTAGTTCGGGTGGTTCGTCATCTACAGGCTCGTCATGGGAAGGTTCTAATGCTCAAAAAGAATTTTATAAATCACAAGACTATGCAGCGGGCATACAAGACGCTCTGTCTAAAGGCGATGTTGGCACTGCACTTGCAGGAAATGCATTAAGAAACGACAAGATTGACAAGCTTGGCTTAGACCCGAGTTTGAAATGGTCGGATAGTGATATCATAAACGGCAAAGTGTATGATAGTGGCGGTGTTGCAAGTGGTAAAGGCTTACTTGCTAAAGCCGTAGACGATGAAGAAATTGTACTTCCTCCCCACCTTACAAAACTTGTTCTTAGTCCTGAACATAATGACAATTTTAATAACTTAGTGAAGGGCTTGGAGTGCTTCTATAACTTCCCTAATGTTAATACAACTACATTACCGCCATTTGTTCAAAAAACAAGCAATGTAACTTACGACAATAGGACATATAATAATATCAAAGGGATAACATTAAGTCCACAAGAGAGTGAAGCACTTTCTTCGGTACTCAGCAGAATTATTCCTAATCATTAAAATGAGCACAGGGAGCCTAAAAGGCTCCCTATTACAATATAAAAAGAAAATTGAAAATTTTGTCACCTTATGATATAATATAATACCAAAAAGAGGTGACAATATGGAATTTAATGTATTTAAAATCATAGAGAGTTTTAAAGATGCAAAAAAGATATTTATCAATAAGACATTTAATGATATGAAGAAAATATCTTCGACTGTTCTACAAATGCTTGTTGAAATTAAAGAAACCCCTGTTAAATGTGAGACCATTATATATAAAAACCGAAATCAAATACAACCGGAAATTACACGTTTAATTAAAAATTTTGAGGGAAAATATTATTTAAGAAGTAAAGCAAGATTAAAATATGCAAATGCATCAATTAGTTTTTTAAAAGAATTAAAACACATTCTAGACCTTCCTTGCAAACCCTATTCTGATTTAACGTGTAACTCTTTTCTTACTTTAATAGAACATAGAGATTATTTCATTATTTATTCATACGGCGAAGACACCTTTCTTGAAAAAATAAGGAAACTATCTATCTATTACTATCGAAAAGTTGATGATGATTGGAATTCTGTTTGTGGGGCAAAAACTCTAATAGACAATTCGATTATTTAAATCTACATTAAATAAGTATATAAAATCATAGCACCCAAGACGGGTGCTATTTTGACAAGAATTATGTATAGAAATTTTAACCAGGGTTAAACCAATCTCTTTGAAAAATCCCCAAAAAGGCTACCTCCAGTTAAAGCAATTGATGGATATACAATATCAGCGATATTCGTGTTTGCTGCGCATAAGATTATAACAAATATAGAAATTGCAACAACTGCCTGAATAGCAGACGATGTTAATCTGATTCGATGTATTTTTAATGGTACAACAAATATGTTTGTAAAAGAATTTAATATTTTATTATTTTTCGAAGATGATAGCAGGAGATTTGAAGTAAAATAACTTATTGGTGCTACTACAACAAATTTTGGCTCTAGCCCATGAAATACAATAATGCTTATTAGCGAATATGCAAACATTGATATTAGAGTAAATATTACTGCATTTAAAAGCACATTTAAACATTTTCTTCCTATATTTAAAATTTTGTTGGATGTTTCAATTTGGGTACAACTTTCTTTCAATATATCAGCGACGTCATGTATGGCTATCTTGATTTTCTCCATTTGTTCATTGTTTGAAAATGCTATATTGTAAATTGATTCCATCTTTTTCATATTACTTTCGTAAAATTGTAATGAAATGAAATGTGATAAATGTTCGTGATAAGCAATTTGTTCTTTTAAATAATCGTCGAAGATTTTTACTATGTCCTTAACGTCCTTATTTGTATAATACTGTAATTTGTACATTTCGGTTTTTGATATTAATTCTTCAAGATTTGAAACATCGACATCTTTGACAATTAGCTCTTTAAATATTTCTCTGTGGGATTTAATAGGAGCTTCTGACTTCATTCTTCTAATGGCTTTGTCTACTGAATGTTCAAATTCTCTTTGGCACGTGGTTTGTTGTTCTGGTGTCATCTCTGCGACCGCATTAAGAATATCACTTACAGGAGAGAACCACCCGTATACAAAAGAAAATACCGAACACGCATACGATGAAAGAATGCAGATTTTTTTAATTGGAATCACTTCTAATATTTTCATAGTATATTACTCCTTCCATTTCAACTTGTAGTATTATCACTAACGATGTGCAAATTATTGTTAGGACTATGAACTCATCGAACCTTATTATACCATAATTTACAAATTTTACAATATCTCTTGTATGTTTTATCAAAATATGTTATAATTTGAGAAAATTATAACAAGGTGATATACACATGATAGACAATACAAATAACAACAGTAATAAAGAGCAAACGGGCGGATGCGGACATTCGCACACTCATTGTGATCAGGCGATAATCAGTGAAACCAATAGCATAAAACAGATATTTAATATTCAGTCAAGTGGCACTAAGCCATATGATACAAATAACATGTTAAAATCGTCAGATTCAAACAAAACAAATAATAAATGAGGTGATTTACATAGAAGAATTCTTGTTGCTATTACAAAACATTCCCACAATCCTACAATACTTTTTGCCGGGATATTGGGCTATTATATTATTTTCGTTCCTCAGTTCTAAGAAAATTGACAAAAAAATGATATTGGTGTTAAGTTGTTTGTTCAGTTATTTAAGCATTACGCTTATATCGCTATTTCGACAGATTGATAATACACTTATATTGTCAGGTGTATCGTTTGTCTTTTTAATGGTATTGGCTATAGTTGTTTCAGTTCTACATTCGGCTAAGTGGTTTAAAAAGATATTGGTAAAACTATTTCATAAAACGCAGCATAGCGACATATGGCATGATGTTTTAGAATTGGACAAGGGATCAAATCTTAAAGTGTATTTCAAGGACAATAGCATCGGAATTATCGGACATCACGTAGTACACGAAGAAAAAGGCAATGATTCTTGGTTTGCTATATCCGCCCCAATGAAATTTAATGTTAAAACTGATGAAACAATTGATGATAAAAACAAAGACAACAAAGATGTGATTGTAACCTTTAGATTAAGTGATGTCGAACACATTGAAGTATTTTAAGAGACATGTCATTTGACATGTCTCTTTTTATATCTAAACAGTTATTATCGCTCTTATAAAGTGTTTTTTAAAGAAGTTTTAAAAGTGTTGATCTTTGAGGACGATATTTATTGCAAAAGTGTGATGATTAAAACTGATAATCAAAAGGGTATCCACCCCCGCCCTGTTATCATTTGAGTTTCATGAATAAAATTCTTTTATTTTTGCAAGTTCTATCTCGCATTCGTCAAAACATGGCTTGTACCAACTACGAGTCATTATGCTATGTCGATACAAGAGAATGCCTATATCATCATATCTTTCTTCGTCCAATAGTTTAAAATAAAAGCTTAACTTATTAACCATTTCAACATTAATCGATTTCATTTGTTTATCCGATAAACATCCACACGAATGATACTCTTCAACAATTCCATTGCGGAATATATAACTCACAAGACTCTTAGCTAATATTTCATACTCAAACATAGTAATTCACCTTGATACTATTATCTATAGTGTCAGGTAAAATACACATGGATATAAATGGTGTCTGACAAGTTCGAAATTATCCTGTTTTTAACTCGGTGTGTGGATAGAAGTGCTACCCCGTTCCGGAACAATAAAAAAGACTTTTAAAATGTTTTCATACCCCCATCGAACAACACCAACACAGAGCCACAGAAACCGCCTTTAATACCCTTTGAAATGGTTTTAATAACTTTATACCCTTAAAATTAAAGGCTTTAAAATGGTGATTTTTGAGCCTTAAAACGATACAAAAAAAGAGCTTTCAACCGCTCCGAAAATATTAAAAGGTGCTTGACTTTCATTTGTCAAACACCTTATTTTTTTACTGCATAAATTAACCGTTTTTTGTTTTGTGTACAATATGCACAATTTTTGTGTATAACTTTGTGCACTTTTTTTGGTGTATTCACGAAAAAAAGTGTTGACAATACACGAAAAAGGGTGTATACTAATAAATGTCAAGAGGACAACAAACCGATTGACGAAAACCAAATATTTATTAAGAAAGGGGCACACAAATTATGTGTATGTCGACCAAAACAATTGAAACTAAAGCAAAGGAGATTAAGGAACTTTCAAGAATGAAGGAAGAGATTGAAACCGAAATCGCAAGCCTTCAAGATGAATTAAAAGCAGAACTGACAGAACGCAGCACAGACGAACTCGTAGCAGGTGAATACAAAATCCGCTATAAAGCAGTTACTTCCAATCGTTTCGATACTGCAACTTTTAAAGTAAAATATGAAGAACTTTATAATCAGTTCGTAAAGCAAACAACATCAAGGCGTTTCACCATAGCGTAACAAATCAACGGCAGAGGGAGGGCGAAAGCCTTCCCAAAGCCACAACTAAACAAATAATAATATAAAGGATGGTATTTAATAATGAAAGCATTTAAAACAATTAAAAACATAGGAAGAATTGACCTTGCAACTTTAGAGGTAATGGATGACAGTTTGAGTGTCGCTATTGAATTATCAATGGTATCAGACACCATAAAAGAGCGAATCAACACAGCAATAAAAGAAGCTAACAAACAGTATGACGAAGAAATGCAAATTCCTTGGGGAAATGCTAAAGCGGTCATTGATTATATGGGGCTTAATATTACATATGAAAAAGGCAAAACAGAGTACTATATTGCAATTACATTCCATTCGGCAGAAAATGAACTGTTATGGGATAACGCAAATATAGCGGTTGACTTACAGGCTGAAGATGCAGCAGAGTTTAAAAAGTTAATTGTCAAAGCGGTAATTGACAAAATTTTTTAATCGGTAGTATGTGGATAAGGGGCGGTACTGTGACCGCCCCACCATAACGGAGGAATTAAATATGCTTTACATTACATATCAAAATATGCAGTATGTAATAAACCTTAAACTACTCAAAAAGCCATTGAAGCAGTTGCTATTTAAAACGGTGCTTGTTTTATTGGTTGTTGTTCCGCTCCTGACTATGTATGTTGATTTTTGCAAATATCCTGAAAAGTATTTGACTACTTGGAAATATCAACTACGTAACGAAATCAGAAGTGCAAATCAAGAATCAATCGACTATTACAACCGGGTATATGTAGCCAACGGAATAGACTTGTTTGAGGAATAACGGAAAGGAAACAGAACGCAATGAAATTTTATAGAGAACCACCATAAGAAAATATTTATGCAGCTAACGAAAAATATAATGATTATGGAGGTCTTAAACATGCAGTACACTAGAGAGGATTATCGGAAAGAACTAGATGAGTTTATTAAACAATTAAATGCCAAAGCGGAAAAATATGGTGTTTTTAAATCTAAATACGAAGAAGAACTAGAGAAGAAAGAAAAGGCTGACCGCTTGGAAAAAACCACAGAAACATACATATCTTATATGAGTCAGCACAATAAAGCACGAGAAATGATTGAGCAGTTAAAAGCTAATGGATATAATTTAAAATTCTCTACTCAAATGAACAGCAAATACAACAATGATACAATTATTGTAAATGTGTCAAGTGAAAATCCTGACGAGTTAACACAAGAGGAAATTTCAAATGTATGTCAGATGATAGACAAGTTCATATCATATCACTCCAATTACAATCAATTAAAAAAGATATATTGCAATCATTTTTTTGCTGACAATCAGTATTTAAAGAATATGTTTGAATATGTAGCTGTAAAAGAGTGTTGTAGAAATTCAAATAGGTACATAGAACTTAAAGATGTCAAAAAGTTAATGCTTATGTCTGGTTTATATATGTATCAAGCAGGGCTTCACTGTGCAGAAGGTCGTATGAAAAGAGTCTTGCGAAAATTTAAAAATCACTTTAATAGAATATAAAGTTCAAAACTTTAAAGTTTTGATACTGAAATACAAACAACGAATTCATGCGTGTTTTAATGGTGTCAAAACCAAGTGTCAGAAGTAACAGCGGAAAAGAGGTGTTTTTATGGTTTATGGATATTGTAGAGTAAGTACAAAAGGACAGTTAGATGGAAACAGTATTGAGGAACAAACACAAACAATTAAATGTAGATATAGGGATGTGGAAATAATTATAGAATCGTATTCAGGAGCAAAAGACAGACCTATATTTAATAGTCTGTTGGAAAAACTAAAATCAGATGATATTTTAGTGGTTACAAAGCTTGACCGCTTCTGTAGAACTACAAAAGAGGGATTGACATATATTGACAATCTTATGAATAAAGGTGTACGGATTCATATTTTAAATATGGGGTTGATTGAAGATACACCTATGGGAAGACTTATAATTACAAATCTGTTAGCCTTTGCTGAGTTTGAAAGAGCAATGATAATAGAGAGAACGCAAGGCGGTAAAGCTATTGCAAAAAATAATCCTGATTTTAGAGAAGGTAGACCAAACAAGTTCGGGAAAGAACAGATAAACCTTGCCATGCGTTTATTGGAAAACCACACATATAAGGAAGTTGAGAGTATGACCGGAATAAGTAAAAGTACTTTAATCAGAGCAAAAAGAAAAATGGATATCCTTAACTGACAATTTTTCAAGAATTATTGACGTTTCACGAATTTGAGTGTATAATAGTTTTGGATAGGTTGTGTTAATATACAATGTTTTCCAATACAAAACAGAGGTTGATATGATGGTTAATTATAATAAATTATGGGAAAAATTTAAAGAAAAAGGCATTACAACTTATACAATACGAAAAAAAGCATTGATACCTCAAAGTACACTTACAAAATTAAAGATGTGCAGCGGTGCGACAATGGAAGAAATAGAACAAAAACTACAAAAATATAAAAAAACTCACGACGGAAAAGATTTTATGTGTGATGTTTCTACAAAGACAATAGAGGACATTTGTCAACTTCTACAATGTCAGCCACAAGACTTGATTGAATGGAAAGTTGACTTAAATCCTGAACTGTCATATGATAACAGATTTAAGGGGTGATTAACAATGTACGATACAGCGATAGAAATGGCAAAAAGGCTTTTAATGGATTCCATATGGAAGTCCGCTAACCTTGAGGGGCTTGGAACTACATTCCCCAAAACCGAAGCTATTCTTGCCAATGCTCCAACGGAAACGAAGTCAGAAGAAGTATTATTCGTTATCAATATGAAAAGAGCTTGGCAATTCCTATTAGATAATTTAGATAGTCCTAACAATATAAAGAGTCATGTATTAAAAGGGTGTGGAAAGAATGAGTGCAGAAATTTTAGGCATCAGTCCTAAATTCACTTCGGTTAGTCCGCTCCAGCAAACGCTTGGAACGCGCTAATATAAATATTTGGTTTGGGGAAACCGCTGACGATTCTCGACTTTTGGGGGTTTCGGCGGTTTCCTTTTTTGTTTAATGACCCTTTATAGTAAGCTAAATATAGTTATTCGTGATGTAGTTCGTTGAAACTTGCTTAGGTCTCAATAAATGATAGTGATATGGGTGCTGATTTCGCAAAATGTTATGTTTTAATCTGTAAACCCTTAAAAATGGCGTAGTTATGGGATCTACTAAGAATTTAATAAGTGAAATCATTTTATGTTCGATGATGTTTTAAAAATAAGGTATGTGTGGATAATTATGTTATTTAACACCAACTATCATTGTGGTATAAAAATATAAAAAACCAGCAATACAAGGTGGTGCAAATATGAAATCAAATATGGAGCAAATAGTTATTCAAGGGTTAGAACTTGAAACTATTGAAAAAGTCAAATCAGCCGAAAGAAAGGCATTAACAAGAAAGAACGGATTAAAGCAAGAAGATGCAAAACACATTGACGGCACAACCGGACAAACAAGGGATATAGTAGCAGCAAAATTAAATATGAGCGGAAAGCATTGGGATAGAGTGAAATATATCTATAACCATAAAAACGAATGTAGTCAACAGGAATATGAAGATTGGGATAAAGGAATTATTTCAACATCAAAACTATACTCAAAATTAAAAAATAATGTTGCGATCTTAAAAGAAATTGATACTTTAATTGATATGCTTACTGTATTTGAGTCAAATCTTCTTAGATATATGGAAAATCTTGAGTTCCAAATAAAGGATAAATTACCAATACACTCACATTTAACAGAGCAAATTTATCCACTATTAGACGAATTCAAAAGGCAGTTCCCAATGATAGATCATAGCGATTATGCTTTATTATCTCGATATACAAAGGTAATGCGTCTTAACCATTTGGATGATATACTACGTCAAATAAACAGAATAAAGGAAGAACTAACTAAAAACTGAACATAATCACCAGATTTTATAAAAAGTTTTGTTGAATTTCGACAAACTTTTTATTTTTTTATCTCTTTTTTGACAAGGAACTGTTAAGCGTTCAAAATTTTAGAGAATAATCAGATGAAAATATAAATTCTCATTCAATTTTGCTTTACATAAAAAGAGAATATATACAATAAGAACATCAAAAGAAGTATAAATTAAAACTGGAGGAAAAGCAATGTGTAAAATCAAGCTGAACATATTAAAAATAACAGCCGAAGACTATAAACGAATACAGAGTTACAAGAATACATTTAGAAACCCAGATAAAGCGGTTTTGTGTATGTGTGACAAATGTGGTGGAGCTGGATATGTTATTAGCAAAGCTGATATTGACAAAGACGGCTATGTGTCAAACGGTGCATTTTGTTTGTGTGGTGGACGAAATTGCAAAGTAGATAAAGTTGAAATAATTTGAAAAAATTATTATCAGACGGAGAATAATTATAGTAGGGAGTATTTTTATCCCCTACTATTACCCATACATACAAGGAGGATTTATTATAATGCAAGATTTAAACAAAACAATAACAGTAATAGATAGCATAATGGGTTCAGGAAAGACGGAATGGAGCATACATCATATAAACGATAATTGTCTTGATAACTTTCTGTACATAACACCGTTTTTGACGGAAGTAGAAAGAATTCTAAAAAAGACCACCAGAAACTTTAAGCAACCCATAAACAAAGGTGATGGAAAATTAAGCTCAATCAATGAGTTGTTGGCTTGTCAGTATGACATAGCCTCTACACATGAATTATTCAAGCATTTAGATGAAGAGAGTCGGGCAAATATTAAAGCTGGACATTATACCCTTATATTAGATGAAGTGCTGAATGTCATAGTACCATATGACGATGTTAAAAAAGACGATATGCGACTTCTGCAAGATAGCGGAGTTGTTACCATAGACGATGAAGGATATATTATATGGAACGAAGACAAACTTGACTATGACACCAAATACAATGAAATAAAGCTATTAGCCGATAATAAAAGTCTTTTATACGTAAATCAAAAATTATTGTTATGGAAGTATCCACCTGAAATATTTTCATTGTTTGATAAAGTGTATATACTCACCTACTTATTTGAAGCAAGCATATTAAAAAATTATTTTGACCTATACAACATAAAATATGAGCTAAAAAGCATCAAGAAAACTGACGATGAATACAACATTGTTGATTACTTTGTACCCGATACATCAATGTACATAAATAAAATCAACATCTTGCAAGGTAAGCTTAACGAGAATATATATCAAAAACAAAATGGACTATCTGTGACTTGGTTTAACTCAAAAATCAACAAAGAGAAGATTGCACAGTTAGGAAGAAATGTGAAGAACTATTTCGGAAACATACTACAGGCAAAGTCAGAAACAATAATGTGGACAACCTTTAAGGATTACAAGCCCAAGTTGAAAGGTAAAGGATATACTAATCAATTTGTAAGTTGTAATTGCCGCTCCACCAACGATTATATTGACTGCTATAATTTAGCATACTGCGTAAACATCTATCTACATCCGGCAGTAACACAATTCTTTAGGCAGAGAAACATTCAACTAGATGAAGATTTATATGCGCTATCAGAGATGATTCAATGGATATGGAGAAGCAGAATCCGTAAGGGTGAAAACATTAACATCTATATCCCGTCCGCAAGAATGAGAAATCTTCTCAATGCATGGTTAAAAATGAGCTTTTTATATCAAACTCAATTAGTATCTTAGGACTTTGCCCGTCCTAAAATTTTTCAAAAACACAGTAACAATGCGATCTTGAAGGGTACAAGTGTTAAAGAGAAATTGGTATAAAAATACAAATAAAATTTGGCTTTTTATCTCACTTCAAATTAGCACTCGTTACGGGTTGAGTAGCAACACTTTAGCCTACGGCGTTAAGCGTATTGTATTTGCGCCGTTGTCGCAAATCCAACACTTTATGTTGTCTTGTGCAGTGGCACAATCCAACATTATTTCTTTTTAATAAATCCTTTGGATTCTAACATAGCATAAAAAGATGAGCCGAGCTTTGTAGTATGTATTCTCTGAGCAGTAGTGCCAGATAATTTGACACTTTCAAGAAGATCAAAACTCACGTAGTAAGGTGCCACATGATAATAAATGTATATTTCGTTATCACTGCTACTATTTTGATTAGTTATACCAGTAACAAAAGTATCAAACAGTATAATAAACATACTGAGAGCATTGACAGATTTATCTTTATCAGTATTTAAAATTTTAGACGGAAGTTTAAATTCCTTTTTTTTAAACAAGGTGATAAGTTCATTAAATGAGTAGTTGCCAAATTGTTCTTTATGTTTTGCATTTAATTGTTCTTGAAGTTTATGAATTTGTTTGTTAAGCGAATTATTTTCTTTAAGCAATAAGCTATTGTCTTTTAGCAACTGAATTGTGTCATTTTCATTATTATTACGAACCCAACCAACTAAATCATAGCTGTTTATAAATTCGTTAAGTGTCGAATGAATTGTAATTTTTATATCTTTGCAATCATCAACTTCTCTGATGATTTTTGACATAACTAACGATTTGAACTCTTGGTATTTATCTAGAGAAACTTGTTCAGTTACATTTTTTAGCCCAAAGGAGTTTATTTTTTGAGTTAAGAAAGAATCACTTAATACAACCGCAAAAACAGGAATATCTTTAGACACTGCATACTCATATTCAAGTTGTGTATAACTTTTGCCGGATTTAGTTTCAATAGAACCATAGCGTGCTCCAAGAATAAGCATATATACATCAGATTCATCAATCCATTTGTATATTGTCTTTAGTTGTGAGTCGTTACCAGCCTTAAATAATTCCATACCAGCAGGTATATGTCCTGCATCAAGGATAGCTTCAACTGCAGCTTGGCGTTCTTCAATAAGGTCTGTATATGTGGATGAAACAAAAACTTGCAATTTTTTATTCATAGTGTAAATCCTTTCAAATCAAAAACATCTGTATATATTTATTATATCATAAAAAAGTGCTTTTGTAAATTAGAAGCATTATAAATAAAACACCCAATAAAACTATAATTCTAAAGAAAGAGTGATATGTATGAAAACTATAAACAGAAACGAAATCATTGAAAGCGTGGTAAGAATGGCGTGTGACTCAAAAAGGATTGACTGGTGGATAGTAAAAGATGTTTTAGATAGTTTGGATTTTGTAATTTACCAATATTTGAACGATTCCCTTGCCCGTGAACCATATGAGGATATTAGAATAAAATTAGTAGATGGTATATACATTGACAGAAAATATGTTGCCGAACACATCCCACATAAAGGTATATTTAAAGGAAAAACCATACTCGAGCATTATAACATCAAAGCACATGTATCAGAATATTACAGCAAAAAAGTAAATGACAAGGCTGCAAAAAACACGTTTAAAACAAAAAATTAACCATATAATTGGCGAATCCTTGATTTTGTGCACATACGCGACTGTTCTCAAGAACGAGAAAATACAAGACTGTTTTAAAATCGTAGCTTTTGGCTTAGCAAAGCCATCTATGAGTATTTTAAGCTTCGTATATATACAGTATAGGATAAAGAAACAAACAACAGACAATATGTGGAAAAATAGAAAATACAATCAAAAAAGAAATTACCACCGAGCTAAAATTTTAGTTTTGCACTACATAAAGCCATTTATGAACATTTAGACTTCGTATATATACAGTATTGGATAGTTAATAATACCTTCTATGCTTACGTAAGTCTTGTAGACTTACCAAATCACGCCTGTTTTACGAGTGATAAATTGTTGAATATCCCCTAAATTACGAGAAAAGTTTTGTCGCTATATGGAGATAACATCTGAGTCTATAAAATTACAAAAAAACAGGTAAATTCGGCGAAAGTTGTTTAATTTGAACCGAGACATTCGGTACAAATTTATTCTCTATAGGTAGAGAGTGGGCACAAAAAGATTTTTTATTTTTTTTATTCAAAAAAATGAAGTTATCAAATGATAACAATTTAAATTCACAAAAAAATTAAAGGAGGGTTTTGCATGGAACTGCAAGAAAAGGTAAAAGAATATTTGGACGTAAACGGAGTTAAAAAAAATAAACTTGCCACATTGTTGGGAATATATCCAACGCAACTATATAAATGGCTACTGGGAGAATATGAATTGTCAGATAATCAAAATAGCATTATCAAAAAATTTATAGATGGTGGATACAATATTCCCGTGCCACTGAACAAAGATATACACTAAAATAAAAAATTATTAAAATGGAGGAAATACAATATGAAAAATGTAGAGCTTATGGGTGTTCTCAAAGTTGTTGAAGACGATGGAACAATTACTATTATTGAAGAAGGCGATTATGTAATTTGCCTCATCGGCGACAATGAATACTACATCGGCACAGTTTTTGCAATAGGGCATTGGAATGATAACGAAAATGAAACAAAAAAAGATGCCATAGGTGTATTAGGTAAATTTGGTAAAACTGTTTTGTCGTATAATATTGTTTTGTTGTCTGATATTAAGTGGATACATAAGATGAGTGATGAGGATAAAAAAGAATTTGAAGGGGTATTTAAAAACAAGATCAAGTTATATGATTAGGGTATTGTTATATAGCAATACCCTGCTCAAATTTAAGTGAAACAATTATTTTTTACATGAAGGGAAGATGATTTTTATTTTAGAAGAGTATAACGATGTTTTGAATATTAATGATCTCATGGAGATTTTACATATAGGACGTAATACAGCGTATTTATTTCTACAGAGCGGGGAAATACCTAATAAAAAAATTAGGAACAAATACATAATCCCCAAGATAGGTTTAGAAAACTATTTAAAAAATATTGCTTGATATGTATACTACTTGATGATAAAATGTAGTTATATAGCATAATCATCGAGTAACTGAAAGTGAGGTTACTAAATGAAAGCATATTTGCGAGAAAAAAGGAATGCAAAAACATATTATTGTATTTTAAAGTGGACCGATGAGAACGGAACACCACAAACAAAAGAGGTTACAACAGGTATCACGATAAAAGGCAATAATAAAAGATTAGCAAAACAAAAGGTGGAAGAAATAAGAAAGGAGTATGAGAATAAAATTGAGGTGCAAAGAATTGTACCTTGTGATAAAATGTCATTTGATGAATATTTACTCTCTTGGCTAGAAAAGCAGAAAAGTTTTTTAAAGCCAACGACATACTATGGCTACGAAGGTGTCATAAATAAGCACATTATCCCCTACTTTAAACCTCTAAAAGTATCATTGTCTGATTTGACTTCTACACATATACAAAGTTATTACAATAAAAAATTAGAGGAAGGGTTAAGTGCAAATACGGTTAAGCACCATCATGCCAATATTCGAAAAGCTCTGCAAGAGGCTCTTAGACATAATCTTGTTCCTTGTAATATGGCAGATAGAACAACACTGCCTAGTATTATAAAGTATAAACCTAAAGTGTATAATAAAGCACAAGTGTTGGAGCTTCTTAAAGCTATAAAGAATACACCACTCGAAAGTGTAGTTATGATATGTATGCACTACGCTCTACGCCGTGGGGAGGTTTGCGGTTTGCGATGGAGTGATATTGATTTTGAAAATCGTATCATGTATATACAAAATACAAGAACTTCAGCAAAAACAGAAATATTTCAACAAGGTGCAAAAACGGAAAGTAGTATACGTCAATATCCACTAAGTGACATGATGTTAAATTTTTTGCTTGACTTACAGGCAAAACAAAAGAAAAATAAATTGTTCTTTGGAACCGGATACATAGAAAGTGGATTTTTGTGTACGTGGGATGATGGAAAACCTTTAGGTGTTAGTTATGTTTCTCATGCGTTCGCAACCTTATTAAAAAACAACGGATTACCACACATAAGGTTTCATGATATTCGGCACACGGTGGCGACGAATCTTTTAGATAACGGAATAGACTTAAAAATCATTCAAGAATACTTAGGGCATTCAACAATGGCTACTACGGCAAATTTTTATTTACATCCTGATATCAAACAAAAAGCAAAGGCACTGAATGTCATGAACGAACTGATTTATAACGAAGCATAATTGGTGGAAAACTGGTGGAAAAAGAGATTTATCAGCACAAAGAGCATTAGCATAAATGTATTTGAAAAATAAAAAAACGACCCAAAACACTAGGTTTTAAGCCGTTTCTTTTTGGTGCTCGAAACCGGAATCGAACCGGTACGGGGATCACTCCCCACGGGATTTTAAGTCCCGGGCGTCTGCCAGTTCCGCCACTCGAGCAATTATTGTCTTGCGACTTAAATATGATAACATAATTAACAAGGTTTGTCAATATGTTTTTTGTAAAATATTTATATGAGTGGTGCAAAAAGTTTGACAAATTTCTGATTTATGCGTTTTTTTAAAGGCATTTTCTGCAAATCACTCTTTTTAATCTGTTTGCACTCTACCATTGTTTTGACCAGATCTGATTTTATATCTTTAATTATTCTGCAACCATAAAAAACTGTTCCATTTTCAAAGTGCAAAAACAAACTTCTAAAATCCATATTCGCAGTACCAACTACAGCAATTTCATCATCACTTATAAAAGTCTTGCTATGAACAAAACCGGGAGTATATTCATAAATTTTAACACCTGCATCCAAAAGCACCTTATAATAACTCTGGGTTACCTCAAAGACCGTCTTTTTATCAGGAATTCCCGGAAGTATAATTCTTACATCAATCCCACTCTTAGAGGCATTTGTAAGTGCAGAAATCATAGTGTTGTCGATTGCAAGATACGGACTTGTTAGATATACATATTTTTCAGCAGTATTTAAAATTGAAACATATAAATTTTCAGATGTCTGATCGTAATCAAGCGGAGAATCGCCATATGTTTGTATATATCCCATATCCGCTTTTGCGCCTGTTTTACTTTCGTACAACGGAAGCTCAGGTTTATCGCCGCTTACAAAACACCAGTCTGTCATAAATATTGCACTAAGTCCACTTACTGAGTTACCCTTTATTTTAAACGCATTGTCTTTCCATCTTCCAAAACGTACAATTTCGTTTATATATTCGTCAGCAAGATTAAGTCCGCCTGAATATGCAATTTTATCATCTATTATAATCATTTTTCTGTGATTTCTATGATTAAAAAACCTGTAATCACTTACAGATGAATATATTTTAAATCTGTTAAATCTGTATGCTCTTATCCCCCATTTTTTAAGCATTTTAGGGTAATCTTTAGGTAAAGATAAAATACACCCGAAATCATCATAAATTAATCTTACATCTAAACCTTTTTTTGCCTTTTCCTTAAGTATTTCCAAAATACTGTCCCACATTTTTCCGTTCTTTATGATATAATACTCAAGGTAAATATTTTTTCGCGCTTTTTTTAGTTCTGTTATTAAGTCTGTATAAAAAAGCTCACCAAATGCAAAATATTCAGCTCCTGCATCGTGGTTTACCGGCGCGCCCACAGTATTTTGAAGGTATGTTGCAATTCTTGCATACTTCGGAAAAGTTTCACATAACTCATCAATTCTATTTTTAAACCCTACAAGCTTTGTGACAACAGAATTTTCAACCTTAGAATATGCAATTCTGAATTTGGAATTTGCGTGGTTTCCCCATATTACATAAAACATAAATCCCGTAACAGGCAAAACAACTATTGTTAAAATCCACATAAGTTTATAGGCAGGGTTAATTTTGTCGTTGACAACAAGTCCTAGCGAAATAATAATGCTGACTACTGTAACGACAACATAAGCATAACCGCTGTCTTTTTTAAACACGGCGATAAATGCAAAAACTATAAACATCTGGAATATAAAAAGTATTCCAAACAAAAATGATTTTGACAATAATATTTTTGAGAGTTTTTTCAAAAAACAACACCTCTTTGATACAAAAGTATACTCCAAAAGGCAAATTCTGTCAATCGCAGATATACAAGATTGACAATCAAACTTTAAGATGATACAATCATTTAAGTATTTTAAACAAAAAGAGGATTAATTATGAAACTAACATATAAAAGCACATTTATTGCTGCCTGCATTGGCTATATATGTCAAGCTTTAGTGATAAATTTTGCTCCGCTTTTATTTTACACCTTTCAAAACACATATGGTATTACCGTAAAACAAATTGCATTTTTAATGACTGTAAATTTTTTTGTTCAACTTCTGGTTGATGCATTATCTGTTAAATTCAGCAATAGAATTGATATAAAGAAAGGCACAATAATAACACACATTTTGTGTACAATTGGTATTGCAGGCCTTTCTGTTTTCCCGAGAATTTTTCCAAGTCCTTATTTAGGACTTATGACAGCAACCATTATTGCTGCAATAGGCGGTGGGCTTACTGAGGTTTTAATAAGTCCTATTGTTGAGGCACTGCCACTAAAACACAAATCATCAGTTATGAGTTTTTTACATTCATTTTATTCATGGGGTCAGGTAATTGTTGTTTTGTTTTCAACAATATTCTTTAAATTTTTCGGAGCACAAAGATGGTCATATCTCCCGCTCTTGTGGGCTTTGGTGCCATTTATAAACATATTTTTCTTTAGCATAGTTCCAATTTATAATCTTCCACAAGACGAAGATTTTACTATAAAAAAACTTTTAACCAACAAACTCTTTTTAGCATTTATTATATTAATGCTTGGAGCAGGTGCAGCAGAAATGACAATGAGCCAGTGGGCATCATATTTTGCCGAAGCAGGTCTTAAAGTTTCAAATACAGTTGGAAATCTTTTAGGTCCTTGCTCATTTGCTGTTTTAATGGGACTTGCAAGAATTATTTATGGTATCTATGGTTCAAAAGTTGATATGTCAAAAGCATTAGGTTTTTGCAGCATTCTCTGCATCCTATGCTATTTAACCGCCTCTCTTTCAAAAAATCCTGTAATAAGTCTAATAAGCTGTGCCGTGTGCGGGTTTTCAGTCGGTATTATGTGGCCCGGTGTTTTAAGTATTGCCGCAGGAACTTTTAAAAAAGCAGGTCCAGCATTATTTGCCCTTTTAGCTTTAGCTGGTGATGTGGGATGCTCATTAGGACCATATATGGTTGGCGAAATCTCAAATTTTGTATTAAAAAACCTAGGAAGTTTGGAACAAGGAATAAAAAAAGGTCTTTTATTTACAACATTTTTCCCCATCATTATGCTTGCTATTATTTTCATAATAAAAAGCCAAATTAAAAAAAATAAATTTTTTTAAAAAAAGTATTGACAAACAATTTAAACTTTGGTATACTATAGCAGTCGCTGATGAGCGAAGTAGTATGGGAGCATAGCTCAGCTGGGAGAGCATCTGCCTTACAAGCAGAGGGTCATAGGTTCGAGCCCTATTGTTCCCACCATACGGCCCGGTAGTTCAGTTGGTTAGAACGCCTGCCTGTCACGCAGGAGGTCGAGAGTTCGAGTCTCTTCCGGGTCGCCATTACTTTTCTCAGAGAAAAGCGACGTGCCTCTGTAGCTCAGTCGGTAGAGCAAGGGACTGAAAATCCCTGTGTCGGTGGTTCGATTCCACCCGGCGGCACCATATGCGGGCGTAGCTCATCTGGTAGAGC
>JAZNOU010000006.1:0-45891 GCA_045589295.1 Clostridia bacterium
GCTGAGCACCTTGTGCAATTCCCTGCAAAGGTAACATTGCAAACTGCATTACACTTGTCATAATGGTCATAGCACCAACTGCAATATCTCCCCCATATTTAAGGAGTGAAGAATTAAAGCAAACGGAAATTACACTTTCGCTTGACTGCATAACAAAAGCCGCTGTCCCGAGTGCTATGCAAGGCAGAATAATATCTGCCCGAAGTTTTAAGTTTTCTTTCTTTATTTTGAGTTGTGTCTTTTTGCCGCAGAGGAAAGAGATAATCCATACACAGGAAAGCATCTGCGAAATGATAGTCGCAAGTGCCGCACCTTTTACTCCCATATCAAAGCCAAAAGTTTATATTGCATCTAGCACATTATTACACACCGCACCGATAATTACCGAAACCATAGATACAGTGGTAAAGCCCTGTGCAGTTATGAATGTATTCATACCCAGGGTCATTTGCACAAACAGAGTGCCGATGGCATATATGCTCATATAATCGGTGGCATAACCGATTGTGTTTTCACTTGCACCAAAAGCAAGGAGCAAATCCTTGTTCCATATAAGCAAAACTGCGGTCAGGATAACCGACACAACAATCTGCAGACTAAAGCAGTTGCCAAGCGTCTTTTCAGCAGATTCGGTATCCTTTTCGCCCATAAAGATAGACGCCCTTGGTGCACCGCCTGAACTTACAAGAGCTGCAAAAGCTGCAACAAGCATAATCAGGGGCATACACACACCAACACCGGTAAGTGCTAAACTGCCATCACCCGGCATATGACCTATGTATATGCGGTCAACTATATTGTAAAGCATATTGATAAGCTGTGCCACAACCGTCGGAATCGACAGTCTGAACAAAAGCTTACCGATAGGCTCTGTCGCTAAAAATTCCTTTTTGTCATTCATTTAATAAACCACCTTTTTTCGTTTATAATTTATTCAAACAAAATTCGATTTGTCGAGAATTTTTTACCAAGCACCATTTCTTTTCTTAACTTAATTATACAACATCTCCTTAAAAAATTCAATAACGCTGAAATACTTCATCGCCTCTTCTAACATTTTTCTAACAGAAATGGATAGAAATGCATGGGAAATTGGTGGTACAGGAAATTCGTGTGCACAAAAGGCTTAGGAGGATTTTAACCCCTAAAAGTCTTGATTGTATACCGAACAGACCTGCTAAATAAAGTCAAAGAAGTTTATTCAAATTCTTAGGAATATTTTTGCAAAAATTCAGACCGACACTTTTCAATGCCGGTCCGTTTTCCATGCTATTATTTAAGTTGAATTTTTTTAAAATTTTTCTCTTTACTTTATTTAGCAGGTCTTTAACATTTACGCTATAGCGTTTTTCTTTTTTGTAAGTACCTGAATTATGATTACCAATACCACAAGTCCCAGACCGATAGCATCTGTTACAGCACCCGGGTATATCAAGAACAATCCGCCCGCAATAGCTACAATGCGTTCATACCAATGCATTCTGTGAATAAAAAATCCTTCAAGAGCTGAAGCCACCGCAAATATACCCACTATGGACGTTATACATATCAGTATAACTTCTACAGGTGTAGTATCAATAAAGAGCATTGCAGGGTTTAATGCAAATACATAAGGCACGATAAAAGCACCAATTGCAAGTTTGGTTGCTGTTATTGCTGTCTTCATAGGATTACCCTGAGCAATAGCTGCACCTGCGTATGCTGCCAACGCAACAGGGGGCGTAAGGTCTGCCACAATACCAAAATAGAACACAAAAAAGTGTGCTGCAATAACGGGGACACCCATTCTGATTAAAATCGGTGCACAGGTTGCTGCCATAATACAGTAGTTTGCAGTAGTGGGAACACCCATACCCAGAACTATACAGCAAAGCATAGTAAGGAAAAGTGCAACGATTACCTGATTGCCGGCTAAAGCTACAATACCGTTAATCATCATATTTGCAAGACCGGTCATTGTGATGGTACCTGCGATAATACCTGCTACACCGCACGCCGCTGCAACAGTAATCATCCCCTGTCCCCCTGCAGCCAACGCTTCCCAGATACGTTTAGGGGTGATGCGGTTTCCTTTATTAAATAGGCTTACTGCAATAGCCACAACAATTGCAATAGCTGCCGCATACTGAATTGAACGTGTGCTTGTGCTTACAAGATAAATCAAAACGACTAAAGGCAGGAGAAGATACACTTTTTTGAGCAATGGAATGAATCTTGGTAATTCTTCCTTTGTCAGACCGCGAAGACCTTCTTTTTTTGCTTCTAAGTGAACGGTAATAAACACTCCCGCAAAATATAAAACTGCAGGCAAAATAGCACGAACTACTATATTGCTGTAAGGAACACCAATATAGTCTGCCATCAAAAATGCTGCCGCACCCATAATAGGAGGCATAATTTGACCGCCTGTTGAAGCAGAAGCTTCAGCTGCTGCCGCAAATTCGGGTTTATAACCAGTCTTTTTCATCAATGGAATTGTTACCGAACCTGAACCTACAGTGTTTGCAACAGAAGATCCCGAAACCATTCCCTCGAAAGCACTTGCTACTACTGCCACCTTAGCAGGTCCGCCTGAAAAACCACCAACAACAGCATTTGAAATATTAATAAAGAAATCTGCAATTCCTGTACGTTCCAAAAATGCCCCAAATATAATAAATACCACAATAAATTTAGAACACACATTTACAGGTGTAGACAAAATTCCTTCTTTTCCGTAAAAAAGATAGTGTACAATGTACTTTGTCTTTCCCCACAGAGTAGGATTTGAAAGTCCCCATATAAAA
Source organism: Clostridia bacterium (assembly GCA_045589295.1). Classification (GTDB taxonomy): domain Bacteria; phylum Bacillota; class Clostridia; order RGIG6154; family RGIG6154; genus RGIG2094. The sequence continues at coordinate 2,787 of JAZNOU010000006.1, forward strand.
GCATATAAAATAAAGCACCCTGCCACAATTACGATAGGAAGCCCTACACTGCGTCGGCAAGCCTCAGCGGTAGAAATAATCCCCAAAATACCAATGACTATCTGATACCACTGAAATCTGCTTCCCTGCTGGATAATAGTCTGAGCGTTAAAAGCAAAGTACAAAAATGCACCTGTTCCTATTATCATAAGCAAGACATCGTACCATGGCATAAAATTAACCTTTTGTTTGCCTTTTCTGGCAGGATACACAATATAAGCAAGACAAACTATAAAAGCCACGAATGTAGTAAGTCTTAATTCCTCCAACCATGTTGCAAATAAAGTTACATATATACAGAATAAAGAAAAAACCGCCAAAAGACAGGTTACAGCCACCTTTTGCCAACCCGACCAAATACGGATGTTAGATTCGCGGTCAAATTTCTGCATAACCGCCTCTAAATCCATCGGCTCTTGCGTCTTTTGCTGATTCTTTTTGCGAAACAACATTAACTTTCCTCCTTGATATGTACAAAACAACTGCGGCGAAAGGCAATTTCGCCGCAGTAAAATATTTTGTTCTTTAAAACTATTCTACAGAAACTTCAACGCCTTTTTCCGCAAAGTACTTAGCAGCACCTTTGTGGAAAGGAACAGGCATACCTGATGTTGCATTTTCTAAAGAAAGTTCTGCACCCTTGGCATTTTCTGTTGTAATAGAATCGATATTGTCAAAAATCGCTTTGGTCAAAGCATAAACATCATCTTCTGCAGCATCTGCACTTACAATAAGTGTAGCTTTTACAGTAACTGTTTTTATATCTTCCTCCTGACCTGCATAAGTGCCTGCAGGTATTATGTGTTCTGTGTAGAAAGGATTGGTCTGCATAAGCTTTTCAGAAACCGCACCATCAATAGGAACAAGATATGCACTGTTTGTTGTGCAAAGTTCTGTAATTGCCGGTGTCGGAGGACCTGCTACAATAAATGCTGCATCAATTTTTCCGTCTTTTAAAGCATCTGCACTGTCTGCAAAAGACTGATACTGTGCTTTAATATCGTTTTCTGTAAGACCTGCTGCAGTCAAAACGTCTACAGCGTTAAAATACACACCTGATCCAGGAGCACCGATTGAAACAGATTTGCCTTTAAGGTCACCTACTGACTTAATTGCAGGATCCATAGTTACAAGCTGGATTGCTTCTGCGTATAAACCTGCAACAGTGCGGAAAGAATCAATTTTTCCTTCCTGTTCAAAAGAACGAATACCGTCCCACGCGTATGCCATAACGTCAGACTGTACTGTACCTAACTGATAGTTGCCTGCTGCAATACCCTGGATATTTGCTTTAGAACCATCGGTAGAAACAACAGTAACATTAATTCCTGCATTGTTTTTAATATACTGACCCAATACGCCGCCGTAGCCGTAGTATGTACCTGCGGTACCGCCTGTACCCATTGTCATCTTGGTTCCTGCACCACCACAGGCTGCTAAAGAAGCAACCATCATAACTGCCAATACAATTGCTATTATCTTTTTCATTTTATTTTACCTCCCGTAAAAATTTGACTTATACACAACTATTATACAACAAGTTACAGATTTTTTCAAGCCTTATTTTATACCATAAAACAAAAAGAGCACCAACCTATTTTAAATGCGTAAATTTCTATAAATCTCTTGCATTTTTAAGACCTTTGTGATACAATTACCACGTAAATACGTTGCGTCTTTTTAAAGAGCGACAGTAGGAGGAATTTAAAATGGCAAACAAACCTTCAACCCGCACTCTTGTTGTGGGTGCGCTTTTAACAGCACTTGTATTTGTGCTTCAGTTTGCAGGCGCGAGCATAAAATTCGGAACATTTTCTATTTCACTTGTACTGATACCGATTGTTATTGGTGCAGTAACCTGCAAAAAATGGATAGGTGCGTGGCTTGGATTGGTATTTGGCTTTGCAGTTTTAGCAAGCGGTGATGCAAATCTGTTTTTAAGCTTTAATGCAGCAGGTACAATAATAACTGTTCTTCTAAAAGGTGCTGCCTGTGGATTTATCTCAGGTGCAGTTTATGAACTTCTCTTTAAGGCTACAAAAAAAACTTATCTGTCAACAGTTGTTTCTGCAATTGTATGCCCGATAGTAAACACAGGCTTATTTTTGCTTGGATGTAAAGTTTTTCTTATGGATGCTGTTGCTTATCTTGCAGGTAGCGGAGCGGATCTTGGCAAATTTATGATATTTGTTCTGGTTGGCGTTAACTTCCTTATTGAAATGGCAGTAATTATTATATTTACACCTGCAATAGTATACATCATTAAATCCGTATCAAAAAACAGAGGGCGTCAGGTATGATTTTAGTAATAGACATAGGAAATACAAATATTGTTGCCGGTTGTATGGAAGGAACAAACATCCTTTTTAGAGAACGTCTTGCTACTTCTCACCGTGCAACAAAGCTTGAATATTCAGTTCTTTTCAAAACAGCTTTTGAAATGTACAGCCTAAATTACAAAAAAATTGACGGTGCAATTATTTCTTCAGTAGTTCCGTCTGTAACAAACGTTGTTAAAGAAGCTATTGAAAACCTTTGTAAAATTGATGTTATGGTGGTCAGCCCCGAGCTTGAAACCGGCATCAAGGTTGCTATTGACAATCCCCGTCAGTTAGGCAGTGACCTTTTGGTTGATGCAGTTGCCGGAATAGAAGAATATCCGCTTCCGCAGATCATAATTGATATGGGTACAGCAACAACAATTTCTGTTATAAACAAAGACAAAGAATTTTTAGGCGGTGCAATACTGCCGGGTGTTGCGGTTTCTCACGATGCACTTATCGGAAGAACATCTCAGCTTCCCAAAGTCGCTTTTGAAAAACCTAAGAAAATGATAGGCACTAACTCAGTTGATTCCATAAAAAGCGGAATTTTATATGGCAATGCAGGAGCAATAGAAGGTATTGCACAGCGCTATGAAGAAGAGCTGGGAGAAAAATGTACTGTAATTGCAACAGGCGGACTTGCAAAAATAATTGTACCGCTGTGCAAACGTGATATAATAATTGATGAAGATATGCTCCTTAAAGGACTTATGCTTATCTACAATAAAAATAAATAATACTAGAGTAGGGACTGGTTTTAAGTCCCTACTTTTTTACTTAAAATTCTTGCGTTTTTCACTAAAAATTGGTATACTATATAATAAGACAGAATTTAGTTTATACGGAGGAACGTATGCAAACAAATCAAAATAATATCAGAAATTTCAGCATTATTGCTCACATAGACCACGGAAAATCCACTTTGGCAGACAGACTTTTGGAACACACAGGACTGTTAACCAAGCGTGAAATGGAAGAGCAAGTGCTTGACAATATGGATATTGAACGTGAACGCGGTATTACAATTAAGGCACGCGCTGTACGTCTTTTGTACAAAGCAAAGGACGGCGAAACTTATGTGCTTAATTTAATAGACACTCCCGGTCACGTTGACTTTAATTACGAAGTATCACGCAGTCTTGCGGCATGCGAGGGTGCAATTTTGGTTGTTGATGCCGCACAAGGCATCGAGGCTCAAACCCTTGCAAACACATATTTGGCACTTGACCACGATTTAGAGCTTTTGCCTGTTATCAATAAAATTGATCTTCCCGGTGCAAGACCTGATGAAATAAAAAACGAAATTGAAGATGTTATCGGCATTGAGGCAGACTCAGCGCCTCTGATTTCAGCTAAACTTGGAATAGGAATTGAAGAGGTTTTGGAAGATGTAGTCAAAAACGTTCCTGCACCAAGCGGTGATAAAAATGCTCCGCTTAAAGCTCTTATTTTCGACTCTTTTTATGACCAGTACAAAGGCGTTATTGTTTATATAAGAGTTGTTGAGGGCAGCTTAAAAGCAGGTCAGAAAATAAGGTTTATGGCAACAGGAAAAGAGTTTGACGTTGTTGAAGTTGGATATCTTCACCCTAATGGGCACTTAGCCTCAGATGAAATCACCGCAGGCGAAGTTGGATATATCGCAGCCTCTATTAAAAATGTCCAGGACACGCGTGTAGGCGATACCGTAACTTTGGTGAATAATCCTGCTCCTGAGCCACTACCTGGATACAAAAAAGTTAACCCAATGGTTTTTTGCGGTATTTACCCCGCAGACGGTTCCAAATATGGTGACCTTCGTGATGCTTTAGAAAAACTTCAACTTAACGATGCGGCACTTTCCTTTGAACCTGAGACCTCAATCGCATTAGGATTTGGCTTCAGATGTGGATTTTTGGGGCTTTTGCATATGGAAATCATACAAGAAAGAATTGAGCGCGAGTTTAATTTAGACCTTGTTACAACCGCACCGTCTGTTATATACAGAATTACAAAGACAAACGGCGAGGTTATTTTTCTTGACAACCCCACCAATATGCCGTCACCCACTGAAATCAGTATGATGGAAGAGCCTATGGTTTCTGCATCTATTATGCTCCCTACAGAGTTTGTAGGAAATATTATGGAGCTTTGTCAGGAAAGACGAGGAAAATATTTAAACACTCATTATTTAGACGAAAACAGAGTAACGCTTTCTTACGAACTTCCGTTAAACGAGATTATTTATGACTTTTTTGATGCCTTAAAATCAAGAACAAAAGGTTATGCATCATTTGACTATGACCTAAAAGGATATGAAAAGTCAAGCCTTGTTAAGCTTGACATTATGCTAAACGGGGATGTTGTTGACGCACTTTCATTTATCGTTCATTCAGATAAATCTTATGCACGTGCAAGAAGAATTGCGGAAAAATTAAAAGAAGCAATTCCAAGACAGATGTTTGAAATACCTATTCAGGCAGCAATCGGTAATAAAATTATCGCCCGCGAAACTGTTAAAGCAATGAGAAAAGACGTTTTGGCAAAGTGCTACGGCGGTGACATAACCAGAAAGAAAAAACTTTTGGAAAAACAAAAAGAGGGTAAAAAACGTATGCGTCAAGTAGGTACTGTTCAGGTTCCTCAGGAAGCCTTTATGTCGGTACTAAAGCTTGATTAAAATTTAGGAGGGATAACGTTGAACAAAGCAGGAATTTATGTTCATATCCCCTTTTGCGTAAAAAAATGCAATTACTGCGATTTTAATTCATTCGCCTCGGGCGAACACACTCAAAACGAGTATATCAATTCTTTAATATCAGAAATTACGCAGTTTGCAAAAATAAAGAATTTACAGGCGGACTCTGTCTTTATAGGCGGTGGTACGCCTACTCTTTTAAGCGAAAATCATTTGGAAAAGCTTATTGTTGCCATAAACGAAAGTTTTAGCCTTGATAAAAACACTGAATTTACAATAGAGTGCAACCCCAAAACTGCGTCATTAAAAAAATTCAGACTATTAAAAAGTCTTGGTGTTAACAGACTTAGCATAGGTGTTCAGTCGTTAAATGATAAGATTTTAAAAACTCTGGGAAGATGTCATAACACCAAAGATTTTCTGGAGTGTTTTGCAGCGGCAAAAATCGCAGGGTTTGAAAATATAAATTTTGACCTTATGTTTGCAGTTCCAAATCAAAAACAAAAAACTTTTGAAAAAACAGTTAGGGATGCTATAAAGCTATCACCTGCACACATTTCTGCATATGGTCTTCAACTTGAAGAAAATACACATTTTTATGAAAATAAAGATATGTATCGCTTTCCAAGTGATGAACAAAACAGGAAAATGTATGAATTTTTGGTTGACTATTTAAAAGACAACGATTACAGGCAGTATGAAATTTCAAATTTTGCCAAAGACGGCTATGCTTGCAAGCATAATTTAAAGTACTGGGACCTTACAGATTATGTAGGGTTTGGTTTAGGTTCAAGCTCGTTTTTTGAAAATGCTCGCTACCAAAATCCTGCAGACTTAGGGGAATATTTTGACTTTTGCAACAATTTCACTCCCCTTTGGGAAAACGCACAAAAGCAAGCAGAAAATGACTTAATTGAAGAGTTTATGTTTTTAGGTCTTAGATTAACTAAAGGAGTAAGCAATACAGACTTTGTTAAAAAATTTGGCAAAAGTATGTTTGATATATATGAAAAAGTAATAGAAAAAAACTTAAATTTGGGGCTTTTAAACAGGGATCGCGACAGTATCTTTTTAAGCAAAAAGGGGTTTGACCTTGCAAACAGCGTTATGAGTGATTTTTTACTTGACTAGAAGGAGTTAAAAATGGAGTATAAAAAAGTTGGTAGTTTAAATGCTTCCCATCTTGTTTTGGGCACGGACAAATTCGGTGACGAGCTTGACATAAAGGAGAGCCATAAGCTTTTAAACCTTTATACAGAAAATGGTGGCAATATAATCGATACTGCAAGAAGCTACTCAATATGGGCAGGCGACTTTACCGCAGGTCAAAGCGAAAGAATTATCGGCGCGTGGCTTAAAAATGTTTCAAGAACAGATGTTTATATTGCAACCAAATGCTCTCATCCTGAGTCCACCAAAAGAATGGACATCCCAAGACTTTCTGAAGCAGATATAATTTTTGATGTTGAAGGAAGTTTAAAAGATTTAGGCACTGATTACATTGACCTTTTATGGCTCCACAGGGATGATGAAAGGGTGCCCGTTTCGGGAATTATGGTAGCGCTCCATAAACTTGTAAGACAAGGTAAAGTATTGAATATCGGAGCTTCAAACTGGACTGCAAAAAGAATTAAAGAGGCAAACGAATTTGCACTTGATAACAACTTGACACCGTTTTGTGCATCGCAGATTAAATGGTCGCTTGCAAAAACCGTATCTGATATAAACGCCGTTCAGGCAACTATTGAAATGGATGAAAACGAATACTCGTTTTACAATCAAGAAAAAATGCCTGTTTTTGCGTTTTCATCTCAGGCAAAAGGGTTTTTCTACAAAATGGAACAAGGGATAGACGCCGTTTCGGGCAAAGCCAAAGAAAGATATTTCAGCGAAAAAAACATACAAAAATACAAAAAAATAAAAAGCTACTGTGAAAAAAACAACATTAGTATACAAAACGCTATAATTTCTTCGCTTTTGTCAAATACCGATTTTGACACATTTGCGCTTATCGGTCCAAGAAGTGAATCCCAACTTCTTTCTACAGTTGATGGCGCAAAAAATAAAGTTGATTATGACTTTTTTAAAGAACTTATGTTTTAAAAAAGCGGATGCATTTGCATCCGCTTTCATATTATTTACTCTTTATTTCATCAACGCAACTTTTGCAAATACATTTACCTTTGAACAAAGCCAGATTTTCTGTTGTTCCGCAAATGACACAGCTTTTGTTGTCAAATCTCTTAACAACAACTTTATCGCCATCTCGATAAATTTCAACAGGTGTGTCTTTTTCTAGTCCTAAAATTTTTCTTATATCCTTTGGTATAACAATTCTGCCTAGTGCGTCTACTCTTTTACCATTTTCTGTAGTTTTGCTCATTTTTATCCCACCCTTCGATAACATTTTACAGCATTTTAATAAAAAAGTCAATATTTTCTTGCTAATTTTTGGAATTTTTTAGGATTTTTTACCATAAAAAATTCCATTGTTCGACAAGTGTAATTTATGAGCATTTCATTTTATTTTATTATGTTAATTCACCATCTAATGACCACGTTTTTGCATCTGTAATTTTAACTTTTATAAGCTTGCCTGTTAACTCTTTACCGCCTTTAAAGTTTACAACTTTGTTTCCTTCAGTCCTTCCTGACATTGTATCAGGGTCATTTTTAGATGGTCCGTCTACTAAAATTTCAACCGTCTTTCCTACAAATTTTTCGTTGCTTTTTTTAGAGTGAACATTTTGAACTTCCAAAAGTCTTTCAAAGTTTTTCTTGATTTCGTCATCTGTTAAAACCGGATCCATTAAAGCCGCTTTTGTACCATCTCTTTTTGAATAAATAAATGTAAAAAGTCCGTCAAAACCTACTTCTTCAACCAGCTTTACAGTTTCTTCAAAATCTTCGTTTGTTTCTGTCGGAAATCCCACTATAACATCGCTGGTAAGAGCAATATCGGGCATTTTTTCACGAAGTTTTTTTATTATTTCAAGATATTTTTCTCTTGTGTAGCATCTGTTCATATCAGAAAGCACCTTGTTACTTCCAGATTGAAACGGCAGGTGCAACTGATGACAAACTTTTTTACATTGTGCCATAGCACTAATTAATCTGTCTGAAATATCCTTAGGATGCGATGTTGCAAAGCGTATTCTTTCAATACCGTCTATTTCATTAACTTTCTCCAGAAGGTATGCAAAGTCAGGTTTTCCTTCTAAATCTTTTCCGTAAGAATTTACATTTTGCCCCAAAAGTGTTATTTCTTTATATCCTGCTTTTGCAAGCTCTTTTACTTCATTCAAAACCGCTTCAACACTGCGGCTTCTTTCTCTTCCTCTTACGTAAGGCACAATACAATAAGTGCAAAAATTATTACAGCCATACATAACCGAAACCCATGCTTTATGCTTATCATCACGGCTTACGGGGATATTTTCTGCAATTACTCCGTCGCTTTCAACTACATCTTTTACTCTTTTCTTTAGTGCTTGTTTTAAAATTTCAGGAAAGCGATAAACAGAGTGGGTGCCGAAAATCATATCAATATGCTTAAACTTTTCAGAAAGCATTTTTGCAACTTGCGGTTGCTGTGCCATACATCCGCAAACACCGATTATAACATCCTTTTTTCTTTTGCTTTTTAAAAATTTAAGTGCGCCTACGTTTCCTTTTAACTTTTGTTCTGCATTATCACGGACTGCACAGGTGTTAAACAATATTACATTTGCATTTTCACGGTCTTCAGTTAAGGTATATCCCATTTCCACAAGCATACCTTTTAGACGTTCTGAGTCATTTTCGTTCTGCTGACAGCCATAAGTTACAACACAGGCAGTTTTTTGCTTGCCTGATTTTAAGTTCAAATCTCTGACTTGTGCAGCAATTTTTTCCTGTTGTTCAATTTCTGCTAAACTTATTTGTTTTGACATTTAATTTTCCTCAAGTAATTTATTTTTTATTTCCCACAATGGTTTTGACAAGTCTACATAATACTTGTGCGGATTTTCAAATCTTTTAACTTCGTCCCAAAGCTTGTCTGTTTGGTCTTTACAATAATTTCTTACCTCAGAAAGTGGCTTTGGCTGATAAATACATTTTCCGTTTTCAAAAACTTTAACAAGAAGTTTTTGCGCGGTAAAATTAGTCACCGTCTTTTTCTTCCATGTGTGCTCAGGGTCAAAAATCACGTATTCTTTTGTATCGTCAATCACCTCATCGTGAAGTGTGACAACATCTGCAATTGCCTTGCCTGTTTCGTTTGAAAACAGTCTGTAAAGCATCTTAAATCCTGGCGTTGTGATTTTTGCAACGTTTTCGCTCTTTTTGATTTTAGGGATTATTTTCCCGTCTTTTTCAAGTGCCACAAGCTTATACACCCCACCGAACACAGGCTCTGATTTAGATGTGATAAGCCTTTCACCAACACCAAACGAATCAATTTTTGCGCCCTGCATCAAGGTATCTCTTATAATATATTCATCTAATGAGTTTGACGCCATAATCATACAGTCTGAAAAGCCCTCTTTGTCTAAAACTGCTCTGACTTTTTTTGAAAGATATGTTATGTCACCACTGTCAATTCTGACACCTTTAGGACGTTTGCCCATAGGCCCGAGCACTTCTTTAAACACCTTAATAGCATTTACTATTCCCGATTTTAAAACGTTATAGGTATCAATTAAAAGTACACAATTATCGGGATAGTTTTCGGCATACGCTTTAAATGCCTCATATTCTGAGTCAAATGCCTGAATCCAGCTATGTGCCATTGTACCTACCGCTGGAATATCAAACATTTTTTCGCAAATAGTACAAGCTGTTCCATCACAACCGCCAATATATGCCGCTCTCGCACCATAAATTGCTCCAAATGCTCCCTGAGCGCGTCTTGAACCAAACTCAAAAACTTTTCTGCCGTCTGCTGCACGAACAATCCTTGAAGCTTTGGTTGCGATAAGGCTTTGATGATTTATGGTAAGAAGCAACATTGTTTCCAAAAATTGCGCCTGAATAAGCGGTCCTTTTACCACGCAAATTGGCTCATGCGGAAAAATTGGTGTACCCTCAGGTACAGTCCACACGTCACAACAGAACTCAAAATTTTTAAGATATTCCAAAAACTCTTCTGAGAACATTTTTTTAGACCTTAAAAATTCAATATCTGTGTCTGTAAAACGTATGTCTTTCATATATTCTACAAGCTGCTGCACCCCGCACATAATTGCAAAACCGCCGTCTTCCGGGATTTTTCTGAAGAACATATCAAAATATCCTATTTCATCTTTCTTGCCTTGCATAAAGTAGCCGTTTGACATTGTAAGCTCATAAAAGTCTGCAAGCATTGTAAGATTTAAATTATTTTCCACTTTAAACTCCGCCTCTTCTCCCAAAAGTTTCTCTTAAATTTAAAAATCAGGTTTGCCGCTAAATAGCTGCAAACCTTTCACTTTAGCCTTATATTATTTTTGCGGTTTATTTACATTCATAAAGTAGTAGACTACTTCGTAAACGTAAAACAACAGTGCAAAAACTGCCGCTGCCACATATCTCTTTGCAGTATACATAACCAGATTTATGTATAAAGGTATGTTAATAACATAATAAAATTTCAAAAAGAGTGCAATCAATAAAACAACTGCGCATATGGTAATGTAATATCCAAGGTTTTTTCTGCCAAGTGCTGTAAACACCACACACACTATTATTCCTGCAACTGAAAGTGCCATTAAAGCGTAAAGTATACTCGGCATATTTATTGCCATTGCGGAAACAGAACCTTTATACATAAAGAACAATAAAAATTCTCCCAATATAATATAAAGTGTTGACAGTAAAAATCTGTTTACGACTGCTTCGTTTTCTCTTCTCATACCTATCTTAAAATCCTTTCTTTAATTTGCAGAAATTTGCAAATTTTGTTGTGATACTAAAAATCATCAAAAGTAAACCTTTACCAAAGGCCTCTTTTTATATCTCTCCGAAACAAAACATTAAAATACTTAGTGTTGAAATTGCGGCTGTTTCGGTACGCAAAATTCTTTTCCCAAGTGTAACAAGAGGAATGTCTTTTTCTTGCATAAGCTCTGCCTCAGTTTTGGAAAATCCCCCTTCAGGACCTATTATGTATCCTGCACTCTTAACATTTTTATTGCACACAAGCTCTCTTAACGAGCCATCCTTTGCACATTCGTAAGGCGCAAAACAAACCTCATTTTGTTTTAAAAGCTCTAATGCTTTTTTAAAATTCACAGGTTCTTTTACCTCTGGCACCGTGGCACGCTTACACTGTTTCGCGGCCTCAAAAGCAATTTTTTGCCACCTTTGAGTCTTTTTTGCTGAGTCTTTTATCTTAACTACCGAAAACTCGGTTTCAACAGGCACAATTTCAGCAATCCCAAGTTCTGTTGCTTTTTGGATTATAAAATCCATTTTTGCTTCTTTTGCAATACCCTGAAAAAGCACCAACTTAATCTTTGGCTCTGCCTCTGATTCAAAAATATTTTTTATTTTAACTGAAGCACTTTGCTTTGAAACATTGTCAATAACAGCCTCTGCAACATAACCGCTTCCGTTAAAAAGTTCAAGCTCATCACCTGGATTAAGTCTTAAAACTCTGACGACGTGAACTGCCTCATCACCCGTGATGCAAACAATATCACCAATGTTAAATTTTTCTTCCACAAAACATCTGTGCATAATTATTCCCTCTAATTTTACTATTTTGAACTTAATTTGTCAATATTTTAACACAAAATAGTTGATTATTTTTCAAAATTTGATATACTTATATGTAAGAACTTAAAAAAAGGAGAAATCTATGAGTACAAATGAAAATTTAAATCCCGTCTTTTTCTATACTGCAAAATCAGAGAGCGAAGCACTTGTTATCATTTCAAAGCTTAAAGCCCACGGAATAGAAGCTTTTGTCAAACGCGACGATGCAGGGGCTGTAAGCAAGCTGTACACAGGTCAAAGCGTTACAGGTGCCGATATTTATGTGCCATACAATGCGCTTTTTGATGCAAACAACATTTTATCAATCAACGAGTCGGACCTTGAGCCTTTTGGTGGACAAAGCACTATAAAAGACACCTTTGAAAAAGGTTTTATCAAAAAACTTATTATGTTTGGTACAGCAATAGCAGTTCTTGCAGTTGCACTTTACTTCTTACTTAAAATTGCATAACAAAATTTTGAAAGAGGCTTTTGCCTCTTTTTATATTAATTGTACCAAAAAAATGTTATTTTTTCAAGCACTTGATTAATTTTACATTATGTGATATACTTTATTGACAGTTTTAGGTTATATTTAAACAGGGGGGAATTATTATGCCATATAGTGAAGCCGCTTCAAAGTTTGCAGAGCTTATCAAAAGTCAGCTCGAAAGAAACGAAAGAATTAAGGCACAAAAAGAATTTACTGATTACGAAAAATTAGACAAAATTATAATCGGTGTCGCAGCAGGTGATGGAATAGGTCCTGCAATCACCAAAGAAGCTGTTAGGGTTTTGGAATTTTTGCTTGACAAAGATATTAAATCAGGTAAAATTGAACTTAAGATCATTGATGGTCTTACTATAGAAAGAAGAGCGCAAGAAAACAAAGCTATTCCTGATGATGTGTTGGAAGAACTCAAAAAATGTCACGTTATTTTAAAAGGACCAACCACAACACCAAGAAAAGGTGACCCATGGCCAAACGTTGAAAGTGCAAACGTTGCAATGAGAAAGGAACTTGACCTTTTTGCAAATGTTCGCCCTGTTAAAATTGAAGAGGAAGGCATTGACTGGACATTCTTCAGAGAAAACACCGAAGGCTCTTATGTATTAGGCTCATGCGGTATTAATGTTACCGATGAAGTTGCATTCGATTTTTGTGTTGCAACAACTGAAGGTTGCGAAAGAATTGCAAGAGCGGCATTTGAGTATGCAAGAAAAAACAAAAAGACCAGAGTGACCGCAGTTACAAAGGCAAACATAATTAAAACAACAGACGGAAAGTTTTTAGATATTTGCAAAGAAGTTGCAAAAGAATATCCTGAAATTACATTTGATGACTGGTACATTGACATCATGACTGCAAAACTTGTTGACCAGAAAAGACGCAGAGATTTCCAGGTGTTCGTGCTTCCTAACCTTTACGGCGACATTATCACCGACGAGGCGGCAGAATTCCAGGGCGGTGTAGGCACTGCAGGCTCAATCAATATGGGCAAAAAGTATGCAATGTTTGAAGCAATTCACGGTTCTGCTCCAAGAATGGTTCAAGAAGGCAGAGATATTTATGCAGACCCATGCAGTATGATAAAAGCCGCATCGCTTTTAATGGCACATATTGGATACTTTGAAGAATCAAATCTCTTAGAAGAAGCAATGAACATCTGTGTGTTTAAAGAAAAGAAGCTTGTTATGACAGGAAGAGATACCGGCGCAACCTGCACACAGTTTGCAGACTATATTATGGATACAATCAAAAAATTACAGGCATAAGAAAGAGGGCATACGCCCTCTTTTTTTAACTTTAAATAAATTTTGGCATATAATAAATCGGGGTGAAGTTATGAATTATTTAGATGCCGAAATTTTAAAACAAGCAAACACACAGGCAGTTTACAATCTGTATCTTTATCTATCAGACAAAGTTTTCCCCAGACAAAATGAAACTTTAGAGTCTGCTGTCAGCAAACTTAATTCTGTACGGCTGTCCGACACAGACAAACAAAAGCTTTCTATTATACATAAAGCCTTAAACAACTATGATATTGCAAGCTCTACAATAAACAACTATACTTACTCGAAAAGAGGACTTACTGCGTGTACATTTACTTCCCCCCTTGGCATATCTGTTGTGTTCAAAGGTACAGGTTCGGGAGAGTGGATTGATAACGGCGAGGGGCTTTCAGGTATTCCTGAAACAAACACTTACATAACCTACCCAAACGGAAGAAAGACTTATACAACAGTAAAAAACGACTTTGCCACAGACCAGCAAACACAGGCTCTTAACTGGTTTTACAAATTATGCCATAAAAACAGTTGGGACGAAAATTCCAACATAACTGTTTCCGGTCACTCAAAGGGCGGTAACAAAGCGCAGTTTATCACAATTCACTCGGGTGTTGTAAAAAAATGTTTCAGCTTTAACGGGCAGGGGTTTTCTCCTGAAGCATTAACATCAATGGAAAACGCATATAAGAAAAATTATGACATAAGAAGACAAAAAATTATAAGCGTTTGTGCCCACAATGACTATGTAAACGTTTTAGGAAACCATCTTATGCCCGAAAATCAGGTTTACTATTTTAAATCAGTTCCCACTTTTCACCCGATAGAAGATATGATTGATGATAACGGACTTTTAAATTCCCAGTGCAGAAAAGGTCTGCTTTCTGAATATGTGCAGTCGATTTCAGATGAACTAATGACTTTAACCCCTGACACAAGACAATATGTAACCCGTGCAGTTATGAACATTTTTCAAAAATATCTTGGTGACAATCCTTTAAACGACGATTATGTTTCTCTTGAGGAAACTATTGCAGGAATTGCTATTGCAATTTCATTTTTATTTCGAAAATTTAAAAAAGTATGAGTTTTTGCTCATACTTTTTTTGATTTGAAATTGATTTTTTACATATGTTCTGCTCTGTGTTTACGTGCTCTTGCAAAATAATCGTCCATTCTTTCGATTTCAAATTCGTCAATAATATCTTCGACTGTTTTGCCATCTTCGCCGTTATAGGTAAGCATACAGCAACCAACATAACCCGGATCGTAAACTGTAAGGTCTGTTTTATATTTTTCTTTTGCCGCAATAAATTTGCTCCTGTTGTAGTCAATGTGGCAAAGTCTGTAGTCAAGGTTTACTGTTGCAGTAACGTGATGTGTATAGTTTGTAGCAGTTGCAACAGTTTCGCCAAACGGATTTAAAATTCTGCCGTGACCCGGATCATATACACCGTTTCTTGTTGCCGCAACCAAATACGACTGACATTCATAAGCCCAGATCTGCTGTTTGATACCGCCGTGATATGCTGAACAAAATACAACAAGATCAGGATGCTGTTCTTTGTATTTTTCCATAAGTTCGTTAAAGTTTAAGTCAAAGCAAATTGCAGATGCAACAGAACCAATATCAAGATTAATTAATTTTGCTTCTGTTCCGTATGCAATACCGTCGTGATCGTTTTCTCCGATTGTAAGGTGGTTTTTATCATATCTTCCTACAACACTGCCATCTCTTCCTATATAAGTGGTGGTGTTTCTGAAAGGATATTTTTCTTCGTCTGAAACAAATCTGCCCTGACAATATGCAATATTTGTGTTGTTGTCTTTAGCAATAGTACCTAAATATTCTTCAACTTTTGTACCAAGATATCTGTAATAATCCTGCATATCTTTCCAGTATTCGGCATCGCTTGCATGTCCGGTATACTGAGAGTTGAAACGTATGCAGTTTTCGGGAAATACGATAAGGTCCGGTTTGCTTGGGAGAACCATATCAATTTTTTCTTTAAGATACTGCCTGGTTTCTTTTTCGTAAGCTGTGTAATTTCCTATTGGTGTACTTAACCTTGGAAGTTCAAGTGATAAGACACTTATTGTTGTGTTTTTTGCCATTTTCAAGACCCCTTTTTCAAATATTTTTTTCTATATTCAGTAGGTGTAATGCCTACATTTCGTTTAAAGTTTCTGCTGAAAGCGTGTATGCACATATACCCTGTGCTTTCAGAAATTTCTGTTATGGACATATCTGTTGATGCAAGCATTAACTTTGCTTTTTCAAGCCTTTTATCGTTAACAAACTGCATAGGTGATGTTGCCCATATCATTTTGAATTTTTTTACAAAATATGTTTTGTTGTATCCTGCTTTTGCAGCAAGTTCTTCTAAAGTTATCTCTCTTCCTATGTTTTTTTCAACATACGCTTCGAGTTTTACTATTATCATATCCGCATTTTTTTCTGAATTTGATGAATTTTCTCCTGAAGAAAGATCTTTATTGAATTCACGTGCGGCATAAGTTAAAAAAAGTTTAAGTGCCGAATTTGCCGCATCCATGCTGTATGGTTTGTTCGAAAGTCCTTCTTTTGCCGCAAGAATAAGCATGGTTTTCATAAAAACAACATCGCTTAACTGAAATTCACCGGGAACATTTTTCAAATGCTCGTTCAATTCATCGTTATGTACGCGGAATTTGATTTCCACAAGCCACATCTGGCTTCCTACAGTCATAGCGTGCAAATCACCGGGTTTGGCTAAATACACATAATCGCTTTTTGCGTTGTATGTTTTATCACCAATTATGATTTTACCGCCTTTTCTTCTGCAGTAAAGAAGTTGATAAAAATCGTGGGTATGAGCATCTGTTGTGCAGGCAACGTGGTCATTTAACCACATAATATCAATATCCAATTTTATCCCCTCCTTTAACTTGATTATACTAAAGCGGTAAGACCATGTCAACGGGAAATAAGAATTTTTGACAAAAATTTAATATTTAGCAGAATTTTTGCAGTATAAATTATAGATAATATGTGCTACAATTGTGTTAAAGAATACACAAGGAGTGAAAATATAATGAAAATAGCAATTATTTGTGCTAAAGAAAAAACAACTGACATTTTTACAGAAAAAGACATCAATAGATTACGCGCTCTTGGTGAAGTTGCAATCAACGAAGGTGATGCTTCAATTGAAAATATCAAAGCAACTGTTAAAGATGCTGATATTGCAATCACTTCATGGGGCAGCCTTAAAATGGAAGAAGAAATTTTAAACGAATGTCCAAACCTTAAACTTTTAATGCACGGTGCAGGTTCAGTTAAACCTTACGTTTCAGATGAACTCTGGGCAAAAGACATCAGAGTTTGCGCATCAACAAAACCACTCGGTATCGGCGTTGCAGAAACTGCTTTAGGTTTTACAATTGCAGCTTGCAAAAACTTCTTTGCAATTAACGAAGACATCCACAACGGCGGATACCTTCGTGAAAATATTAAAGAACTTTATGAAATTACAGTTGGTGTAGTAAGTGCAGGTTTCGTTGGCAGACACTATATTAAACTTCTCCAGAACTTCGGCGTTGATGTTCTTCTTTATGATCCATATGTCACAGAAGAACAGGCAAAGGCTATGGGATGCAAGAAAGCAGAACTGGAAGAACTTCTCAAAGTTTCAGATGTTGTTTCACTTCATGCTCCATCAATCCCTGCTACAAAACATATGATTAATGCCGAAACTCTTAAATTAATGAAAAAAGATGCTGTTCTTATTAACACAGCAAGAGGTTCACTCATTGATGAAAATGCTCTTTATGAACATATGAAAGCAGGTAACTTGAAATACACATGTATGGATGTTTATGATCCAGAACCACCAATGGAAGATAACCCACTCCGTACACTTAAAAATGTAATTATGACTTCACACCTTGCAGGTCTTGTTTCAAACGGACTTTTGAGAATCGGTGCACACTGCGCAGACCAGATTGAAAACTTTGTTAACAATCAGCCAATGGAATGCGAAGTTACAAAAGATATGCTTGCAAAAATGGCGTAAAACCATTAAAACAACCACCCAAAAGGGTGGTTGTTTTTTTCGAATAAAAGAAATTATAAATTTTCAAAAAAATATTGACAAATAAAAAAAACTTTGTTATAATAGCAATGTTGAAAATAAATAGCGGGATTGTGTAAGGGTAGCACGACAGACTCTGACTCTGTTTGTGAGGGTTCGAATCCTTCTCCCGCTGCCATAAAAAAGCAAGCACTTTAGTGCTTGTTTTTTTATGCTTAAATTGGGGTAGATTCGAACCCGAACTGAGGGTGCCCGCGTAGCGACCGCCGCCAGTGGCGGATGAAGGGAGCACGCAAGGGCTATGCAGTAACACAATGAAATGAGCTGACTCTCAGCGAAATTGAATTGATGTTACAAATGGATAGAATCCTTCTCCAAAAAAATAAATAGCATTCGATTTTTCTAAACCAAATGCTATTATTTTTCAAACGTGATAACATCTTCAATTTTACAATCTAATGCAATGCAAATTTTATTTAAAATAAAACTGTCATATCTTACAACTTTGTTTTTATAGTAATTATCAATTATATGATAACGAATACCAGTACGCTTTGCTAATTCGTATCTTGAAACATTACGATTCTTTAATGCAGAATCAAGCGTAATTCTTATCATAAACTCACCTCTAAATATATTTTAATAAATATATATCTTATTGACAACTCCCATATATAGATGTATACTTATATGCGTATATGTTATTGATGGAGGAAACTATGGCTGAATTTTGTCTGGATTGCTGGAATAAACTAAACAAAACTGAAGATAGTCAAAGAAAATATATTTTATCAAAAAATTTAGATTTGTGCGAAGGTTGCGGAGAGTGGAAACAGGTAATTATCATGGAACGCAAAGCATACTATATTCGTATATTTAAATTATTTCTCTCTCCAATCTATATTATGTGCAATATAATATATTTTGTATGGAGATTACTTATACTCCCATACTTACTATTTAAGTATAGAAAATCAAAAAAATGAATTGAATTCAAACCACCCAAATTAATGGATGAAAAATCACAACTATTTATTTCGCAAAATGCCCTCTTAGGGTTCAAGTCCCTACTTATTTGCACAAAAAAAGAACACCCCATTGGTGTTCTTTTTTGTTGGTGCGAGTGATGGGACTTGAACCCATACGCCACGAAGCACACGCCCCTCAAACGTGCCTGTCTGCCAGTTCCAGCACACTCGCATTTGATATTTAGTTAAATCAACAAAAGTTATTTTAACACACCAAATGCAGTTTGTCAAGTGTTTAGGTAAAAAATATTCTAAAAATCCGATATTTTATCCAAAACCTGAAAAATTTGCTGTTTTGCATAGTCAATTACAAGCACTTTTGGTGTTCCAAGCAGGGAATTAATTGTAAAATCCACATAAAGCACCCCTGCAACAAGAACAATTAACATCAAAATAATTTTAAGTGCAGTTTTCATTAAATCACCAAAGTTATTTTTTCACAACTTTTCATTTTATATACTCCTCCAAAATACACGCAAACAATTCTGCACTTTTGAGCACCTCATTTAAGCTGTTTCCGTTCGTACCAAATTCCACAATTAAAGAATTTTTTGTTGTGTGCCCGTTGAAACGCTCTTTCCTTAAATCAATCGGTCTCATTAGTCCGTCATACATTTTATTTGCCTGTGCCTGAAGTCCTATTGCAAACTTTAAGTTTTCCTGCCAGTGCGGATGCTTTAACCCTCCCTCGTCCGTTCCCACCACCAACATTAGCTGAGCTGCTTTTTGCCCGTTTACGTCATACGTTAGTTTGGTTCTTTTACCGTCTTCTGTTACTATGGCATCGCGGTGAACGTCCAAAATTACATCAATACCATCATAATGTTCCATATACCACTCGGCAGTTTTTAAGGCGTTTGCATACGAGCCATTATAATTTGGATAGTCGTGCAGTTTTATATCGTGCAGAACATTAAATCCTTTTTCTTCTAACAGCTCTTCTAAATGAGAACCAATCTTTACAACGTTTTTTTCATTGTCGCACGTTCTTGAGGTTGGCTGGTCTGAAAAGCCCTCAGTTGCGTGAGTATGAATAATTAAAATCTGCGGTTGTTTCTTCTTTTCAGGCGGTTTATAACCATCTGAAAGACTTAAAACATCAACTGTCTTTTGCGTGTGATTTTTAATTATAACACTATCATAACTTATCGTTTCGCCTGAATTATAATATTTGATCTGCTCATCATAAACAGGTTCACTTAATTCTGTTTCTTCTTCATTGGGAACAAATTCGGGATTAAACACCTCTTGTTCTTTGGGCCTGGTTTTTTCAAACGCAAGATTTCTGACCTCATCAAAAAAAGTATATGACTTGTCTTTATACAAAACAAAGTTATGCGCCAAAATCTCTTTAGTATCAAGTCCGTAGGAAAAAGGCATAACAGCAGTATTTTTGCAAATAAAAAAAACACATATTAAAATTAACACACACACTGTCCTGGCAACAAAGTCAAGACCTTTATTATCTTTCACGCCTACCTCCATAAAATGTATATGTTAAATTTTATGGTGACGGCAGAGTTATTATTCAAAAAACATTTACAACAGCCTTTAAAAATAGTATAATAAACATATAAATTTCAGGAGGCTGAAAATGGTTGAACTTTTAAGTCCTGCCGGCTCGCCAAAGGCGATGGAAGCCGCAGTCAAAGCGGGAGCAGATGCCGTATACTTTGGCACAAGTGTATTAAACGCGCGTCAGTCGGCGACCAATTTCAAAGACGAAGAACTTAAAAAGTGGGTGTCATTTTGTCACAAAAGAGGCGTTAAGTGCTACTTAACGCTTAATACTGTTGTCTCCGACCGTGAAATTAAGGACCTTAAAGATTATATAAAATTTATTTGTGATTGCGGTGTTGATGCCATAATTGTGCAAAGCATCGGGCTTGTAAAGGTTATAAAAGCAATTTGTCCCGAGATGGAAGTGCACGCCAGCACCCAGATGTCTGTTCACAATTCTGATGGTGTGAAAATTGCAAAGGAGCTTGGAGCAAACAGGGTAGTGGTTGCACGTGAGCTTTTAAAAGATGACCTTAAAAATTCTTGTTTGCACGGCATTGAAATAGAGAGCTTTATACACGGAGCACTTTGTATGTGCTATTCAGGGCAATGCTATTTGTCATCACTAATCGGTCAAAGAAGCGGAAACCGCGGACTTTGTGCTCAGCCATGCAGACAAAAATATAAAAACGGATACGAGCTTAGCTTAAAAGATTTATGTATGGCACAAAACTTTACCGAATTTTTGTCCTCGGGAGTTACATCACTTAAAATTGAGGGCAGGCTGAAAAGTCCTGAGTATGTTGGCGGTGTTACAAGCATTTACAGAAAATTAATTGATGAAAATCGTAATGCTACCGAAAAGGAACTTGCTGATTTGAAAAGACTTTTTTCGAGAAGCGGGTTTACCAACGGATATTATAACAACGCAAAAGGCAAGGAAATGTTCGGCATAAGGACAGAAAAGGACAAACAACTTTCCAAGGGATTTTCTCTTAAAATAACAGCCGCCCCGCCAAAACAAGAAATTATTCTGCAACCAAGAAAAACTTACGATGAATTGCCTGAACTTTTGGGTTACAAATACAAAAAAAGCGTTTACAATTTCCATTTTCTAAAAGAAAATCAGATAAAAGATATGAAATATCTTTACCTTGCAAATCACATATGGCTTCCGCTTTTTGAAATCAAGACCTTCAAAGACGAAAGGCTTGGCGCAGTTCTTCCTGCAATTATGTTTGATTCGCAGAAAGAGCTTATAAAGAAAAAACTTAAAGAAACGGGAGTTAAAAAGGCGCTGTGCCGCACGATAAGCCACATTACTCTTTGCAAGGAACTTGGAATTGAGCCTCACGGTGCATTCTCAATGAATTTTTATAATTCTTACGACCTTGCCGCAGCAAAAGAGCTTGGCCTTAAAGAAACAGCTGTTTCAATAGAATCAAAGCTTGCCCAAATCAGAGATATGAAAAAACCAATGCCTGTAAATGCCGTAGTTTACGGTAAAATTCCCGTTATGACCACAGAAAACTGTATAATAAAAAATGCAGGCAAGTGCACAAATTATTCAAAAGGATACAAGCTTATTGATAGACAGGCTACATTTGATGTGGTTTGTGAATTTGGACACAGAAATATTATTTTAAACTCTGTACCAATAAATCTTTCGGACAAGATAAAGGACTTTTCGGGAAAAGACATAAAGGGTCTTGAATTCTTATTTACAACGGAGACAAAAAAAGAAATTGAAAGCATAATTGAAAGCTATCAGAAAGGTTTAAAACCAAAAGGTAATTTTACAAGAGGTCTTTACCTAAAATAATTAGTGTAGTTAAATTTACAGAATAAAAAAAGCACTCGCCTGAGTGCTTTTTTATTTATTTTTTCCACGTAGTTGGGGCAAATAGCATTATCATTGGAATGATTTCAAGTCTGCCTGCTAACATTACCATTGATAAAACAAAGGTTGACAGGTCTGAAAATGCGGCAAAGTTTCCTGTAGGACCTACCATATTAAGACCTGGGCCTATGTTATTTATCGTGGCAACCACCGCCGTAAAATTGGTAGCAAAATCGAAATTATCAAGGCTTATAATCAAAAGTGCCCCCACAAAAACCGAGAAAAACGCTGCAACGTACACATTTACACCTCTAACGGTTTCGTGTTCAACCACACGTCCATTCATTGTTACCTTAAATGTTGTTCTTGGATGTGCAAGAATTTTTATTTCTTTTACAATGCTTTTAAAAAGAAGTATAAACCTTGAAACCTTCATACCGCCGCCCGTTGAGCCTGCGCATGCGCCCACAAACATAAGCATTACAAGTATTGTTTTTGAAAGCGATGGCCACAAATCAAAATCTGTTGTTGCATAGCCCGTTGTGGTGATAATTGATGCCACCTGAAATGAACTATGACGAAGTGTATCCAATAAATTGCCAAAAATTGAAAGGCAGTTTATTGTTATAATTACTACTGAAATTGCCACTATTCCTAAATATGCTTTAAATTCGTCTGACTTCAAAATGTCTTTGAACTTTCTTAAAATTATTAAATAGTATATTGAAAAATCAACACCAAAAATAAGCATAAATACAGTAATTACATTCTGAACGTAAGGACTATATTCCGCTATGCTTGAATTTAAAATACCAAATCCACCTGTACCTGCCGTTCCAAATGTAAGCGTAAGCGCTGAAAATAAGTCCAGTCCGCCCAAAAGCAACAATGCACACTCCAGCACAGTTAATCCCATATAAATTGCATAAAGTATTTTTGCACCGTCTTTTACCCTTGGCACAAGTTTGCTTATCTTAGGACCAGGGCTCTCTGCTTTAATAAGATAAATGTTGCTTCCTCCTGAAAGTGAAAGAAGAGCCACCAAAAACACAAGTACACCCATCCCACCAATCCAGTGGGTAAAGCTTCTCCAGAAAAGCAACCCCTTAGGAAGCGCCTCAACATCTGTTAAAATTGATGCGCCTGTTGTAGAAAAACCTGATGCTGTTTCAAAAAATGCATCAACAAAATTTGGTATAAACCCTGTAACATAAAAGGGAAGTGCCCCAAAAAAACTTATTATTATCCAGCTTAGTGCAACAGTTATATAGCCCTCTTTTGAATAAAAGGACTTTGTTTTTGGTTTAAACAATGTCATTATAACGCCGAATGCTACACAAATTGCTATACATATAAGATATTGTGGTGTGTACGGCTCGTTATATATAAGTCCGCACAATAGCGGTAGCACAAGGCAGACTGCCTCGCACAATACAACTCTTCCTAAAGTTGCTAAAATAAGTTTAAAATTCATTTATTAACCTCTACTTTAAAATATCGGTAATGTCTTTACAGCCGTTTGCAATGGTCACAACAACCACAGTATCTCCAGGCTGAAGTACATCTTTACCCCTTGGGATAATAATACGTCCTAAGCGGTTTATACAAGCAACCAAAACATTATCCTTAAGCTTTAATTCCTCAAGAGGAATATTTGCAACAGGGGAATCTTTTTCTATATTAAACTCTAACGCCTCTGCCTTTCCGTCCAAAACAAAGTGCATTGTTTCAATATTACTTCCTACTGAATTATTTTTCGCTCTGACAAAACGAACTATATATTCTGCAGTAATATTTTTGGGGTAAATTATTGTATCAAGGTCAAGTTCTGATATTACATTATCATAAGTAATTCTGTTAATTTTTGTGATTATTTTTGCATCTGTCTTACTTTTTGCAAAAAGCGAAAGCATAATGTTTTCTTCATCAATATTTATAAGCGAAACAAACGAACTTGCGTACTCTAAGCCTTCTTCCATTAAAACTCTTGTGTCGGTACCGTCGCCGTTTATAATTGTAGCTTTTGGTAAAAGTCTGCAAAGCTCATCGCAACGAGCCTCATTTTTTTCTATTATCTTAACGCTGATGCCCGACTGCTCTAAAATTTTTGCAAGATAAAATGCAGTTTCACCGCCGCCGACAATTGTAGTATCCTTAATTGTATGAGTTTTAAAACCAATTTTTTTGAAAAAGTCTGTAACATTTCCAAACGAGCCAACTATACTGATTTTATCACCCTGTTTTAAAACAAAGTCACCTCTTGGGATAATTGCCTGCTCTCCGCGTTCAACACCGCACACCAAAACATCGCATTTAAGTTTTGCTGTAAGTCCAGCAATTTTCATGTCGCACAAAGGACACTCTTCAGGAATTTTGAATTTAAGTATTTCCACTCTTCCTTTTGCAAAGGTATCAATCTGAATGGCAGACGGAAATTTTAAAACACGCGCAATTTCTGTCGCCGCAGTATATTCGGGGTTAATTACCATAGCAAGACCAAGGTCTTCTTTGATAAGATTAACCTCTTTTCTGAATTCGGGATTTCTTACTCTTGCAATCGTCTTGCAATTCCCCGTCTTTTTGGCAAGAAGACAGGTAATAAGGTTAGTTTCATCTGACCCTGTAAGCGCAATTAAAATTTCTGCGTTTTCAATTCCCGCTTCCTCTAAGGTATCAATGTTCATTCCGCTTCCCTCAACACCCATGATGTCATACTCATTTGCAAGGTCGGAAACTAATGAACGATTTAAATCTATTACCGTAATATTATGTTCTTTTTCGTAGCTTAACATTTCGGTTATTTTTTGACCTACTTTACCGCAACCAACAATAATTATATTCATTTGCTTAAGTCCACCTTTTTTAAGAACTTTTAAAATATTTTATCACAATAAAAATCAAAAATCAACAGCTTTATTAAATACTGAGTTTCACTAAAGTTATCTTTATATTATACTTATTACACTTTCGGCAATAAATACGACTATACACGAAATTGTTGCCACTTGTAAAAGGCTTTTTTCATAATATGACGCAATAATTCCTGCTATTACTCCCAACGCGGCAGAATAAACAGAGCCACACGAATAAAATACTGCAGGAACTGTCATAACGCTCAACACTGCATACGGTACATAATATAAAAACGATACTATAAATCTGTTTGTTATTTTCTTTTTGATTAAAACCAAGGGTAACATTCTTATGAGATATGTTGTTATAGCCGCAACCAAAAGGTATACAAAAAATTTGCCGTAGTCCATATTACACCTCTTCCTCTTTAACGGGCGCAACGAGTGCAGCCACTGCACTTGCAATACATGCACATATAATAATAACAAATCCGCTTGGAACTGCTTTTAACAATGGAACAAAATAAAATAAAACACTAAGCGCGATTGCTCCCAAAACACAATAAAGTGTAGGTTTGCTTTTTTTTACTTCCGGTACTACTATTGCAATAAACATTCCGTAAATTGCAATGCCAAGAGCTGAAACTACGCTCCCTGGCAAAATATTTCCGGCACTTGCACCAATGAGCGTTCCAATACTCCAACCTAAATACGGGGTTACAATAAGACCATAAAGATATTTTTTACCGACTTTCCTTCTTTTGCCTGATGCAACTGCAAAAACCTCATCTGTATTTACAAATGAAATTAAAAAGCGGTCGATTAGTTTAACACTACTGCCAAGCTTTTGAGAAAGCGAAACCGACATTAATGCATACCTTAAGTTTATTATAAGCTGCGCTACAAAAAGCTCAATTAGACTTCCGCCCCCAAGCATTATAGGAACTGCCGCAAGCTGACCTGCAGAGGTCACATTTGTCATTGAAATCAACAGTGCCTGAATAACTGAAAGACCCTCTGACACTGAAAATATTCCAAACGCAAAGGATACTGATAAATACCCAAGGCAAATTGGCAAGCCATCTTTTATTCCGGATAAAAATTTATTATGCTCATTCATTATATTATTCCACTCCATGAGCATATTTTAACATAATTTCATAAAATATTCAAGAATGTTTTTTAATACAAAAAAGGCACACAGCAGTGTGCCTTTTTTATTAGAAAATCTCTTTTGCCATTTTAAAGAAGTTTTCAAGACAAATTTCAGTTGCTTCGTAGCCGCCCAATGAAAAACCTGAACCTTGCGGTCTTGTTAAAAGTTCTTCAGATATTTCAAGCTTTACTCTGTAATGTGTTTCCATTACAATCCAGCCGTCATATCCATCATCTTTAAGGGCTGTGAGCTGACCTTTAAAGTCAACATCGCCATCACCGAACGGAACACCTGAAATAGTGCCGTCTGCATTTTTAACTGCATCCTTAATATGAACGTGGTTTATTAAACCTTTCATAAAGTTGTAGCCGTTTGGATACGGAACTTCACCTGTTGGTGAATAAATGTCATTTCCCGGATCCCAAAGTCCCTTTACTCTGTCCATATCAATAGCTTTAATAACCTTTGCTAAGTCTTCTCCACAAGCCGCATTAACTGACGGATCTGACTCTAAAAGAACATAAATATCATTTTCCTCTAAAATATTTTCAACTGATTTATAAGCAGAAACTATTTCAGGAAGTGCTTCATCGAGTTCTTTTTCTTTAAAGAATGTAAAGCCTCTTATATATTTTGTTCCAAGTTCTTTTGCAACCAAAATACATTTTTTAAGTATTTCAATGCTTTCTTCAACTTCTTCTTTGTTGCAGTTGCATTTAAAAAATGGTGCTGATATTGCACAACATTCTAAGTTGTACTCTTTCATTGCCTTTTTAATTTGCTCAAGGTCTTCTTTTGTAAGCTGGTGCGGTCCGTGATCATTAACCGAACGAATTTCAATTCCGTCAAGGTTAAATCTGCCCGCAAGTTCTGCTGCTTCAAAAATATCCTGAGAAATTTCATCTGTTATTACTGCATATTTTACCATTTTGTCTCTTCCTTTACTTTAAAAATCAACTCTAGCTGACCATATTTTATAATGTCTTTACATAGGTGTAAGGAATCATCTTGCCATTCGCATCCCAGACAAAGAGTTTAATTTTCTTTGTATTAGGCGCTGTGAAGTTAAAGACATATTCGCTTGTGAATCCGTTAGCCGGAACAGTTATGGTCTTGCTCTTAGTTGAAATAAGTCTGTTATCTTCACTGTAGCATGCAATATGAATTGTTGCATCTTTTGCACTGTCGGTTAAGTTATATGCATAAGTTGTAACATTAAAGTTATCACTTTCCTTACCATCTACCGAGTAAACAGTAACACCTACCTGATTGCGTTCTTGTCCTTCAATCAAAGTGGTAAACTTAAATGCGTCTGAAATTTCAACTTCACCTGTTGCATACTTATGAGTTGCCGTAGTACTTACTCTCCAGTAGTAAACCTTGTCACTCTCTAAGCTTGCTTTTACTTTGTATGAAAGGTCATAGGTCGTATCACTTTCAACCATACTTTCTGGTGAAAAGCTCTTATCAGTTGCAACTTCAACAAAGTATTCCTGTGCGCCTTCTACTGATGCCCACTTAAGTGATAAGTCTTTTGCAGAAATTGAAACTTCAACCGGACTGATTGCCTTTACTTTTGCATTCTCAGCATAATCTTCTTCTGACAAAAGGCCCATTTTTGAGTATGGAATTGGTTCAATTCCTAATGACTCATAAACGCTTGCATCTGCATATCCCTTGCTCGCAAATGGATTTTCAGTTGTAAAATACTTATTGTTTTCATCAACAGTTCTGATGTAACCGCTGAATATTGCGCTATACTTACCTGCATTTCTACCTGATGCGTGTTTTGCTATGTCAATTCTATTTTCGCCTGTGTTAATCATAACGTTATTTGCAACATAGTTATCACGAGCAGACGAAAGGTAAGCGTTTAAATTGATTTTCTGAGTTGTTGCAGATGTAGATGTAGAATAACGATAGTATGTGTGAGTATGACTTCCTGTATAAGAGATAATGCTGGAGGTTTTTGCATTAGCAACAGTCTTCCCGTTATTTTCATACTCGGTAATTCTTCTATACATAAGCTCAGCCCATTTTTTAAGAAGCGGATAACGGTCAGCATAAGCACCTGTTATGGTTGTTCCATTTCCGCCATAACCTTCAGATGCTAAAAGTTTTTTTGTAATTGAACCATATTCAAGTGCACCAGTCTTCCATCTTGTTTCGCCGCTATTCTGCTGTTGCCAATATTGATTTGTAATTCTTATTGGTCCTTCATTTTCTCCCGCTGTATTTGTGTAGTTCAAGAGAACGTTGTTGTAAATGGTATTCTCACTTCCTGTATGAAGTTGAATCCAGCTTCCGTCAATGATATTTCCGTAAATATAACATTCTGAAAGCATATCGTCAAAATATACAGCTCTTGGCTCTTTCGACGTGCTGTGGATGTAATTATATCTTACGTGATTGCCGCGGTTGAACATATCGTTACCATTAACATATATTGCACCTGAGTCAGTAGTAACTCTGGGTCCTGCAACAATTTCATTATATTCAACAACCGTTTCATTACCTGAAATACTCAGACAAGAGCCTACGTTGTTTGAAACAAAGTTATGGCTTATTATCTGCCCAATACCTGCAGCCGTAACGCCCTTTGTATTATAAAATACGCAGTTTTGTACAAACTGACGGTCAGGGATGAGCTGTTTCTTTTCCTCTCGGTCATCGCCTTCAAGGTAAACCCCGTAATCTTCTATATCTTTGAAAGTAGAATTAATAACACCTGAGTATTTTCCCACAACATAAACGCCGCTGCCAACATTTTCAAACAAGCAATTCTGAACAACAACGCTGTCTGATTCGTTATAGCCTACTATATTCACTGCTTTTCCTTTTGCTTTTGTAAAGTTAATGCCGTTAATTACAACATTTTTACATCTTGTAAAATCCCACATATAATTAGTATTAGAAACTGCATATAGTATTTCAGCATCTTCTGTAAAGTCGGCTGTCGGATAAACATAAAGCTTGCCTGTATTTTTATCCACAAACCATTCGCCAGGGCTGTCAAGCTCTTCTAAAACATTGTAGTAATAGAAAGAAGGGGAATAAGTGTCAGTTTTAGTATATTTACAACCCCAACTTATACCTTCTTTTGTTCTGATGCTTCCTTTTGCTGGGTTGAATTTTGCAATATTAAGGTGATCCAATGTCCATTCATTATAAAATCTTCCATAAACCCAGATGTCACCTGTATTTACCCATGAGAATGGTCTTAAATCTTCAATACAGAACTCGGCACCTGTTGCCATTGCTGTTTCTTCAGCAGTTGGTGTTTTCCCTGAAGCAAGAAGCTCAGTATACCACTTTGAATATGTACGAGCCGGACCACATTCAGAACCAACCGCTATGTCAATAGCACCTGAGTCAATAACCCCGTTACTAACTCCTTTGCTATTTTTATCCGCATCAGCGCCTGTATATTCTTTCATTTCTGTTGTTTCTGAGTTCGGCCATCTTGCAATGGTATATTTGCTCTCGCCTACAAATAAAGCAGGTTGAGAGCTTTTAGAAATCTCACCGAAATTTGTCATTCCATATTTTTCTTTTAAGTCAACAACCAGAATCTTATCAGCTGCCTCAGGTGCAAATCTTTGATATACATCCTGGTCAGTAACGTGTTCAAAATCAGCTACTTTAATAGTTTCACCGCCTGAAACTGTAACTTTTTCATTGTTATAATTTGAAACAATAAATGGTAATTCTTCCGTGCCTTCAACGTCTAGAATATACATTCCTTCACTCATAAGATATGTTCCTTCTCTTAAGTAAAGAATCATACCGCTTTGTGGCTTATGTTTTTGTAACGCAGCTTTTATTGTTTTAAATGGCTTATCAATTGTACCTGTAGCGGTATCATCATTACCATTATTAACATCAACAAAAACTTCCGTAAGCCCCTTAATTTTTGCAGGCTGTACAACAGGCATCTCTGATGGCAATTCATCTCTTCTTTCTACAAAAAGATCTTTTACTGCAGAAGCTGTTGGCGCGCCATAGCTTGTAGGCAAGCCTTTTAACGCCTCCAATCTGCCTGGCTCTGATAAAACATCCTTTCTGGTGTCAATTTCTCTTGTTAAATGTGCGTACCCTGTTGTGAAATAGAGGGTATATACACCTGGAGCACCTGTATGCTTAAATTCATACTCAAATGAACCGTCAGCCTTTGCATCAATTTCCTCATAGTATGAAAATACTTCATTACTATCTGAATGCTGTGGAATTTCGTCGCGTGTTTTCCCTGGATTTAACATATAAAATGTTGCCCAGTTTCTTCCCATAGTTGTTGCCATTCTTCCCGACAGTTTGAGCATTCCGGTATCAGCCTTATATTCTACAACCAAATGAATGCCCGACGATGTGTCTGCTGCAATACAGGGAAGAGAAAAACAACAAATAAGCATTAATACACAAATAATAGTTGCAATAATTTTTTTCATATATTTTCTCGCTTTCTTTTTTAATGTCGATAAATTTTGGCCAAAATTTCTTTCCCTATTTTAAGGTCCAAATGGGAACGGGCATGCCCGTTCCCTTTTTTGGTCAATTTTTATTTTGCACTGCTAATTGAAACTTTTCCAAGTGTGTTATGGCAGTAGAATAAGAAATATCCTTCTTCATAAATTGGGTTGTCAGTATCTAAATACTCTAAAACAACGTTTCCATTAACTTTAAGTGTACTTAATACACCGCCGTCAACATTTACGGAACCTACTTCAAATTCATAGGTTTCGCCCGACTTAATCTGTCCGTTGTTCGGAACCATAGCAACAATTTCTCCGTTGCCTTTTTCAAGATACTTCTGGAATTCAATCAAATCTTCTTTAATAACAAAGAAGTATCCTTTTGCCTTTGTAGGTATAACTTTAGTATCCAACTGTCTTGTAGCGATTGCCTGCCAATCCCCAACATTGTCATACTTAAAGCCAAATTTCATCAACTGTTTTGGTGCCAAAGAATTTTTAAATGCAAATACTGTGCTTTCCTTCTCGTTAGGAACTACTTCAATAACTGTGTTATCACTTGCAAGACTTATCGCAGCGAGTGCACTTGTGCTTTCCCATAGTGAAAGGTCAAGCTCTTTTATTGCATAAGTGAATTCTAAAGTATCATTTTTCTTAATATCTGCAACAACAGTATTTAATGCATCTGCAGCTGCTTTTACATCTTCTTTAGCTTCAACTGCTGCAAGTGCTGATTTTGCAGTTGCGATTGCATCTTGCAGTTTTGCTTTTGTACCTGTTTTGTATGTAACAGTTTCAGCCGCCAAATCGCTTTCTGTGATTGTTTCTTCAAAAGCCTGAGCTTGCTCAATTGCTCTTTCGAGCGCAGCGGTGCTTACAAAATCTCCGTCCAAAGCAGCCATATCGCTAACGCTTGAATATTCTGTTGTCACATTCTTTGCCTGGTGCATAAAGCCGTAGTATGCAGGAGCGTAGCAGTCAATAGTAGCATCTACGTCAAGGTAATCAAAGATTGTTTCGCCGTCAATTTTTACGGTAACATGGACACCTTCGCTTGTAGGTCTTACTTCTGATACCAAATCAAACCATTCACCAGGTTTTATAATCTCATTGTTATTTACAACGTCAGCCAAAACAGGACCGGAAGCAGGTTGCGGATATCTTTGAAGCTCAATGAGGTCAGACTTAAAGATTAAACAGTAGCCACTAACTGATGTAATACCGCCCGGAATAGCGATAGAACCGCTAATATCAACGCCTGTATAGTCATCAAGTCTTTCGTGTCTTACGCTCATCGCAAGAGTTGCTCCTGCGGACAATCCGCGGACAGTACTTGCAACAACGCCGGAAGCCGTTCCGCCTGAAAGCTTTAATGTATCGCCAAGATATTCATCAACAATACCTGCTGTATTTTTCTTGAATTTTTCAGCAACTACTTCATGTGAACCCTTACCAAAGTTTACAGTATAAGGAATTGCGTTTTCAGCAAGTTTAATATAGAAGTCTTTCTGCCACTGAACACAGTATTTATCAAGGTCATCCTGTAACTTAAATTCGTCTCTCTTAACTTTTCCTTCTTCAATAAAGTCTCTGAGAATCTTGATAGTACCTTCTTTGTAAAGAGGCATATCAGACGGATAGTTTTCTGCTTCAGGTGAGCCTTCTTCAACAACGTTACCTGCATCAAGGAATTTACTCATTGATTTAAACGCTGCATCCATTTCCACACTATCAAGCTCAATCATATCAACAGCTTCTTCAAATGTGTATGTTACAAAAGTTGCTGTTTCCATAACAGAAGGAGTTTTGCTTACCTTTTCTGTCCATGAATTTGTTGAAACAGTCCAATAGTACTGCTTACCAAACTCAAGATCTGGAAGTGCAAGTTCTTCTGCTTGGGTTTCTGTCTCTAAGATAATATCCTTAAATTCAGGATCTGTTGCTAATTTAACATTGTATGATGATTTACCAAAAGCCTCGTTCCATATGAGAGCAACACCAGTAGGCAGTATCTTAACCTCATCGCTGTTCATAGGAGCAGCAGGTTTAATCTCTGGGAGTTCCAAAGGCTTATCTAAAAGTGCAGGGTCAAAAATCGGTCCCATTTGAACATTTTTCTTAAACGGTTCAATTCCCGTGGTAAGCTTACTTAAAGTTTCATCATCAAAATCTAAAACGCCATTGTCCCAATCGGTAAATTCAAGCACTGATGGGTCTTCGAATAAATAGTTATTTTCAACAACATAATCAATTTCACGGCTTATAATTTCTACGTCTACCGGAATATTCACCGCAATATTGTTTTTGTAAACATTGTTTTTAGGAGATGAAAGGTAAAGCCCCTCTTCATCGTCAGTACTAACATAGTTAGGATTAAAATAATGATCGTATGTATGCTGAAGTATTCTTCTCTGCCAATCATACTGATACGGGAATCTGCTGGTCCAACTTAAAGTATAATAATCACCATAACGTTTTGTGTATCTTGATGACGTCTGAGGTATAACAACGCTACCCCATTCTGCTGAACCATGACCGTATCTTGTTGAGTTACTTATAGCAGAGTTTATATCAGGTAACTTACATATCAGATTATTATAAATCATATTGTCTGAACCTGAATGGAGGAATATTCTTGCTTCGTTTAATACGTTACCATAAACATACATACCACCAGAAAGGTCATCAAGATAAATTCCTATAGGTGTGTGTCTGGGTGTAATAGTTGATCTGTTAAAGAAATTATATCTTACAATGTTTCCTGCATTTCTTCCTGATCCATTATTATAGAAAAGTCCGGCATCAAGACCAACATCAGGTCCTGCAACAAATTCATTATACTCAACGATTTTATCGCCAGAGCTTGCAGTTGTTGAAATACCCATGGTGTCAAAACCTGTTATAAGACAGTGCGAAACAATGTCTCTTGAACCACTAGTAATAGTAATTCTCTTAGAATAACAGTTTTGAATAAAGTTTCCTGCAATCCTGTTATTTAGTTCAGGTGTCGGGCCATTCATACTGCTTTCGCCAAACAAAATTGAACAAGTAACACCATTTTCATAAACTGTTGTGTCCTGCTCTATGCAATAGTTACTTGTATTTTTAATTGTAGTATGCTGAACAAGATTGCGGTTGGCGCTATTTTCCATTCGGACGCCGTTATAACCCATATCCAATGTAATTCCGTTTATAACAGAATATTTTGTGCCTGACATAGTAATAAGATTGTCTGTTGCTGTAACTACCTGAATTAAGGTATTGTCTTTTATTTCAACTGAAGGGTAAACATAAAGCATACCTGTCTTATTATCTAAGAACCATTCACCAGGATTATCAAGCTCTTCTAAGATATTATAGTAATAGAAGTTTTTCTCTTTAATATACTGAGCACCATAGTTACTATAGTCATAAGACTTAATAGTCATTTTGTCTTCATTCCAGCTCTGAACCCTGAAGTGGTAAGGACACCATTCCATATAGAAATATCCGTAAAACCAGATATTATCTGTGTTTTCCCATGAAAATGGTCTTGGGTTAACAACCTGGAACTCAATACCTGTACCTGTTTTTCCTGTATAGTTACCAATACTTGAGTCATCGATAATATCACCAATATTAACAACACCATGAGAACCATCCAATCCTTCATACTGTGCCATATTAGTCATACCAACGTTAGGCCATCTTGCAATTGTGTAAAGTATGCCGTCAATATAAAGTGCAGGTCTTGAAGTTCTGGTCATTGTACCAAAGTCTGTATAACCAAGCTTACCTAAATCAACTGAATAGATATATGGCTTTACAGAATCTTTGACTTTTCTGTTGAATGTAGCGTCATTTGCTTTACTAAGCTGTGATCCCGAAACTGTCATAGCTCCTGTAAAGGTAACTTTTTCATCTTTATAGTTTGAGTAAAATACCAAATCTTTTTCGCTTGAACCGCCTGATTTTTGAGTGAGCGATACAGCTTGTAAAATTGAGTATACACCCTCTCTGAAGTAAACAGTTACGCCACCTTTTTTAGACTTAAGCTTATTTACTGCGTTTACTGCTCTTTGAGGTGTTTTAAAAGGTTCGTCTATTGTTCCAGGGTTGTGGTCATTACCTGTAGGCGATACATAAAATTTCACTTTTGATGCATCAATTTCTGCCTTTGTATACGGTGCAAAAACAGGTACTTCATCAGGAAGAGTTTCTCTAACCTGTTTAAAACGTCCCTCTGTATCATTAGTAAGTGTGTTATACAAAAAGTCATCTGTAAGGCCTAATGTATAATCTCTTGTAAGTTTTGTTCCTGTTGACTCTACAACATA
This sequence comes from Clostridia bacterium, assembly GCA_045589295.1. Taxonomy (GTDB): domain Bacteria; phylum Bacillota; class Clostridia; order RGIG6154; family RGIG6154; genus RGIG2094. Next base: position 37,569 of record JAZNOU010000006.1, read on the forward strand.
GTTTTCCCAGTCAATATTTATGCCGTCAAGTACACCTGCAGTGTTTCCCGAAGCATCGCCCGAAGCAGATAAAATTACTGCTTCAGGCTGTGCTGCTGTTTCTTGTTCTGCCGCTAATACTGCAAAATTTGCAGAAGTAAGCATCATTAACACTACAAGTATCGAGGCGACTGTTTTATGAAATTTATTCATTTAGTCAACCTCCTTTATTATTTGTAGTAAACCATCATGATAGGTGCTCCCTGATTTGCAATAAGTACACCCTTTTCAATAACACCATTGCCATCATTATATGTTTTAATATCGTTTACTCTGATAGGTTCAAAAATATTTGCCTTTGTATTAACTTCAATAATTAATGTAGCCGCTATATTATAAACTCTCTTTGTTGGATTTGGACTGAACTCTTCGAGCTTTAAGCTTGTGTTACTTGATGATACCTGTCTGAACAACCAATAATCAAACACAAGTTCTGCTGCATTTCTTTCCACTCTGTTGATGTAGAATGGAAGTACACAGTTAACGTCTGTTAAATACATGTAGTCTCTTTGGATCTTTGAAATATCAAAGTCATGCATAATTCCGTATTCACATTCTTCAAAGTAGTACTGTGAACCCGGATTAACTACCTTACCCTGACTATAGTCGTAGCAAACAATAATACAATCGTCACGGATCATATTACCATCTAATGTGTAAGCAACAACATCACCAACGCCAGCTACAATCGGATTAGTTGTGCACTGTCCAAGACCACACTGACAAACAAGTGTAGTGTCGCTTTCTGTCATGTATTCAAGATACTCATCCCCATCAGTGATAGTAACCTTTTTAACCGGATTACCTTCATCGTTGATGGTTTCTCTTACTTTTGTAATAACACCGTAAGTAGGAAGGTCCTGACTGTGCGGTTTTGTATAGTTGATATTAACGCTGTATACGATATTTTCTGCATACAATCCGCCGGTTTTTGTCGCATAAGCGGTTACCTTATATGAACCTCTTGAACTGATTTTTGAGTTTGAATAATCAGTAACGTAAGCATCTTCAATGCTCTGTCCTCTTGGGATAACAAATGCTTTTGCTCTTCCGTCTAATACAAATCTGTCGCTAAATGAATTAGCCTTTGAATTGTAATAAATTTCTTCGTCATTTGCACCTCTCATAATGTGAAGTGTGTCATCAGACTCTGTTAAATAGTTTGGATTACCTGTTGCGATATCATATGGTGTGTCAATATAATTGATTTTACCGTCAGCATTAACTCTGTATCTGATAAGATTTGTTTTAAAGCCTACAAGATAGTTTGCAAGGGTCTCTTTACTTTTATAAAGCCTTCCGTCAACAACTACTCTGTCAGCTGTAGTAAAGTCTGAAATAGAGCTTCCATCTGTTAAAAGTCTGATTGTAAGAACATCATCCATTGCATTTTTGTAATGAAGATTTATAAGATAACCAACTTTAACTGAATCTTCTTCTTCATTAACACTGTAAACAAGCTCATTGTCAAATGTGAAATAAAATACCATATTTCTGCCAATTGCAATGTCACTTGGATTTGCAGTAACATAATCTGAATATGTCTTTGTTGCAATGTATTCTGTTTCTCCTACATAATAGCTGTTGCCGTCCATTGTAGAGAGAATACCTGTTAATTTTTCATTAGAGTACTTAATTCTTGCACGCTTGCCGTCAGCTGTCTTTGCAACTGATAAAACAACGCCGCTGTTCATTGAAGCAAGATCAAATAAAGCACCCTGCTTGTTAGTGATTATTAAGTCATTTTTTGCTTTTGACAAGTCAATATCAACGTCTGTGTAATTAGGATTACCATAAATTATGCCGGCTTCAGCATCAACATTTTCAACTACAACAATTGTGTAGTCTGTAACCATAACTAAATCATAATAACCGTCGCCATCTGTATCAACAATCTTAACATTACCATTTTCAGGCTTTAGCATCTGATCCATAGTTTTTGTAAATGATGCTTCTTTTGTTTCTGTTGAATAAGCGTGACCGTTGTAGATAAGTCTGTAATTTGCATTAAGAAATGCTTCTTCCGTATCGTTCTGAGCCTCATCTACATAATATTCATACTTAAGAGCTGAATATGTTGCAATGTCTTTATAATCAAGTTCAATAATATCTGTTTTGTTTTCGTTAACATAAGCAAAGATTAAAATGTTTTTGTCTGCATCTTCGTCATACTTATAAAAACCTTCAACAGTGTAGCCCAAAAGGTCTTCCATTCCTGTCTGGTTTTCAAAAACTGACTGGCCGATTTTAATCTGGCCTTTATTTATTGATGAATCACCGATAAGCCCTGTAACACCATCATCAATAACTGTTCCTTCTATCATATAAATGCCAAGTCTTTTTGACATGAACATTTCTTTTTCAGGATTGTTTGTTGTAGCATTGCCATCATACATATTGGAGTTTGAAATATCTGCACGTAATGTATTGTAAACAAGCTTTAAAGCAGCTTTAGCTGTAACGTTTGTATTTGCTTCAAGCCCAACACCGCTTAAAAGACCTTTTGCAGCTGCAGCGGGAATGTATCCGCCGTAGTACTGTGCAAAATACTGGTCACCCATTAAGTTAACCAAAATTTTGCAAGCAGCTTCTGCTGTAAGTAATGCGTCAGGTTCAAAGTTGCCGTTTCCGTCACCAACAACAAAATACATCTGATAAAGGAGTGTTGTAACGTCAAAAATCGGGCTGTCTACCGGAACATCTTTAAAAATCTGTGTTGTTGATAAACCTTTGTAGTTTTCAATAGGAATAAGTTTTGCTACCAATTTAGCAAATTCGCCTCTGGTAATCAAGGCTGTTTCATCAGCAAATGTGCCCTCTGCTACAATGCCTGCTTTATCCAAAAAAGCAGGGATTTTATCTGAAGACATTGCTGCACTTGCAGCAACTGATGTGAAAAGCATGGTAAATGCCAATATGAAACTTAAAAGCTTTCTCATATTATGCTACCTCCTTTGTAATTGCATATACAAGCAATGCTGCCTGTGCACGTGTTGCTGTAGCCTTAGGTGCAAATGTGTTGTCACCCATGCCATTAATAATTCCTTTTGCCGCCAAAGCACTAACTGCTTCTTTAGCATAATCGCTGATTTCGCTATAATCTGCAAAATCTGTCTTGTTGGCATCAAATGTAACGCCATTTGCTTTCATAACGTTATAAATCATAACAGCCATATCTTCGCGTGTGATACTTCTGCCGTAACCGAATTTGCCTTCGCCTACGCCATTAATGAAACCTGCTGCTTTTGCTGATGCAACATAAGTAGCTGACCAGTCGCCTGCAGGGATATCAGTAAATTCATTCACTGCTAAAGAATTGTATTTGCCTGATGCAAGAATAATCATTTTTGCAAACTGCTCTCTTGTAACAAGGCCGTTTGGTTCAAAATAACCCTGGCTTGTACCTGCTACGATACCCTTTAATGAAAGAGCTTCGATAGCTTCCTTAGCCCATGAAACTGAACCTAAATCATAAAATGCAACTGTTGTCGCTGTGTTTGCGGAATTATCTTCCATTTCGCCTGACCATTCTCTGTCATTTGGAGCAGGTGCACCGCCTCCTGCACCGCCTGCACCGCCTGCACCGCCGAGGCCATTGTCTGTAGGTGCATTTGCAACAGCTGTATCAAATGCTACTTTGATTTCATCTGCGTTAGCAAAATCCTGATGTAAAGTAACTACTTTATTTACAAACTGATCCTGAACGTATTGTTTGCCTGCGTCACTAAGAGCATCATACGCTGTAAAGCTTATGCCTTTCATACTTGCCGCATTGTTTCTCATTAATGTAATAAAGGTTGTTGCATAAGTTGTGTTGTTGAATTCTTTAACAAATGCTGCTTCAGTTTCAACCTTATCAACCAAAGCATAGAAGCTTTCCAAAATCTGAGCGTTTGTACCTGTTACATCAATATCCAATCTGTTAGTGTAAACTCTGTACTCAAACAACGCTTCTGATTGAGAAAAACGTGTTAAGTCAACACCGATCTGACCATGTTCTTTAATTTTGTCCATAATCACATCTTGAGCAATATTACCTGTTTGAATTTGTTTTACCAGTGTTGCTGCACTTGCGGTACCTTCGATTGTAAAGTTTACACCCGCTGAGGTATAACCATCATATAATGCGTAAAAAGTTAAACTAGTTGGATTTTCAGCAACAAATGTAAATGTTGCTGAAAATTTACCTACTGTATCTGCAGATGCAGTTGTTGTTGCAATAGCTACAACCGCACCTGGTACTGAATAGTTTGATATAGGAGCATCAAGACCATTAAGTGCTAAAATTGTTACATATCTGTTTTCTAAAACAGAACCCATGTCGTTAACAAGGTTGCCTGATACTCTGATTTTTCCCTGTACAGCATCCAAAATTTCAATGTTAGTTGAATTAAACGGAATGCTTACTGCTGCTGATACGGGAAGTGCACATACTGACACTATTAAACAAAGTGTCAGCAATAATGTTAGTGCTTTTTTCATGCTAAATTACCCCCTAATTATCTGCTTGTTATTTCATCAGGAAGCTGCATAAGTCTTCCCATAGAACCGTCTGTCTTAGCTTCCCAGATATACATTCTTACAATCTTAGCCCCTGTTCTGCCTGCAAATGTATTAAAGTCAAAGTTTGCAGCTGTGCTTCCGCTTGGGATTGTAACATACTGAATACCGATAAGCTCTTCTTTTTCATTAAATGCTGCAACTGCTGCAATTACGTCTTTGTCGTGTGCACCTGAAAGATTCATTGTGTAAGTAAATCTTGTTGCAGTTTCCATTGCTGTGCTAAAGCAGTTAAAGCTTGCTTTACTTGCTACTGCATCAATATAAACATTTAATGCTTTTGCAGTGGTAAACGGATATGAAAGACCTCCAAATGCTTCGCCATCTTCGGACTTAAGTGTTTGTGGAATTCCATTTACTTTTGTTGTTGCCTTAACTTCTAAGATATAGTCGGTCTGATATTTAAGTCCGTTCTTAGGAACAATTGTAATAACATTTCCGTTTGTAATTGTAATATTAGCATCAACTATATTGCCTTCGCTGTCTTTTACAGTAACGAGGTCTTCAAGAGTATCATCTTTAAGTGAATCTTCAATAAGTTTTACAGATTCAGCGTTAAGTTTCTTTGTTAATGTAAGGGTAATATCATCGTCTTCCTTAACATTGTCTTTCGGAACGTCAACGTGTGTTCTGAATTTTGTTTCTTTTGTGATTTTCCAATCATCATAGTAAACTACAACAGGTGAACCTGAGTCTGCACCAACAATTTTTGACATCATACCGTCAATAGTACTATAGTTTGAAGCAAATGCAATTTCGCTTACAAGTTTTCCGTCAAGATAAACATGATGTGAAGGTGTTAACTGTCCGGTTGCAGCAAACTCATTTGCAGAGAACACAAACTCAATAGTATGCCATTCATCTGTTGTAAAGAGTGCATCTACGCTACCTGCTACTCCTGTTGAAACAGTGGCTGCAGTGTTATACATATGGAATTTAGGTGATCCGTCTGTGTGTCTTGCAAAGTTAGAGTCGTTGATTTCCACGCCTGTTCTGCTTGTAGCACCAAGGATGTAAGACGCGTTACGAAGCTGCTGTGAGCTTAACGGAACGTGAGGTACCGAACTGCTAGGAACATATATGCGTGAACTCATACGAATAACTGTGTATTGATCTTCTGTAATTGTTTCCTGCTTATCTAATGCTCTTTTTACTATATGATAGTTAGGAGCTGTAGAATTTGATGTTGAAGACGCAAGAACTGAGCCGTCTTTTCCATAGTAACCAGTATTGTTCATCAATACCATGTTGTCACCATCCGGGTCTGCAGGGTCCTTTACAATCTTAACTTCGGCATCTCTGTATTCTGCACCGATTTTTTCTAATGTAAAGATTGAAGGTTTTTTGTCCGGACTTGTATACCAGTTTACATAAGGTGTAAATTCAATTCCTTTTTCTGCTTTTTCAATGCTGTTTTCAAAGTTTTCTTCAAGCAATACAACTGTGTCAAAGTTTGCGTCTCCAGGAAGAGCACTTCCTGAGCCTGCACCTTCACCAGCCAAATCGCCTACTACTTTGCTTGCTGTATTCACAGTAATCATAACAGCAGCAAGTTGTTCGCCCTTGATGCTAACCAACGAGCCATCTTTTGATGTAATCTTATAAGAACCACCTGTGATATCAAGGTCTTTGAGCTGAAGTGTAACAACTTTTTTATCCTCTGAAACTGTAACTGTTAAGCCACTTACTCTTAAGTTTTCCTGATTTTCAACAACAAATGCATCATTGATAGCATTCGCGCTTTCATCATTCAAAGGATATGTTAATTCAATATTAATTGCTTTTTCTGTTTTTGGCTCATAGCCTGTAATACTGCTTTCATATGTTGCTTTGAATGGTAAGATTTTAAAGCTGTACTCAAATTCAAGCTTTCTTCCTCTTCTGTCAATAAGCTTATCTGTAGCTTTAATTGTGTGCATACCTTTGCCAAGTCTAAGACCTGAAAGCTGGAGTGTGATTGTGTCATCATCTGTTTTTGCAGCGTTATTTGCATTATATGTAGCCTGAATGCCTTCAATCTTAGTGCCGTTTTCGTCCACAACTTCAAAACCTGTAGCAAATTCTTCTGCTGCAAGTGTAGCCGGTGAAGACAAGCCAAGTAAAATAGTCTGGTCTTTGCCTTCTACATATTCAGTAATAACGCCTGTACCAGGTTCAGAATATATAACCATAAAGTCAACAGTGTTGAAAGAAATACTTACATTTGCGAAAAGTCCATCAGCATTTGCTAATTTACCATCAACTGATTCGATCATATGTTTGCCATCGCCAAGCTGAAGTCCTGAAAGCTGAAGTTTTACAATATCCTTTGTTTCGCCGAATTCTGCAGCAAGACCCGGGATATTCTTTCCGTCCTTATCTGTTACGATAAATGCGTTTGAAAGGTCGGTATTATCAGCGAGAACTTCTTCAAATTTAATTGTAATAACCTGATCTTTTCCTAAATCGTAACTAGGAACTGCTGCAGGTGTAATGCTTTCAACCAAAAGTTTTCTTGCTGTTGTAAACTCTACTTCTCTGTTTGTTGTAGGAGTGTAAGGAATGTAACAGTCAACAAAAGTCGCACTTGTACCGTCTGCTTTTGCCATTTTTGCACCTGTACTTCCTGATGCAGGTGTGTATGTGCATTCAGCGGCACCAATCATATACTTGCCGTTTGTTGCTGTATAGTTTTCATTAATTGGATACTCGTACCACTCATATTCCTGGGTAATAGATGTTCCGTAAATGTCTTTTATTGTATCATTTAATACAACTTTATAATTGCTTTCACTAACAAGTGACTTAGCTAAAACAACTCTTAATTTTTTGCCGCCTTCTTCGAGTGTAGCACTCTTAACAGCGTTTACAACCTTATTACCTTCTGCATCAAGAACATTAACGCTTTCATTAATTGTTGCAGGGTCAACTTCACCTGTAAATGTATATACTACAGAATCTGTTGAAGGTTCAAAAGCAGTTTCGCTTCCGACAAGCTCAACATCGCTAACGCTGAAGCTGTCTATGAGATAAGCTTTAAAGTTATCCACATAGATTTCCATGCCATTTACACTACCCCAAACACCATAAATTGTGTCTGCAAAGTTAAATTCCTGACCCTGATAACCTGCAGGGAGCAAGCCTGTATATGTCAAACCACTTCTTTTATGTCCGCTTAATACGCTGTTTGCAGTATTTTTCAAAACTGCACCATTGTTGTAAACAGTGATTGTATCTACTTCGCCTGTCTGGTCAAGGATAATTTTAATTTTTCCGGCATCATTCTTATAGTTGTGTGCAGATGCAGGTGTACCATACCACATATATATAGGACCGTAAGATGAGTTTGCCCATGTGCCTTCTTCAACACGGAAGTTGCCGGCTGTTTGTAATGTAGGTTTCCATGCACCAGAGTTTGGATAATCAAAAATCTTTGCTTGATTTCTTGAAGGTGCAAAGAATGATGACTGATGCGCACCAGATGAAATTATTTTAACATCCGCTTCGTAAACAAGCTTTTTGCCTGCATACTCTCCGCTTGTTAAAGAAATGCCCTGAGTGCCATTAAAGTTTCTTCTGAATGTCATATAGTCGGTATCGTAGTCGGTTGCTCTGTCATTATAAAGTCTTAAGGCACCGCCTGAGAAGTTACCGCCAAGATTCATATTTGAAACATCTACAACAGAAATACTATCGTTTGTATTTGTAGTTGAATGTCTTAAATAGGACTGGATATCCCAATTGC